>DATENH010000059.1:0-4330 GCA_035275145.1 Steroidobacteraceae bacterium | reverse complement strand
GGGTCGACGAACTCCCAGACGATCTCGCGCTTGGCCGGCGGCAGCGACTCGATCAGCGAGGCGATTTCCGCCGGATGCATCGAGTTGATCATGCGCTGACCGTGGCGCATGGAGCCCTGCTCGAGAGCGCTGCGCAGCGCCGCGAGTCGGCTCGTCTTGGGGGCCGGGGCTTCGGTCATCCGCGCAGTGTAGCGGGACCTATCCGCTTCGTGTCGTCGTTCCTGCGACCTGATGACGCGCGTGGACCTGCGCGTATTTGGCGGAGAAGTGCTGCGCGAGCCGCTCGACCAGGTAGACCGAGCGATGCTGACCGCCGGTACAGCCGATGGCGATCGTGAGATAGCTGCGGTTGGTGCGGATCAGCTCGGGAATCCAGTGCTCGAGGAAGCCGACGATGTCCGCGAACATCTTGGCGACGATCGGATGACGCTCGAGATACTCGACGACCGCGGGATCGCGGCCGGTGAGGGCGGACAGGCCGGGCTCCCAGTACGGATTGGGGAGACTGCGCACGTCGAAGACGAAATCGGCGTCGCCCGGCACGCCGTGCCGGTACGCGAAGGATTCGAACAGGATCGACATGCGACCTTCGCTGCGGCCGCCGACGCGCTGACGGATCAGCTCGCGCAGCTCGTGCACGGTGGTGCGCGTGGTGTCGATGATCAGGTCCGCGGCGTCGGCGATCGGTTCCAGCAACTCGCGTTCCTGGCGCAGCGACTCGGCGAGGCCGAGCCCTTCGCGGCTCAGCGGATGACGCCGGCGCGTTTCGCTGTAGCGCTTCAGCAGCGCTTCCTGGTCGGCGCGCAGGAACAGCACCTCGCAGTTCACGCCGCCCTTCTTGAGCTCCGCGACCAGGCGCGGCACGGAGGCGATTTCGGCGGGACGGTTGCGCGCATCGACACCGACCGCGGTGTAGCCGTAGGTCGGCTCGTTGGAGCGCACCGTGTGCGAGATGAACATCGGCAGGAGTCCCGCCGGGATGTTGTCGACGCAGTAGTAGTCCAGGTCTTCGAGCATGTGCAATGCCACGCTCTTGCCCGAGCCGGACAGACCGCTGACGATGACGAGACGCATGCAAACAGGATAGCCGATTCGCTCTTGCCGTTGCGGCGCGCGCGACAGAATCCGCAACAACCGGGCCCCGCGGGAGAGCGGGGCCGGCGTTTGTTATGTATTGCTATCCGAAGTTACGAAACCGGGTCACGACGGCCGGGTCTTCTGTGCCTCGATCGCGTGATGATCCGAGAGCTTTTCCTTGTGCTTCTTGACGCGGCGGTCGAGCTTGTCGGCCAGTGTGTCGATGGCGGCGTACATATCCTGCTCGACGGCATCGGCGTAGACGGTGCCGCCCCTCAGCAGCACGGTGGCTTCGGCTTTGTGGCGCAGCTTCTCGACAGTCAGGATGCAATGAACGTCTATCACGTGGTCCGAGTGCCTGACGATGCGGTCGAGCTTTTTCTCGACGTATCCCTTGAGGGAGGAAGTGACATCGACGTGGTGGCCGGTGACGTTCAGTTGCATGGAAGCCTCCTTCGCACAGTACCTACCTGACTGGAACCTTCTTGCGCTCGCTCGACGGCGGAATGCCGAGCGCCTCGCGGTATTTCGCGACAGTGCGCCGCGCGACCAGCACGCCTTCGCGCGACAGGATCTCGGCGATGCGGCTGTCCGACAGCGGCTTGTCGGGCTCTTCGGCCGACACCAGCTTGCGGATCTTGGCGCGGATCGCGGTGGACGACATCTCGGTGCCGTCGCTCGCGGCCACGTGGCTGGAAAAAAAGTAGCGGAACTCGAACACGCCGCGATGCGTGTGCATGTACTTGTTGGTCGTGACGCGCGAGATCGTCGACTCGTGCATCTGCACGGCCTCGGCGACGTCCTTGAGTATCATCGGCTGCATGTATTCGTCGCCGTTCTCGAGGAATGCCGATTGCCGCTGCACGATGCAGCGCGCGACCTTCAGCAGCGTCTCGTTGCGGATTTCCAGGCTGCGGATCAGCCAGCGCGCTTCCTGCAACTGCGTGCGCAGCATGGCGTGATCGGCGGAGCGGCCGATGAGACCGGCGTAGCTCTGGTTGACGCGAATGCGCGGCAGGCTCGCCGGATTGATGTCGACGGCCCAGCCGCGCTCGGTGCGGCGGACGAACACGTCCGGCACGATGTACTCGGCGGGCACGGAATGAACGCTGGAGCCGGGCCGCGGCTGGCAGGCGCGCACCAGGACGAGTGCGTGCTCCATTTCTTCTTCGGTGACCCGCAACTGGCGCCGTAGCAGTGCGTACTGCTGGTCGGCGACCTGGTCGAGATAGTTCGCGGCAACGATCAGTGCCGTATCCCGTCCGGGAGTCTGCGGGTCCAATTGCCGCAACTGCAACTCGATGCATTCACTGACCGAACGCGCGCCCACGCCTGCGGGATCCATCGCCTGCACGTGTGCCAGCACGCGCTCGACTTCGCCGGTGGTCGCGACGATCTCGGGTTGCAGATTGCGCGCGATTTCATCGAGCGACTCGATGACGTAACCGTCGTCGTTGATGGCATCGATGATCGCCGCGCCGATACGCATGTCGCGCTCCGACAGCCGCGACATTTCGAGCTGCCAGGTCAGATGCTCCTGCAGCGTCTCGCCGCGCGCGGCGGAAAAATCCTGCGAGTGCTCGTCGTCGCCCGACCACGGCGTCTCGGACGGGCCGGTGACCTGCGCGTCGCTCCAGTCCTGCTCGTCCGCAAGGTCGCTATCGGAGTCGCGCTCGGTGCGCTCGCTATCGGCGCTGGCGGGCGTCTCGGTGGTTTGCGCGGTCGGCGTGGGTGTTTCGAATTGCGGGGCTTCGAGCTCGGCGGTTTCCAGGCTGCCGGTCTCTTCCTCGGACTCGAGCATCACGTTGCTCTCGAGCGCTTCGCGGATCTGCGCCTGGAGTTCGAGGACCGGGAGCTGCAGCAGGCGGATGGCCTGTTGCAGCTGCGGGGTCATCGTGAGCTGCTGGCCAAGTTTGAGCTGCAGGGCTGGCTTGAGCATTCGTCTCGCAACTTCGGGAGCTTGACGGCGCCTGCGTGCAGGACGCGCTCCCAAAATATCTTCGAAGATTACAGTCTGAATTCCTGGCCCAAGTACACCTCACGGACCTGCCGGTTTGCAAGGATCTCTTCCGCAGTTCCGGCCGCAATGACCGAACCCCCGCTGACGATGTAGGCACGCCCGCAAATTCCCAACGTTTCTCGGACGTTATGGTCGGTGATCAAAACCCCGATATTGCGTGCGCTCAGGTGACGGATGATGCGCTGGATGTCGAGCACGGAGATCGGGTCGACGCCGGCGAACGGCTCGTCCAGCAGCATGAATTGCGGCTCTGCGGCAAGTGCCCGCGCGATCTCCACGCGGCGCCGTTCGCCGCCCGACAGGCTTTGGCCGAGGCTGTCGCGAATGTGTCCGATGTGCAACTCGTCGAGCAGCGACTCGAGCATCGCCTCGCGCTTTTGCGCATCGAGCTCGGGGCGTGTTTCGAGAATTGCATGGATGTTGTCGCGCACGCTCAGTTTGCGAAACACCGAGGCTTCCTGCGGCAGGTAGCCCAGGCCGAGGCGGGCGCGCCGATGCACCGGCAGACGCGAGATGTCCTGGCCATCCATGATGATGCGGCCGGCGTCGGTCGGCACGAGCCCGACGATCATGTAGAACGCGGTCGTCTTGCCGGCACCGTTCGGGCCGAGCAATCCGACGACTTCGCCGCGTGCGACTTCCAGCGACAGATCCTTGACGACTTGTCGCGAGCGAAATTTTTTGGCGAGCCCCTCGACGCGGAGCAGACTCATGCGCCGCTCTCGGGCTGCGGCGGCGCTTGCGCCGGCGGCGGTGTCGGCGCAGTAGTCTTGGTGCGCTCCGGCCGGATGACGCCGTGCACGCGACCCTGGCCGCCGGGATTGATCTGCACGCGCTCGTCGCGCACGTTGTAGATCACGACGTCGCCGCGAAACTCGTCCTTGCCGTTGCTGAACCAGACGTTGTCGGTGAGCGTTACGACGCCGGCGGTAATGTTGTACTCGATCACACCCGCGCGGCCCCGCACCTGGCGGTCGGCGCGGCCGCCGCGCTGCTCGAATTGCGCCGGCGAACCTTGTGCACGCGCGCTCGCCAGTTGTCCGGCGACGACCGCGGCACTCGCGGTGTCCGACTGCAGCTCCGCTTCGCTGGTGACGATGTGCACGGCGTTCTCGAACGTCCAGCGGCTGTTCTGGGAGCGAACGCCGTTCGCCTTGGCCGCGCCGGCCGCGATCGACATGGGCCCCTGCGTCACGCGCACGTCGCCGGAAATTTCCAGGGTGTCGGTGCGGA
>DATENH010000058.1:0-7312 GCA_035275145.1 Steroidobacteraceae bacterium | reverse complement strand
TTGACGCTGAGCGCGGGATCCGTGATCAGCAGGATCGGGCCGCGGTCCAGCGGATCCTTGGCATCCATGATGCCGCCCGGCTTGCCGAGCTCCGTGAGCGCTGCCGTGAGCTGCGGACTCGGCGTCGCAAACGGCGGTAGTTGAAAGATGCGGCCGAACCGATCTTCGCGCAGTGTGGTCGTTACGGTTTGCGCGTTCGCGGCGGCGCCCATCAAGCACACACCCGGCGCCATCGCACCGGCTGCGCCGAGCGCGCCGAGAAACCCGCGGCGGCTCACTCCTTCAGCCACAGTTCTCGCGCGCAGCGGGCATCCCGCAGGCGCAGAGAATTCCTCGCCTGTAATAAGAGTAGTCATGTCATATCCCCGGTAGAAAGAATTGAGACCGTTCGAAGGTCACGCGGGCGGCGCCCGCAGTTTTCTGCTGAAGTGATTCACCTCCCGCTGATGAATAGTTGTCGTTGCGCGCGGAGTCTGCTCGCACCGGCACGCGATGAGAAGCGTTGCGCCGTCGTCGATCGCGGACAAACGCGGAAAATTTTCGAGTGTGCGCGAGGCTTGTATGACGCTACGGACCGGAGCGTAGATGAAGCAACGACCGCAGCTGCTGTTCGAGTGCCTGCGGCATCACGCTGCCATGGTCGTGCACGGTGTCGCCGGAGCCTGACAGATAGCGCGGCGCTTGCGATGCTCTGTCAACGGCGTCGCTCCGCTGCGTCGGAATCCAATAGACGAAGCGCGAGCGGACCTCGAGATAGCGTCTCACTGTGTCTGCCGTGCCGCCCGGGCGCGACGATGGCTTGCCATCCCACAGCGCGAGCAGCAAGTGAGTTCGCTCGATCAACGCTTGCGTGAGGTTGTCGTAGAACACCGATCTGCCCGCGCCGTGCCTGGCGTCGAGATTCGCTCCGCCCGGCGCAGACAGGACGGTGCAAGTGACGGCAGGATCGGCGAGCACTGCGCGCAACTCCGACACTGTCTTCGTGTCGAAGTCTTCGAGGTGCCGTTCGAGCGGCAGCGGTAGCGCTGCATCGATCTTCCACCCGGCCCGCAACGCTGCTCGAGCCACGAGGAGATCTGCACCGTGAGCCATGCCGATCATGAGTCGCAGCTCGGTCTGCGGCAGATGGCGCGCGATGTCTGCGAGGAAAGCGCGCACGCGCCGCCTGAGCTGCGACACGCCGCCAGCGTGCAGATTGCGATGACCGGTTGCACCGACGATCAACGTGTCGCTCATGACAACGCTTCGCGGCTTTCGTCGCCGTGCCTTTCGGAGTACAGTCGGACGCACATCAATACCACTTCGTCAGCCATGCCGCACAGGTTGCCGCACGTCCGGCACTTCACGCTCCTCCTGCTCGCGGCCAGCTCGCTCATGATGAGTGGCGCAGCGATCGCCGAGGAGCAAGTCGCGGCGGTCCTCAAACTCCGCGAAGTCCAGTTCGTTTATCGCAGCGTCGTCAACTTCTTCGCGTGCGACGAGCTGCGCCGTGACGTCAAAGTCATCCTGCAGGCGCTGGGCGCGCGCGACGACGTCCAGGTCCGCGTCAACGACTGCGAGCTGGTGCTGATGCCGGACCGGCGCGAGTCGTCCGGCTGGGATCGCTGGCATCCGGAGCGCCCCGCGGATCCCTTTCGCACCGTCGAGGAGGATCACGAACAGCGCTCGACCGTGTACGTGAAGGCGATGTTTCCGATCGAGGCGACGCCCGAGGTCATGAAGGAAATCGAGAAGGACAAGTCGCGGCGCGAGCTCATCTCAAAAGTGACGGGCGACCCCTCGGCCGCGCTCAACGACCCGATCATTTTTCCCGCCGAGCGCAAGCAGATAACGCTGTCGCGCGGCACGCTGCGCCTCAAGCCGGAGCATTGCGAGCTGGTCGAGCAGATGCTCCCGAGCCTGGCCCGGCAGCTCAATTTCAAGGTGATCAGCAAGCAGCTGTCCTGCGACCGGTACGGGCGCTCGGAGTTTGCGCCGAGGGTCACGATCGAGGTGCTGTGGCCGACCGGCGCGCCCCTCCCCGGCGAAAAGAAATAACGAAGCGCTGTCGGCTGCGCGGGAGACGTGGCGTCCTTGGGGCACAGACACCCACGGAGACTCCCATGACCACCCTGGCCCTCGTCCTGCTCGGCCTCGCCGCACCTGGAATCCATTCGCCGCCGCCGACCCGAGCGTGAAGATCGTCTATTCCGGCCCGGACCGCGGCACGGGCGCCGCGTACGAATGGGACAGCACCGGCCGTGCTGGCAAAGGCCGCATGACCGTCGTGGAATCGCAGACGGCCCGCCGAGTCGTGATGCGCCTGGAGTTCCTGAAGCCGTTCACGGCGACGAATACCGCGGAGTTCTCGCTCGTCAGCGAAGGCGCGGTGACGAGCATCACCTGGGCGATGACCGGCACCTGCGGCTTCGTGCACAAGCTGTGCGGACTCGTCTTCAACAGCGACAAGATGGTCGGCGGCGAATTCGAAAAGGGTCTCGCGAGCCTGAAGCAGCGGGTCGAGATGCCCGTCGAGAATCGCAGCGCCGCGGCGGCCTGAAGTCAGCCGACTTCGATGTGGATCGGGCGGCCTTCTTCCACCCGATCCTTCTCGCACCGCACAGCAGTGGCGGGCCGCAGCGTAACGCGGCCCTTTCTCATCAGGGTCGCGAGGCGGGTGTGGTCCATCCGGACCGTGCCGTCCAAGCGCACGGCATTTTCCGGATCCACCTGCCATTCAAGATTGTCCGCGACCTCTTCTTCCACTTCCGGCGGCGGCGTGTACAGCCAGCATTGTCCGGGAGTCAGCTGATCGCGCGGGATCTGCTTCCAGTTCCCGACGGCGCGGCGCTTGGCATGCAGCACAACTGTGTCGCCCACCTTCGCTTCCGTCGCCGATGCCGAAACGGTCAGCGTGACTTCCTGCGGCCCGTCGAGCACGTAGACCATGGGCTGCTTCTGCTCGCAGCCCGCGGCAAAGAAGCAGATCAGAGTCAAAGCGAGTGCGCTGCGTACGAGTTGCATGATGGCAAGCATGCCTGTTCGCAGCCTAATGCGCGACCTTCGACAGAAGGTCCCGACGAAGATCAACAGTTGCCGATCATCACGCTGTCGCCGTTCGGATTGTTGTAGTAGGAGCAGTTGCCGTCGCCGCCCCAGTTGCCGAAGGGAGTGTTGTTATTCCAACCGGCGTAGCCCTGTGCACCCCGCGCACGCGCCTGCGCCAGGTTGACCAGCGGCGGTCCGCCCTCGAACCCTGCGTTGCCATACGGGTCGAGCCAGTAGCGCCCCGGACGCACTGGCCCGACCAGTTGTTGAAGCGCATGCAGCTCAGCACGCGGCAGCCGGCGTCCGTTCACGTAGACATCGGTGTCCCCGTCCGAAGCGTCCTCATCGAGAGCGCCGCCGATCTGCAGCCCTGCATGCATCTGTCCGGCAAGTGCCTGACCTTCGCGGCCCCATAGCCCGGAAGCCGGGTCGTACCAATAACGTCCGCTCGGGATGATCGTGCGGTACGCGAGCTGCAAGGCGGTGACGGCTGCGTTCGGCAATTGCACGCCGTTGACGACTACAACTTGCTCGTCGGCGACAACCGTCGAGCACGCAAACGCGAACACTGCAGTCGCGAGGAGAGTGTTGAGGATCGAGCGCATGGCTGCACGGTTACAGCTATGCGCAACACTGTCCATCCCGGGAATATGGGAGACGACCCGCGGCTAGCTCGCCGCCGGCAGATTGCTGCACTGGTAGTAAACGACTTCCGGATCGTTGAACGCATTGACGTTCACGATGCCGACGGTCGCTTCGCCAGGCAGGTGCAGGTAGGCGTAGTTGGCACCCTTGCCGGGTGCTGCCTGCACTGCCGCCTGCGTCAATCGCTCGATCGCGCCGGCCTTGTCGACGCTCTCCTTCATGCCCCAGTCGTGCTCTTCTTCGAGGAGCTTGCGGCACTGGTACTCCGACTTGGGCTCCGCTTGTCCGACCATCACGCGTTGGCCCGATGCGGCGGTGTAGTTCTTCACGGTGATCTGACCCATGGTGTTGCAGCCTGCGAGCGCAATCAGGGGAATGATCGACCAGTATCGATGCGACATGAGCAGCTCCCGATGACGACTTGCGCGCAACCTAGCCCCGCGCAGCCCTGAAAAACATGTCGGGCGTCGCATTTGTCCCGTAATGCTGCCTGCAGCGGCCGCGCGAACGTTCTCAGGGCGGGCCGATCGTGCTCTATCGAGATCGCGCAGCTATCATCTGCGGCAAGAAGACCTGGCCGGGGAACCCATGTCCGACAAGACAGGCGCAGGCTGGGAGGCCGTCAGCGCGCTGCTCGATGAATTGCTCGACCTCGATGAACGGCCGCGGGCCGTTCGGCTCGCCGAGATTCGCTCGCGCAATGCGGCGCTGGGCGACCACATCGCTGGCCTGTTGTCGCACCACGCTTCGGTCCGCGACGAAGGCTTCCTCGAAGACAACGCGATCGATCCGATGCTCGATCCCTTGGGTGTCACCGGGCTCGCCGGCCGCAGCTTCGGCGGCTACACGCTCGATCGACCGCTCGGCCAGGGCGGCATGGGCAGTGTCTGGCTCGCTCGGCGCAGCGACGGACGCTACGAAGGACAGGCCGCGGTCAAGCTGCTCAATCTCGGCGCGCTCGGCCACGGCGGCGCCGAGCGCTTGCGGCACGAAGCCAACGCGCTGGCGAAACTCTCGCACCGGAACATCACGCACCTGATCGATGCCGGCGTCGCCGCAGGACAGCCGTATCTGGTGCTCGAGTATGTCGAAGGCGAGCCGATCGATGTCTGGTGCGACGCGCAGGGTCTCGGTGTCGAGGCGCGCGTGCAGCTTTTCCTGCAAGTGCTCCGCGCCGTATCGCATGCGCATGGCCGACTGATTCTGCATCGTGACTTGAAGCCTTCGAACATCCTGGTGACGAAGGACGGCAGCGCCAAGCTCCTCGACTTCGGCATCGCGAAGCTCCTCGAAGGCGATGGACGAGTGACAGCGCCGAGCGAGATGACGCGTCTCGCCGGCGCCGCCATGACTCCGGAATACGCCGCGCCGGAACAACTGCAACGCGCGGAAGTCACGACTGCGACCGATGTGTATGCGCTGGGCGTGCTGCTGTACGTGCTGTTGGTTGGCAGACACCCGACAGCAAGTGACGCGGTGACGCCGGTCGAGCAAATGCAGGCGTTGGTCGATGCAGAGCCGTCGCGTCTCAGCGATGCAGCCCTGCAGGCCGACTCGCAGATGTTGAAGACGTACGGCCTGTCCGCGCCGCATCTGGCGCGCATGCTACGCGGCGATCTCGACAACATCGTCGCGAAGGCGCTGCAGAAGGCGCCCGCCGATCGCTACGCAACCGCCGATGCCTTCGCCAGCGATCTCCAGCGTTATCTCAATCACGAGCCGGTTAGCGCTCGACCGGAGTCGCGGGCCTATCGCATCCGCAAGTTCGTGCGGCGACACCGGCTCGCAGTCGCGGCCGTCGCGACGATCGCTCTCGTGCTCATCGCAGGCATTGCGGGCACGACGTGGCAGGCGCTCGAGAGTGCGCGGCAGCGCGACGTCGCGCGTTTTCAGGCGCAGCGTGCCGAAGCGTCCAGCGAGTTCATGAGCCTGATGCTCGAGGAAGTCGGGCCCGGCGGCCAGCCGCTCACGCCGATCGAGCTGGTCGACCGCGGCGTGGAGCTTCTCGACCGTCGATACGGCAACGATCAACCCTTCGCCGCGCGCATGCTGGTGCAGATGTCCCGGCGCTACATGGATCTGGGCAACACCGACAAGCAGTGGTCGGTGCTCGCGCGTGCGCTGGCCATCGCAGAGAAACAGGACGATCCGGAACTGATCGCGGACATCGAATGCACGATCGTCCGGACGCAGGGGGATGCAGGCAAGTACGACCTCGCCGAGGAGCACATGCAAAATGCGCGCGCCGCGCTGGCGCGCGCGCCGAAAGCGGAAGTCCCCACCAAGGTCGACTGTTTGCGAGCGGAGGCCGAAGTCGCGGATGCGCGGCAGGACAGCGAGGCTGCGATTGCACGCCTGAGATCGGCGCAGCAAATGCTCGAGGACACGCAAGACACGCGGGGCTTGCAGTATCACGCCGTGCTGACCGATCTCGGTGGCATCTACTTCCGCAAGAGCCGCTTCCGCGAAGCGCTCGAGCTCAACGGGCGAACCGCGCGAGCGCTGGACGAGAACGGACGCGGCGGCACACTCGGCCGGGTCCGCGTGGCGATGAATCGCGCATCGGTGCTGTTGCGACTGGGCGAGGTGCTGCTCGCCGAAGAAGCGAGCCGCGACGCGATTCGTCGTGCGCAGCTGCTGGATGAGGACAAGCCCACGCAGCCGGACCAAGTGGTCGCATACAGCATCATCCTGAACCGGCTCGGACGCACCGGCGAATCCATCCCGCGACTGACTGCGGCGAGTCGTGAGCTGCATGAGTCAGGCAGCGGCGCCCGTGCACAGGTCGCGGACTTTCAACTGGCACGCGCTTTCATGCTGACCGGCCGGTACGACGAGTCGCTGCAGCTCCTCGACGGCGTCGAGCGTACCTGGCGCGGCAATGCGACTGCGAACAAGGATCGACTGGGCGATCTCGCGCGGACCCGCGCCGAGATCGCGCTGGCGCGCCGGCGCGTCGTCGAAGCGCAGCAGCTCATCGACGGAGCGCTCACGCAGTTCGGCTATCCGTCGGCAACGAATGGGCTGGGCTTGACTGCCGCCCTGACGGCTGCCGCCAGAATCTACCTGGCGCAGAACCAGCTCCCGCAGGCCGAGTCGTTTGCCACCGCAGCACTGCAAATCTCGGAAGGCATTGCCCGCATCCCGACGCAGAGCGCCGATGTGGGCGAAGCCGCACTGGTCCTTGCTGCCGTTCAGCAGGCCAAGGCGGACCGGGCCGCCGCTCGGAGCAACGCCAATCGGGCCGTCGAAGCCCTCACCAACGGCTTAGGGGGCGACCACGCCAGCACGCGGGAGGCAACAGCCCTCCTGGCCGCACTGCACGACTAAGAAATCTGCGTTTCCCTGGCGGGTTCGGCGGCGGCTTCCCGTTTACGCCGATACCGCCTTCTATTTAACGGGATACGCACATGAAACGCTGGCTCATCTTCATCTACGGCGTAGCGAGCTACGCCATCTTCTTCGCCACCTTCCTTTATGCGATCGGCTTCATCGGCAACTTCGGCGTGCCGAAGTCGATCGACTCCGCGCGCGAGACCTCGCTCGGGATCGCGTTGCTGATCAACGCCGGCCTGCTCGGCGTGTTCGCGATCCAACACAGTGTCATGGCGCGGCCGGCGTTCAAGCGCTGGTGGACGCG
>DATENH010000057.1:0-8862 GCA_035275145.1 Steroidobacteraceae bacterium | reverse complement strand
CGCAGGAACGAGGCACCCGAGCAGGCGCTGTACCGCGAGCTGCAGGAGGAGATCGGCCTGGAGCGCAACGATGTCGAGTTGCTGGCGTCCACGCGCAACTGGCTGCGTTACCGCCTGCCCCGGCAATACGTCCGGCGTAATACCAATCCGCCGTGCATCGGGCAGAAGCAGCGCTGGTTCCTGCTGCGACTGACTTCCTCCGAGGACCGCGTGCGTTTCGATGCGACCGGAGAACCGGAATTCGAGAGCTCGCGCTGGGTCGACTACTGGACGCCGGTTCGCGAGGTCATCTACTTCAAGCGCGCTGTCTATGCGCGCGCACTCGACGAGTTGGCGCATCGTGCGTTTCCGGACGATCCGCCGCAGCTGCCGGACTGGTCGGAGCAGGAGAAGAACCTGCGCAACCTCGTCAGCAGAAGGAAGCGGCTGGCGGATGGCGGATAGTCAGAAGGGTTTGACGACTACAAGGATCACGATCGCGATCAGCAGCAGCGAGGGCACTTCGTTGAACACGCGATACCAGGTCGACGAGCGCTTGCGGCCTGCGCGCAAATCCCGCATCAGGCGATAGCACCACGCGTGATAGCCGATCAGCGCCAGTACGAGCGCGAGCTTGGCGTGCAACCAACCCGCTTGTAGGAAACCCGGCGTGACGATCAACAGCGAAACGCCGAACAGCAGCGTAAGCGTTGCCCCGATCGTCATGATCCCGAACAAACGCTTCTCCATCGACTGAAACCGCTCGATGCTCAGCGCATCGCTGGCCGCAGCGTGATACATGAAGAGCCGCGGCAGGTAGAAGATGCCGGCGAACCACGTGACCACGAACACGATGTGAAAGGCCTTCAGCCACAGCATGCGAGACTCTTTGCGGTATTCTTGCGGCGCCTCTCAATTGCCCAGCGGCGCCTGTGCTGTAATTTTGCCAGTTCTGCAGGGCCCGTATACGACCTCATAGCGGTTTTATCGATCGATGCGCCCCGGTCAGCTCGTGGTTCGGTATCAGTCTCCGTGGCGGCGGCGCGGGCTCGCGATCGTCGGGCTGCTCGGCGGCCTCGTGCTGCTGTACGCGATTTACGAGTGGGGTCGCTTCGCCGGCGGCTACAGCAAGTTCGCCGAGGTGCAGCGGCGGCGCGAGCTGGCAGCGCAGATCGACGCGCTGGAGCAGGAGAACGAGAAGCTGCGCGGCGACATCGCGAAGGCGGAGCTCGCTCGCAACGTCGACAACAAGTCGTACGGCGTCGTGGAAAAGAATCTCGAAGACCTGCAGGCGCAGGTGCTCAAGCAGCGCGAGGAGCTGACCTTCTACCGCGGCATCGTCTCGCCCGAAGACGGCATCGGTGGCTTGCGCATTCAGGGCTTTCAGGTGCAGTCCGGCGGCGCGCCGCGCCATTACCGACTGCTGCTCGTGCTGCAACAGTCGATGCGTGAGGACGCCATGGTCGCCGGCTCCGTGAACATCAATATCGAGGGCGTGCGCGCCAACCGGCCCGAGCAGCTCGGTCTGCAGCAGCTCGCGGAGGCGGCCCGCGCTGACGGCCAGCTGCCTTTCAAATTCCGCTACTTCCAGAAGTTCGAGCAGGACGTGGTCCTGCCGGAAGGCTTCGAGCCGCGCGCGGTCAACGTCGAGGTGCGCTCGACGCGCCTCGCGGCACCTGTGCGAGAATCCTATCCCTGGCATGTCCAGGCCGAGAGCCTGGCCGCGCCCGTGCCGTCCTCCACAGCGCCGCCCGCCACCGAGCCGAAGCCCCCCGATGTTCAAAAACAGTAAGCCCAAACTTCAGCGTATCGACACGCTCATCGGTGCGGGCACCCGCATCATCGGCGACGTGCAGTTCTCCGGCGGTTTTCACGTCGACGGGCACGTCAAGGGCAACGTCGATGCGCCGGCCGACTCGGGCGCCACGCTCAGCGTCAGCGACAGCGGGGTCGTCGAGGGATCGGTGGCGGTGCCCAACGTCGTTCTCAATGGCACCGTGAAAGGCGACATCCTCGCGCACGATCGCGTCGAGCTCGGCGCCACGGCGCGCGTGACCGGTAATGTCTACTACGCGCTGATCGAGATGGAGATGGGTGCGGAGATCAATGGCAAGCTGATTCACGAGCCGCGCAAGGCCGGCCAGGCCCGCAAGGAGCCCGCAGCGCCCGCCGAGGCAAAGGCGGCCGAGAACGAGCGCGGTGCCACTTGATCCCCACTTGATCCTTGGCCGTTCTGTCCCCATGCTCACGCCATGACTCCCGAATCCGCCGTTCCGAGCCTCGCCCCCACGCTGATCTTCACCGATGCCGCGGCCACCAAGGTCGGCGAGCTGATCCGTGAAGAGGCGAATCCCAACCTGATGCTGCGCGTGTTCGTGCAGGGCGGCGGCTGCTCCGGATTCCAGTACGGCTTCACGTTCGACGAAAATTCTGAAGAAGGGGATACGCGCGTGGAGAACCGTGGGGTGACGCTGCTGATCGACCCGATGAGCATCCAGTATCTCGCCGGCGCGGAGATCGACTACCGCGAGGACATCGAGGGCGCGCAGTTCGTCATCCGCAATCCCAACGCCGCGACCACCTGCGGTTGCGGCTCGTCGTTTTCGATGTGAGCCCGAGCTAGCAGCGCACCGCTCCGGCCATGGCTCGCAAAGTCCCGGACGTCATCGCCGCGGTCGATCTGGGCTCCAACAGTTTTCACATGGTCGTCGCCCGTTACTCGCACGGGCAACTCATCATTCTCGATCGTCTGCGCGAAATGGTGCGGCTCGGTGCCGGCCTCGACGAGCAGGGCCGGCTGACGCGCGAGGCGGTCGAGGCTGCGCTCGCGTGCCTCGAGCGATTCGGTCAGCGTCTGCACGACATGAAGGCGGAAGGCGTGCGGGTCGTCGGCACGAACACGTTGCGGCGCGCGCGGCGCAAGGGTGCATTCCTGGATCGTGCCCGCGCCGCCCTGGGTCATCCGATCGAAATCATCTCCGGTATCGAAGAAGCGCGCCTGATCTACCTCGGCGTCGCGCACACCATGCCGAGCGAGCCCGGCCGCAGATTGGTCGTCGACATCGGCGGGGGCAGTACCGAGGTGATCATCGGGGAAGGCAAGCACGCCAAGAAACTGGAAAGCCTCTACATGGGGTGCGTGAGCATGAGCTCGCGCTACTTCAACGATGGCGGCATCACCGACAAGCGGATCAAGCGGGCGCGGATCGCCGCGCGCCTCGAGCTCGAGCCGGTGCGCGCGAATTTCCGCAATTTCGGCTGGGATCAGGCAGTCGGCTCGTCGGGAACGATCCGTGCAGTCGGCGACGTGATTCGCGCGCGTAACAATGGCGACAGCGCGATTACGCCTGCTGCGGTCGAATCCCTGATCGAGCACGCGCTCAAGGCCGGCGATGTGTCGAAGCTGCGCCTGCCCGGGTTGAGCGAGGAGCGATTGCCCGTGTTCGCGGGCGGTCTGGCGATTCTCGTCGAAATCCTCGATGCGTTCGACATCAAGAGCATGCGTGTGGCGGATGGCGCGTTGCGCGAGGGATTGCTGTACGACATGGTCGGCCGCTTCACCGACGAGGATGCCCGCGTGCGCAGCGTGCGCGCGATGGAGGGGCGTTATCACGTCGATACGGCGCAGGCGGAGCGAGTCGAGGCTTCGGCGGCGGACTTCCTGCGTCAGACGACTGGCGAATGGCAGCTGGGCGAGTCATTCGCAGAGCTGGTGCTGTCGTGGGCCGCGCGGCTGCATGAAATCGGCCTCGACGTCTCTCATTCGCACTATCACAGACACGGTGCGTATCTGCTCGAGCATGCGGACATGCCGGGCTTCCCGCAGGAGGAACAGCGCATCCTCGCGGCCGTCGTGGGTGCGCACCGGCGTAAGGTCCATGTCCAGTCGCTGCGCGACTTGATGCCGCCGTGGCACATCAAGGCCGAGTACTTGAGCGTGCTGCTGCGTCTGGCCGTCTTGCTACATCGCGGCCGCAGCGCCACCGCGCTGCCGAAGCTGGAGCTGCATGCGAAGGGCCGCTCGCTGGAAGTCGTCTTTCCGAAGGGCTGGCTCGAGGCGCATCCCCTGACGGCGACGGATCTCGAAAACGAAATCGAGTACTTGAAGGCCGGGAATTTCCGGCTGCGCGTCAGCTAGCCGTACGCGTCCGCGTAACGGCGCAGCAGCGTTTCCTGAGCGCTCACCGCCGGCGCGTTGTCGGCGGGCACACGCTTGTAGCTGCCATCCGGCCCGAGTAGCCAGGCCTGCGTGTTGTCGGCCAGATAGGTCTGCAGATCCTCGATGATGCGATCGCGATGCTGCTTGCGCTCGATCGGAAAACAAACCTCGATGCGCCGGAAGAAGTTGCGTTCCATCCAGTCGGCGCTGGCGCAATAGATCTCGGGGCTGCCGTCGTTGTGGAAGTAGTAGACGCGGGAATGCTCGAGCAGGCGGCCGACGATCGAGCGAACCGTGATGTTCTCCGAGATGCCGCGAATGCCCGGGCGCAGCGCGCAGATGCCGCGCACGATGAGATCGATTTTCACGCCCGCCATGGCGGCGTGATACAGCGCCTGGATGATCTGCGGCTCCACCAGCGCGTTCAGCTTGGCGATGATGCGGGCAGGCTTGCCTTGTTGTGCCAGTGCGATCTCGCGCCTGGTCTTCTCCAACAGCGACTCGTGCAGCGTGAACGGCGATTGCAGGATCTTCTGCATCGTCGCGACGCGCGTTGGACTGGTCAACTGCAGGAACAGCTCGTGCAGGTCTTTGCCCACGGCGTCGTCGCAAGTGAACAAGCCGTAGTCCGTGTAGAAGCGCGCAGTGTCCGGATGATAGTTGCCCGTGCCGCAATGGCAGTAGCGACGCAGCTTACCGCTCTCGCGGCGCACGACCATGATGAGCTTCGCGTGCGTTTTGTAGCCGACGACGCCGTACATCACGTGCGCGCCCGCTTCCTGCAGACGCGTCGCGAGACGGATGTTGGCGGCTTCGTCGAAGCGCGCCATCAACTCGATGATGACGGTTACTTCTTTTCCTGCCCGCGCAGCGTCGACCAGCGCGTCGACCACCGGTGACTGCGGGCCGGCGCGATACAGCGTTTGCTTGATCGCGAGCACGTCGGGATCGCTCGCGGCCTGACGCAGAAAGTCGATCACCGGCGCGAACGATTCGAACGGGTGATGCACCAGCAACTCGTCCTCGCGCATGACCGCGAAGATGTCTTCCTTGGCGATCAGGCGTTTCGGCACGCTCGGCGCAAACGCCGGGTACTTGAGGTCGGGTCGCTCGACCAGATCGTAGATTGCCATCAGGCGGTTCAGATTGACCGGGCCGTTGACCTGGTACAGATCGTCCTTGTCGAGCGCGAAATGACGCAGCAGGAAATCAGCGATGTCCTGCGGGCAGTCCAACGAGGTTTCCAGGCGCACAGCCGCGCCGTAGCGGCGCTGTGCGAGCTCGCCCTCGACTGCGCGCAGCAGGTTGTCGACTTCTTCGTCATCGACGAACAGATCGCTGTTGCGCGTGACGCGGAACTGCCAGCTGCCCTCGACCTTCATGCCGCTGAAGAGCTGCGCCACGAATGTCGAAATGACCGTCGAGAGAAAGGTGAAATGCGTTTGCTCGGACGCACTCGATTGCGGCAGCCGGATGATGCGCGGCAACGAGCGCGGGACTTGCACGACGGCCAGCTCCGCATCGCGCCCGAACGCATCTTTCCCCGAAAGGCGGACGATGAAGTTCAAGCTCTTGTTCTGGATGCGCGGGAACGGCCGCGCCGGATCGAGGCCGAGCGGAGTCAGCACCGGCTCCACTTCATTGGCGAAATACTCTGCGAGCCAGTTGCGTTGTTTCGCGCTCGCAGTCTTGGCGTTCACAAACTGGATGCCGTGGGCGGCGAGCGCCGGAAAGACCAGTTGATTGAGCAGCTGATACTGGTCTTCGACCAGCGCGAGCGCGCGCTTGTGAATCGCCGCCAGCTGTTCGGGCACGCTCATGCCGTCCGGCCCGCCACCGAGCGATCCCAGCTCCAGGCGCTGCTTCAGGCCGGCGACGCGAATCTCGAAGAACTCGTCGAGGTTCGAGCACGAGATGCCGAGAAAGCGGATGCGCTCGAGCAGCGGCAACGACTCGTCGTGCACTTGCGTGAGCACGCGCTCGTTGAAGTCGAGAAAGGACAGCTCCCGATTGATGTAATGCTCGGGAGCTTTGAGATTCACGTCGAGCATGAGGCGATGCCGTAAAGGGGTAGCCGGAGGATACTACGGCCCCCGCGTTCGTGTGTTACACGACGTTCAGGCCGTGAATCAGTTCGTGGCGACTACGCCTACGCCGGAGTCGCCCGCCCGATCGAGCCGTGCGAGCAGCTGCGCGCTGTGGGACTTGAATTCCGCCAGATAGCCCTCGGGAATCGGCGCGGCGTCCGGCAGCGAAACGGTGCGCGGATTCTTGTGGATGCCGTTGACGCGATATTCATAGTGCAGATGCGGGCCAGTGGCGGCGCCGGAGCTGCCGACGTAGCCGATCGTCGTCCCCTGCTTCACGCGAGTGCCATCGTTGAGCCCGTGTGCGAAGCGCGACATGTGGCCGTACAGGGTCGAAATTCCACCGCCGTGCTCGAGAATCACCACGCGTCCGTAGCCGCCCTTGGTGCCCACGAAGCTGACGCGACCGTCGCCGGCCGCCTTGATGATCGTGCCGGTGGGCGCTGCGTAGTCCACCCCTTTGTGCGCGCGGATCATGTTGAGAATCGGATGGTGCCGACGCGGGTCGAAGTTCGAGCTGATGCGCGTGAAGTCGAGCGGCGCGCGCAGGAACTGCCTGCGCATGCTACGTCCGTCCGGCGAGAAATAGTCGGCGATCTTGCCGTCGGCGGATTCGTAGTAGACGGCGCGATGGACGGTGCCGTCGTTCACGAAATCCGCCGCCAGGATACGACCGTCGCCGATGTAGACGCCGTCGCGAAACTTTTGCTCGTAGATGACGTTGAAGCGGTCGCCGGGCTGAATGTCGAGCGCGAAGTCGATGTCCCAGCCGAAGATGTCGTTGGCGAGTCGCAGAATGATCTCCGGGCTGACGCCGGCAGCGCGGGCCGCAACGAACAGCGAAGTGTCGATCGTGCCCTGCGCGCGACTTTCGCGGATCTCCACTGGAGTCGCCACGACCTCGGCAGCGAATGCCGAGTTGCCGGTCTCGTCGACTCGCGTCACCGAGAGTACTTCGGTCTCGCTGATGCGGCGGCTCAGCGACTGCACGAGACCTTCATCGTGCACGAGCCTGATCGTGTCACCCGGTCGCAAGCGATCCAGTTGTTCCTGCACGCCCGGCAACTCGCGGATGCTTGCGAGGTCCGTCAGGTTCAGTTTGAGCTGACGAAAGATGCGGTCGAGGGTGTCGTTGCGACGTACGACGAATTCGACCGTCTGTCCGATGGGCTGCGGAACAGTCGAGAGCTGCTCGATGGGTAGCGCAGAGAAATCCAGGCCGAGTGCGTCCGGTTGCAGCGGTGGCGGAGCGAGCACAGGCGACTCGCGATTGGCGATCACGTACGCGGTGGCACCCCCTATCAGCGGCAGGAGCAGCCCCGAAATGAACCACTTTGCATGTGCCGCGCGACGCGACGACGGCGAGGCAGGTTTGTAATCGAATCCGATCCTGGGCTGAGTCAACTTCAAATCCCACTTGCGATCAGTGAGTTGGAGGAGCGCCGCGAAGTTAGAAGATGAGCACCGCTGCCGTCAACCCGCGGTGTTGCAATTCGCGGTGCGCAGCTTGCAGTAATTTGCCGTTGCGCCGGGGGACGCCTTAGAGTCGAGCGTTTGGCGGATCCGAGAACTATGTTGACAGCTGAACAACAACTGGCCGAGTTGAAGCGCGGCACGTCGGAAATCCTGCTCGAGGCGGAGCTGCTGACGAAGCTGCGGCGCGGCCAGCCCTTGCGCGTCAAGGCGGGGTTCGACCCGACCGCTCCGGATCTGCATCTCGGCCACACCGTGCTCATCAACAAGATGCGGCGGTTCCAGGAGCTCGGTCATGAGGTGCTGTTCCTGATCGGAGATTTTACCGGCCTGATCGGCGATCCCTCCGGCAGGAATGCCACGCGGCCCGCGCTGACTGCCGAGGAGGTGCAGGCGAATGCCCTCACGTATCAGCAGCAGATCTTCAAAATCCTCGATCCGCAGAAGACGCGCATCGTGTTCAATTCGCACTGGATGAACGAGATGAGCTCGGTCGGTCTGATCCGGCTCGCGGCCAAGCACACCGTCGCGCGCATGCTGGAGCGCGATGATTTCGCCAAGCGCTACAAGGGCGGTCAGCCGATCGCGATCCACGAATTCCTGTATCCGCTGGTGCAGGGCTATGACTCCGTTGCGCTCAAAGCCGACGTCGAGCTCGGCGGCACAGACCAGAAATTCAACCTGCTCGTCGGGCGTCAGCTGCAGGAAGCGTTCGGTCAGGAGCCGCAGGTGGTGATCACGATGCCGCTGCTGGAAGGGCTCGACGGCGTCAACAAGATGTCGAAGTCGCTTGGCAATTACATCGGCGTTGCCGAGCCGGCCGACGACATGTTCGGCAAGCTCATGTCCATCTCCGATGAGCTCATGTGGCGATACTTCGATCTGCTGTCATTCCGCTCTAACGCAGAGCTTGCGGAGCTGCGCGCTGCAGTGGACGGCGGCCGCAATCCGATGACTGTCAAGCTCGAGCTCGCAAATGAAATCACTGCGCGGTTTCACGGAAAGCCGGCAGCGGATCGTGCGGAAGAGAACTTCCGAAGTCGCAGTCAGAAGCGCGAAGTCCCCAGCGACGTTCCGACGCGGGTTGAAACGATCGATGAAGCTACCATTTCGCTCGCCAGGCTCTTGAAGCAGGCCGGGCTGGTCGAGAGCACTTCGGCTGCG
>DATENH010000056.1:0-6574 GCA_035275145.1 Steroidobacteraceae bacterium | reverse complement strand
ACCGGCAAGGACGTGAGCGACGAGACCAACGCGGATGCGGGCGAACCGCTGACCATCGAATGGTTGGGCGGGAGCTTCGTGCAAATGCCAGTAGGGCGGTGAGGAGACGACTTGCGGCGCAGCAATACGGAGGGTTACAGGCTACGAACAGACCGGGCAGTTGTCCTGCGCGGGTCGGCAAGTGCGCTCCCGTGCTGCAATCGGGCGATGAGCGCGCGTTGCTTGTCGATACGCTGCTCGCCTTCTGCCACGTGCCGCCGCGCGTTCCGTAGCAGCTCCCTGGTTAGAACCGATAGCCGATCCCGAACTGCGCATGCAGCGCCGGATTTCGAACGCTGAAGCTCAAGTCGGGTTCGCCGCCCGGGTGAACGTAGGCGAAGCCGAACGTTGCTGCAATCTCACCTGTTATCGACCAGCGCGGCGTCAGGTCGAACGCTGCGCCGACGCTGCCTACGGCTGCTGCACCGGCAAGCTCGTAGTCGCCGCCGTACGAGACCCCGCCGATCCGGGCCTCGGGGTGAGCGATGACGGGACCCAGTCCGAGGCGAAATCGCCATGGGTTCCGCGCATATGCGCGCCCGAGCGTCACGATGTTGAATCCATGGCTGATGGAGAGAGCCTCGACCCCCGGCGGGAGATTGCGCAGGTGTAGCTTGTGATGCAGCAGCTGCAGTTCCCAGCCGCGATTCTGAGTCCAGTGCGTCAGTCGCCAGGCGTAGTGCAGGGGTCCTTCGAGGCCGCGAGTCTCGTAGTCGCCGCCGAAGGCGGCGGGTGAAGTCTCTGCATTGTGTATGTGCGTGCGGCTCGTCAGATTCACCGCGTCCCCGATCAGCAGCTCGGCGGACCATTCGGCCTCTCGGGCAATCGCCGGTTGCAGACCGGTCAGCATCCACGCCGATGCAGCAGCGAAGATGCCCGTCGCGCGAGTCATGCACCTTAATCACTGCAACGAGCCAAGGTTCCGCCGCGGCGCTGCCGATGAAAGTCCAGTCGTTGACAATTCGACTTTTCTCGTAATATCGTATCGCGCATGGAAACCGAGCATGCGGTCGAGGCACTGGGTGCGCTTGCGCACGAGTATCGCCTGCAGATCTATCGCCTTCTCGTCGAGCAGGGTCCGGCGGGTCTGCCTGCAGGTGCGATCGGCGACGCGGTTGGTCTCGCGCCATCGTCGCTTACGTTTCACTTGCAGAACCTGCACCGAGCGGGGCTGATCGTGCAGCGTCGTGAAAGTCGCAGCCTGATCTACAGCGTCGACTTCGACGCCATGAATGAGCTGGTCGGCTATCTGACCGAGAACTGTTGCGCCGGCAGCGCCTGTGCGAGTGCGCGCGACGCTGTCGCGAAACCCAAGTCCAGTAAACGAAGGAGAGCGGCGTGACTACGGGGACAGCAATAGCCATTCACCGCGCGCCCGGCCGCGCTCAGGTCGTTAGGTTGTTGGAAAGCGCAGCGTTACCGACCTCCGACCTTGCGGAAGAGCACATGGACGATTTCTTTTATGCGGGTGCGGCTGCCGCGCCGGTGGGGATCGTCGGCGTTCAGTTCTACGGCGGGGATGCGCTGCTGCGCTCGCTGGTCGTCGATCCTACGCATCGCACGCGAGGACTTGGGCAGAAGCTGGTCGAGCATGCCGAGCAGCACGCGCGCGACCGCGGCGCGGCGACCGTTTATTTGCTGACAACCACCGCTGAGTCATTCTTCCGGTCGCGTGGCTACATCGTCACCTCGCGCGATAGCGCACCGTCTGCAATTCGCGCTACGCCTGAGTTCGCAGGCCTGTGTCCCGCGAGCTCCGCGTTCCTGTCAAAACGTCTGTGACTCGAGGTATTCATCATGAAGCGCCTGCACGTCCACGTGAGCGTCGATGACCTGGCGAAGTCGATCCGGTTCTACAGCACGCTGTTCGCGGCCGAGCCGACTGTGACGAAGAGCGACTACGCCAAGTGGATGCTCGAGGATCCGCGCATCAACTTCGCAATCAGTCAGCGCGGCGGCGAAGCGGGTATCCGCCACTTGGGCATCCAGGTCGAAGACCGGGCTGAGTTGGCGGATGTCTACTCACGCTTGCAGCGCGCCGAGGCGCCGATTCTGGAAGAAGGCGCGACGACCTGCTGCTACGCCAAGAGCGAGAAGAGCTGGAGCGCCGATCCGCAGGGGATTCAGTGGGAGACGTTTCTCACGACCGGCGAGAGCACGACCTACGGCGCAGCGCCGACTCGGCTGAATCAAGGTAAGCCCTGCTGCGAGCCTACGCGGGCTGCATGAGATCCGTGTCCGATCGTCCGCGACAAGCCGGGCTACAAGCCCTTCGTGGAGACGCCGGCGTGACGCAACCGAACGAGGCAAGCATGGCTCTGCATCGTGGGGTGGGTTTCGAATACATCGGGACGTTTCGAGCCGTCGGGCGGAAGTTCGATCGATGGCACGATGTTGCGTGGTTCCAGCGCAAGCTTCGCGAAGCACCGCCGTAAGGAGGATGCACATGTCGTCGGAATTGCAGCGGGTGAGCGAGCGTTGGTTTCAGGCGTGGTTGGACAAGGACGCTGTGACTGTCGAGCAACTGGCAGCCGCGGACTATCTCTATACGGCCCCGAGCGGGATGACGATGGATCGCGAGGCCATTCTCAAAGTCATCCGCTCGCCGGGTTATCGGCTGGATCGCGGCACGCGCACCGAGGTCGTCGTTCGCCTCCTGGGTAGCGACGCGGGCGTGGTACGACATCGCTACCAGGGTGCCGGGTCGTTGGATGGCGCGTCGTTCACAGACGACCATCGCGGTCTCATGGTCTGGGAGAAGCAGGCTGGCGAGTGGCGCCTGGTGATGGAGCAGAATTCCTTTTCGCAGTAACTGCAACGCACCAGCGCAGGCGGAAACGCTACGTTCTTCCATTTCTGGAGGATGAACTCGTGATCAGGTGGGTCTGCCTACTTCTCGCGTTCTGCGGGGCGACGTCGCAGGCGCAGGAATGCCGCCAATCGCCGCGCATGCATGCGCTCGACTTCTGGATCGGCCATTGGGACGTGACGCAGGGCGGGCGGCTCGTCGGTACCAATACGATCGAATCGACACTGAATGGCTGTGCCGTCCTGGAGCATTGGCGCGATGTCGAAGGAGGCGAGGGGACCAGCCTCTTCTATTACGACCAGAGCGCTGACCTGTGGAAACAGGTGTGGATCACGGACCACGCGCTCATGCGCGGCGGCACCAAGGAGAAGATCGAGCAGACGGAGCTCACATCCGCGAGTCGTATTCGTTTCCAGGGCATCGATCGCACGACACTGACTCGTGAAGCGGACGGCAAGGTGCGCCAGCTCATCGAGAGCCCGGTCGACGGTGGCAAGACGTGGCGCACGACTTTCGACGCCATTTACCAGCCGAGCGCAGCGAAGTCCGCCTCCAGTTGCAGCTCATCGCCGGAGGCAGTCGGCGCCGCGCCGCGGCTGCTGATCGACAATAACAATCGCCGCAACGTCGAGGGTGTGCTCGCCGGCTACACCGAAGACGCAACCTGGCTTTCGCCCGATCAACCCGTCGTGCGCGGTCGCCAGAATTTCCGGCCGCGCTATGAATCCCTGTTTCGCGACAACAAGCTCGACTACAAAGCCGAGGTCACCGAAGCTCGCGCCGACGGCTCGCTCGGCTACGCATGGGGCAAGATTCGCGGCACGAGCACGCCGCTCGACGGCAGCCCGGCACGCTCGGTGGAAGATACGTTCCTCGCGATCACTCGCTGCGAATCGGGCCGTTGGCTCGTGTCGCATCTGATCTGGAGCCACGCGAAGCACTAGCGGGTGATGCAGAAACTGCAGATTCGCGTCCGTTGATCCCGCAATGACTGCTCCGCTCGCAAGGAGCGGCGTGACTAAGGTGACACCCTGATCTCAACCAGGGGAGTTGCCTCATGTCACGCAACAACAATCTCGCGCTGGCCGTGCGCCGCGCTCTCGTGCTCGGTGCGGCCAGCGCCGCCGCTTTCGTGCAACCGATCCATGCAGCCGAGGAGGGGTCGTCGACGATTTCGGAAGTCATCGTCACCGGCTCGCGTATCGCGCAGCCCGGTCTGACCAGCATCAGTCCGGTAGTCTCCGTCGGCTCCGATCAGATCAAGATCGAAGGCGTCACGCGGGTCGAGGACCTCATCAACAACCTGCCGCAGGCAGTTGCCGACTTCGGCGGCAACCTGTCGAACGGCACGACCGGTGCTGCGACCGTGAACCTGCGCGGTCTGGGCTCGCAGCGCACGCTGGTGCTGGTGAACAGCCGTCGGCTGATGCCGGGCGATCCGACGCAGACCGGCTCGGCTTCGCCCGATCTCAACCAGATTCCGACCGCGTTGATCGAACGCGTCGAGGTGCTGACGGGCGGCGCCTCCGCGGTCTATGGCGCCGACGCCGTCGCCGGCGTCGTCAATTTCATCATGAACGACAAGTTCGAAGGCGTGCGCCTCGATACCCAGTACAGCCTGTATCAACACAACCAGCACAACGACAGCATTGCCAACCTGGTGCGCGGGCGGAACTTCGCTTTGCCCGACAGCAACGTGACGGATGGCACTGCGAAGGACATCACCTTCATCGCCGGCATCAACACGCCCGATGGCCGCGGTAATGCAACGGTCTACATCGGTTACCGCGAGCTGGAGAAGCTCAAGCAGGATCAGCGCGATTTCAGCTCCTGTGCCCTGGGTTCGGGCAGCGCGTTCACCTGCGCGGGCTCATCGACATCGGCGACGGGCCGCTTCATCACACGGTCGGGCTCGCCGTTTGGCGACTTCGACAGCACGATCGGTCCGGACAACCGGTTGCGCGCCTGGTCGGCAACCGATCAGTTCAACTTTGCGCCCGACAATTACTACCAGCGTCCCGATGAGCGCAGGACAGCCGGCCTGTTCGCACACTATGACTTCAGCGACAAGGCCAGCGTCTACACCGAGTTCATGTTCATGGACGACCGCACTCGCGCGCAGATCGCGGCGAGCGGTGCCTTCATCGGCGGCGGGCCGGGTCAACCGCCGTTCTTCGGCGACCTGACAGTCAACTGCGACAATCCGCTGCTGACCTCGGACGAGCTCAACTCCTGGTGCGGCGGCAATACGGCTTCGGGCGACATCTTCCTGACGATCGGCCGGCGTAACGTCGAGAGCGGCGGTCGTCTCGACGATCTGCGCCACACGTCGTTCCGCGGTGTCATCGGCGCTCGAGGCGAGATCGCCGATGGTTGGAGCTACGACATCTACGGCCTGTACGGCACGTCGATCCTGTCCGAGAACTATCAGAACGACGTTTCTCGCAGCCGCATCAACAAAGCGCTCAACGCGGTGACGGACACGCGTCCGGACTCGCAGACGCAGGGTCAGATCGTCTGCCGCGTCAACGCCGACGCCGACCTGTCGAACGACGATCCTGCCTGCGTGCCGTGGAACATCTTCAACTTCAACGCCGTGACACCGCAGCAGCTCGCCTACATCCAGATTCCCGGCGTGATGGAAGGCTCGACGACGGAGCAGATGCTCAGCGGCTCGATCTCCGGCGACCTCGGCAAGTATGGGTTCAAGCTGCCGACGGCGAACGACGGTGTGGCAGTCGCAATCGGCGCCGAGTATCGCTCGGAGCGCTCGGAGCTGCGCCCGGATGCTTCGTATCAGACGAACGACCTGTCGGGTCAGGGCGCACCGACGCTCGACACGATCGGCGGCTTCGACGTCAAGGAAGTCTTCGCCGAGTTGCGCGCGCCGCTCCTGCAAGACAAGCCGCTGGCGCAGTCGTTGTCGTTCGAAACGGGTTATCGCTACTCCGAGTACAACCTGGGCTTCGACACCAACAGCTACAAGCTCGGTCTCGATTGGGCGCCAGTCGAGAGCGTCCGACTGCGCGGGAGCTATCAGCGCGCAGTGCGTTCGCCCAATGTGCAGGAGCTGTTCCTGCAGCCGCGCGTGCAGCTCAACGGCACGACCGATCCGTGCGCGGGCGATCTGAGCAATGCGACGACGTCTGACGATCCGACGGCTACCTTCGCGCAGTGCCAACTCACCGGCGTCACGGCCGCGCAGTACGGCAACATCCTTCCGAACCCGTCCGGACAGTACAACGGCAACGTGACCGGCAACCCGAACCTCGCGCCGGAGAAATCCGACACGTATTCGTACGGCATCGTGTTCACGCCGGCGTTCCTGCCGAACTTCAGCTTGTCGCTCGACTACTACGACATCAAAGTGGAGCAAGTGATCGGCTCGGTCGGCCAGGATTTCATCATCGGGCAGTGCCTCTCGGGAGCGACGCAGTTCTGCGACGCCGTGCACCGCGTGCCGCTGAACGGCTCGATCTGGCTCGGCTCGACCGGCTTCGTCGACGACCCGACCATCAACCTGGGCTCGCTGCAGACCCAGGGCCTCGATGTCGATGCGAACTATCGCTTCGACGTCGGCAGCCTCGGTCAGGTGACGATGAGCCTGGTCGGCAACTACATGGACGAGTACGTCACCGAGCCGTTGCCGGGGTACCCGAAGTACGATTGCGCCGGTCTCTACGGCTCCGTGTGCGGCGTGCCGCTGCCCGACTGGCGCCACAAGCT
>DATENH010000055.1:0-105780 GCA_035275145.1 Steroidobacteraceae bacterium | reverse complement strand
TCACCTGCAGACGGTGGTCGCCGAGGCGCAACAAATCGTCTCCGAATCCCTGAGGTCACCATGAACCCCACGCAAGCGCTCTCCCGGGCCGGCCAGAGTCTCTGGCTCGACAACCTCACGCGCGACATGCTGAGCAACGGCACGCTGGCGCGCTACGTCAGCGAATGGTCGATCACCGGGCTCACTTCGAATCCGACGATCTTCGACCAGGCCATCAAGAACGGCGCGGCTTACGACGACTCGATCCGCGCGCGGCTGCGCAACGGCGTTGCGGGCGAGAAGCTGTTCTTCGAGATCGCCCTGGAGGACATCACCCGGGCCGCCGATCTGTTTCGCCCGATTCAT
Source organism: Steroidobacteraceae bacterium (assembly GCA_035275145.1). Taxonomy (GTDB): domain Bacteria; phylum Pseudomonadota; class Gammaproteobacteria; order Steroidobacterales; family Steroidobacteraceae; genus Steroidobacter. Next base: position 105,435 of record DATENH010000055.1, on the reverse strand, counting down.
GAGCGCACTGCCGGCGTCGACGGCTGGGTCTCGCTCGAAGTCTCGCCCCTCCTCGCATACGACACGAAGACGACGTTGCGCGAGGCGCAGGACCTGCATGCGCGCGCCGGCCGGCCCAATGTCTTCATCAAGATTCCCGGAACGGCCGAAGGGCTACCTGCGATCGAGGAAGCGATTTTCGCCGGCGTGCCGATCAATGTGACGCTGCTGTTTTCAGTCGAGCAGTACCGAGCAGCGGCGGAGGCGTGGTTGCGCGGCATCGAGCGCAGAATCGAGGCCAACCTGAATCCCGATGTCGCTTCGGTGGCATCGATCTTCCTCAGCCGCTGGGATGTCGCAGTGGCGAGCAAGGTGCCGGCCGAGCTCACCAACACGCTCGGCCTTGCGATCGGACACCAGTCGTATCGCGCCTATTCGCAGCTGCTGCAATCCTCGCGCTGGCGTCGCGTGTTGAATGCCGGCGCACGCCCTCAGCGGCTGCTCTTTGCCAGCACAGGCACGAAGGATCCGAAGGCGTCGGACATTCTCTACATCAAGGGACTCGTCGCGCCGCTGACGATCAACACGATGCCCGAGAACACGCTCAAGGCATTCGCGGATCACGGCGAGCTGGGTCCCGAGCTGCGTGCCGATGCCGGCGACGCCGAGAAAATGCTGGGCGAGTTCCGCAAAGCCGGCGTGGATCTCGCGGCGCTCGCCGCGAAGCTGCAGCAGGACGGTGCCGCGTCTTTCGTGGCGTCGTGGAACAATCTGCTCGGCGTTATCGCTTCCAAAGGCTCGACGCTCGCGCAAGCTAGCTAGAGGAGTAGCGATGCAACTCGGCATGATCGGTTTGGGACGAATGGGCGGCAACATGGTGCGTCGCCTGCTCGCGGGCGGCCACCGCTGCGTGGTCTTCGACGTGTCGCCGAAGGCGGTGCAGGAGTTCACCAGGCACGGTGCTGTCGGCGCCGCTTCGCTCGCCGACTTCGTCGCGAAGCTCGACAAGCCACGCGCGCTGTGGCTCATGGTGCCCGTAACGTTCGTGGACGAGACCATCGAGAAACTGCTGCCGCATCTCGAGCCCGGCGACATCCTGATCGACGGCGGCAACACGCACTACATCGATGACATTCGTCGCGCGAAGGCGCTGGCCTCGCGAGACATTCACTATGTCGATGTGGGCACGAGCGGCGGCGTGTTCGGACTCGAACGCGGCTATTGCATGATGATCGGCGGCGAGCGCGACGTCGTGCAGCGGCTCGATCCGATTTTCGCCACCCTGGCACCCGGCTCCGGCAGCATCGAACGTACAGCCGGGCGCGAGAAGCCCAACGACACGGCCGAGCGCGGCTACCTTCACTGCGGAGCGAGCGGCGCCGGCCACTTCGTGAAGATGGTTCACAACGGCATCGAGTACGGAATCATGGCCGCCTACGCCGAAGGACTCGGCGTGCTACGCGGCGCGAATGCGGGCCAGCACGCACGCGAGGCTGACGCCGAAACCGCGCCGCTGCGCAATCCTGAGCACTATCAATACGACATCAACGTGGCGGACGTCGCCGAAGTCTGGCGGCGCGGCAGCGTGATCTCGTCATGGCTGCTCGATCTGACCGCTGTCGCGCTCGCCGAAGATCCGGCGCTCGAAAAATTCGCCGGCCGCGTATCCGATTCCGGCGAGGGACGTTGGACGATTCAAGCTGCGATCGACGAGGGAGTGCCGGCTCCGGTGCTGACGACTGCGCTGTACGAGCGCTTCAGCTCACGCGGTAACGCGACGTTCCAGGACAAGATTCTGTCGGCGATGCGTTATCAGTTCGGCGGTCACATCGAGAAGCCGGGATGAGCGCTCAGGCGTGCGACGCGCTGGTCTTCTTCGGCGCGACCGGCGATCTCGCCTACAAGAAGATCTTTCCGGCGCTGCAGGCGATGGTGAAGCGCGGCGCGCTCGATGTTCCCGTCATTGGCGTCGCCAAGAGCGGCTGGGGACTCGAACAACTCAAGGCACGAGCCCGCGAGAGCATCGAGAGGCACGGCGAGCTCGATGCAAGCGCATTCGACAAGCTGATGAAGCTGCTGCGCTACGTCGATGGCGACTACGCCGATTCGGCAACGTTCACATCGCTGCGCAAGGCGCTCGACAAGGCAGCGCGGCCCGCTCACTACCTCGCGATACCGCCCACGCTGTTCGGCGCCGTCGTCCAACATCTGGCGCAGGCAAACTGCGCGCCGGCCGGCTCACGCGTCATCGTCGAGAAGCCTTTCGGCCGCGATCTCGCTTCGGCGCAAGCGCTCAACCGCATCCTGCTGCAGACGTTCGACGAACATCACATCTTTCGCATCGACCATTACCTCGGCAAAGGGCCGGTGCGCAACATGGTGTTCTTCCGCTTCAACAACGCGCTGCTGGAGTCGTTCTGGAACCGCCAGCACATCGAGAGCGTGCAGATCACGATGGCGGAGGACTTCGGCATCCAGGGACGCGGCGCTTTCTACGAACAGACCGGCACGATTCGCGACGTCGTGCAGAACCATCTGTTCCAGGTGCTGGCCGTGCTGACTATGGAGCCGCCGGCGCGCATCGACAGCGACTCGATTCGCGACGAGAAGGTCAAGGTGCTGAAGTCGATCGCGGCCGTCGAGCCGCGCGATCTCGTGCGCGGGCAATTCCGCGGCTATCGCAAGGAGCCCGGTGTTGCGTCCGATTCGAAGGTCGAGACGTACGCGGCGCTGCGCCTGGATATCGATAGCTGGCGCTGGCAAGGCGTGCCGTTCTACATCCGATCCGGCAAGTGCCTGCCCGTTACGTCCACCGAGGTCTACGCGCGTCTGCGGCGTCCGCCGCCGCTGTTTCCCGCCAAGCCTGCGCCCAACTATCTGCGCTTCCGCATCAGCCCGGTCGTGGAGCTCGCCATGGGCATCAACGTCATGGACGTGGAAGACAAAGGCGTGGGCACGAGAACGGAGCTGCTGGCGAGCCGCACACCCGGCGCCAACGACATCGATGCGTACGAGCGTGTGCTCACTGACGCAATCGAAGGCGATGCGACACTGTTCGCGCGGATCGACTACATCGAGGAAGCGTGGCGCATCGTCGACCCGGTCGAGCGAGCCGGCACTCCGCTCTACGAGTACGAGCCCGGGACATGGGGACCGAAAGAAGCCGGCACCGTCACGCCGCCGGGCGGATGGCACGATCCGATCGTCGCGGAGACCGCCGCGGTCAAACCCGGCCGGTGATCGGGATCAGCGCCCCGGTGATCGCACTGGCGCCATCCGACAACAGGAACACGATCAGCTCCGCAATCTGCTCCGGCTGCACCCAGCGCGAGAAGTCCGACTTCGGCATGTCGGCGCGATTCGCAGCCGTGTCGATGATGCTCGGCAGGATGGCGTTCACGGTGATCTGGCGATCCTTGACCTCTTCTGCCAACGCTTCGGTGAGCTTCGCAATGCCCGCCTTCGATGCCGCGTAGGGTCCCATGCCGACGCCGGCCTTCAGCGAGCCTGCTGCGCCGATGCAGATGACGCGGCCGTTCGCACCCATCAATGACAGCGCGGCACGAGTGGCGTTGACCGCAGTCACCAGGTTCGTTTTGTACATCGAGTCCCAGACATCGGGACCACTGTCGGCAACTTTGCCCCACCGGAATGCGCCGGCGATATTCACCACCGCATCGAGTCCGCCGAGCTTCTGTGCAACCGAGCGCAGCGTTGCATCGGCGACTGCTGCATCCGCGATGTCTGCGTCGCCAATCAAAGTGAAGCCGCTGAGCTGCGCTGGTGCCTTGCTAGCAGGCGCGCGCGCGATGCCAGCCACGCTCGCACCGGCGGCGGCCAGTGACTTCATCACTACGACGCCCAATGCGCCGAAGGCGCCCGTCACGGCGACGCGCTTCCCGTGCAGGGCCTGTTCAGTCATTGCCCGGACCTGCGCTTACCGAACGACACCGCATACGCCGGCGAGCGAAACAATAGGATCGGATCGTTGGTCGGCCGGATGCCATCAGCCATCACCAGCGGATCGAAATTGATCGGCTCGCACGCCTGACCCTTCACTTGTGCAGTCGCCTGCGTGATGGACAGCGTGCCTGCCTTGAAACTCTTGCGGCTCTCCGGCCAGGCGAGCGTCGGGTTGTCCTGCGGATCGCCGGGCTCGCCGACGTACACGATCATGTCCCACAGTGCCGGTCCCTTCGCCGTGCGCGCGATGAGATTTTTCTCGAGGAAGTCATGAGGCGCAGCCTTCATTTCCTCGGCCGTCATCTCCTTCGTGCCGTCGCGCGGGACGAAGCGCCACCGCACCGGGTGCTCCGTGCCCTTCGCGTCGACGAACTTGAACGTGTGAACGCTGAAGTAAGTGGTCTGATAGTAGTTCGCCGTCGGCGTGTGGCCGCTGTTGTACTCGCGCAAAGCCAGCGCGTCCGGATGCGCGGCGGCGTAGGTTTTCAGCTTCTCCGGGTCGGGTTTGCCCGTCGCCGGATCCGGTTTCGCAGCCACGAGCGCTTCGCGGAACGATGCAGGTGACGCGGCGGCGAAGATCGGAGTGTTGATCATCGTGATGTGCTGCAAAGTGCCGCCGGGAATCCGCAACTCGAGAGCCATGCCGCGCGGCGCCGGCGCCGCGTCGGGGACTTCGGGACTACCGCCGCCGAGCGAGAAGCGCGCGACCACCGGGATGGTCTTGCCGGAGAACAGCGCAGAGCTGCTGAGCGCAGCGGCATCCTTCGTTCCAACGAACTCGCCTGCGGCGCAGGTGCCCTTGATGTGATTCCTGCGTTGACCCGGGTGCACGCCGAAGAGCCCTTCGAAAGCGTCGATCATTTGCGGGCCGGTGGTGCTGTCGGCGGCCAGGACCGGCGCGGAAGACATCCAGGCAGTGATAGCGAAGGTCAGCAGCGCGAAGCGTGTGACGCGCGCGGATGAACACGATTTCATGGCGATGATCTCTCGGGAATGAGGTCGACCGGGGCAGGCATCTTATAATGCTTCCCCCGAACCAACGAGGCCCTCCATGAAACCGTTTGCCTATGTCCTGGGCTGCAGCGCATTGCTGGTCGCTGCTTACGAGGTCCATTCGGCCGCGGCCCCGCCGCCGGATCTGCACGATCTCATGAAGAACGTTGTGGCGGTGCAGACGCAGATTGTCTGGGACGTCGGCAACGAAGCGCAGGACGACCAGGGCAATCCCGATGCGTCCAAACTCACTGCCGCCGACTGGACCAAGATCGTCGATGCAGCGACGAAGGTGCGGCAGGCGTCGCAGACGTTGGCAAAGGCCGATCACGTCGTGGTGGCGGCGCCGGGCGTGAAGATCGAGGGCGAAGGCAACGCCGGCGTGGCCGGCGCGAAGCAAGTGCAGGCGGCGATCGAGGCGAATCCGGCCGGCTTCCGCACTCAGTCGCAGGCGCTGGCCACGACGATGGATCAGATCGTAATGGCGGCGAAGGCCAAGAACGCGGCGAAGGTGTTCGAGGTCTCAGGCGCGCTCGACCAGGTCTGCGAGGACTGTCACATGAAGTTCTGGTATCCCGGCCAGAAGCAGTAACGAGCTGTCACTGCTTCATGCTGCGACCGCCATCGCGATACTTGGCGTGGCAGTCCTCGCAGGTCGAAACAATATCGCCATTCGCGGTCACCAGGGCGGCCTGATCTTGCTTCTCTGCTGCAAGGACCGCCTGCCTGGCCTGCGCCTGCAGAGCCTGAGCAAACTCAATCCACTGCGCGCGATCCTTCGCCAGGTCCTTGGACGCGAGCCGCGCCGCGGCTCGCTCGAGATCGGCCGCGCTCGCCCGAAGCTTGTCCCAATCCTGCGCGCTGGATGGTGGCGTCGCTTCGGCTTCGAAGAGCGCATCGGACGCGGGACTGATTGTCTTGGCGTGCTCGGCCAACACCTGCGTCTCGGTGCTCCGAGCATGCATCGACGTCAGGCAGAGCACGAGCATTGCTACGAACCGCTTCATTTCGTTTTTCCCGACGTGCTACGAGCGCCGAGCACGAAGAACGGGATGGACAACAGTTGTACCGCAACGGCGAATAGGATAAGCCCGGTGAGCGTAGTTGCGTCTGCGGACAGGCAGCACGCTCGCAATCAACGCCTTGAGCAGTGTGTCCTGAACCGCATAGCCCACGCCCCAGAGCGGGAGTCCGGCAAGCGCAATCCACAAGCTGCCGAGGAACACCAGCGGCGAGAACGCACTTGCCAGCAGCACGCCTATCCCCACTGCGCGGTGACCGTGTTGCTGCTCGCCAGGTGATACGAGAGCAACTCGAAGCTCATGAGACCGGCAGCGAAGAATGCAGCACCGATCATGTAGAGCCAGTAGGTGCGCGTGAAGCCACGTTCCTGCGCCGTTGCAGGTCCGCCCTGCTCCAGGCGCGACGGCACCGGGAAGATGATTCGGGCGGCAACGAGTGCAGCGAGTGCCAAGAGTGACGACCCGAGCAGGACGCCGTAGCCGAGCCTGAAGCTATCGCCGCTGCGCAAGAACAGGACCAGCGCAATCAGTAGGGGGGCCCAGTGTCGCGCCGGTTTCATCCATCGCCGTGTTGACGGCATACACCCAGCCAGGTTGATGCTGTACCCCAGGAACGTGATCGCCCAATGACGGCCAGTCTTGTCGGCGATGTAACCGGCCACCGAGCGCAGGCTGTAGCCAAAGAATTCGCCGGCGCCCGCGATGATGCTGACCGCGGCAGCGCTCGCCCCGAGCGATGCGAGGAAGGGACCATTGATGCTCGCACCACCCTCATAGGTAATATCGGCGAACAGGTTGACGATACCCATCGTCAACACGAAGCGGAAAGCGGGCGAATCGGCGACGGACAAGACCGCGCTGCCTGTTCTTGCGTGGTCAGGCGGCCGGCCGCGGCGGACTCGGTGCGGTCAGCTTCGCGAGATCGGCAAGCCCGAACGCCTGCTCGATCCTGACGATGCGCTCAACCGCGTCGTCGAAACCATCTTTGCCGAACATACGATGCTCCAGTTCCTCGAACTGCTCGGACAGCTCGTGATACTGCGATTGCGACAGGGCCGCCTTCCACGCGGGAAAGAGGACTGTGTCCTCGATTGCCGCATGATGCTCGTACATTCGCACGAACGACGTCAGGGCTTCGACAAATCGAGGAATGTCGGCAGGCGACACACGACCGCGCCCCGTGACAGCAGCGATGTAGTCAGTGATCTCGCGGCCGCGATCGTGCTGCTCCCTCAGTACTTTCGAGAGTGCGGCGTTCGCGCCACCCTGCTCCAGCATCTTCGGGAACACATGCTTCTCCTCCAGGCTGCGCTCGTGGTAGTCCTCGCCGAAGGTTCGAAACAGCGCCGCAGCGTCACGCAGAGCCGTCGTCGGGACCTCGCCCCGGCTCGTCGACAGTCTCGATGCCGCCTCGGCGTAAACGAGCAAAGCACGGCGCAACACGCCGTGCTCGCGCATCAAGTCCTCTGCCGCCTCGACTTCCTTTTCTTCTCCCGCCCCGGCGATTCGCATGTGCGGCGCCGTGAGGACCGCTGCGATCAGACCGAATGCCCGACGACGATCGAGGCTGTACATGGCGATCTCCTGGCGCTGACCGCGCGCTTCCATGGCAAGCCTAAGCCGCGACTGCCGACAAGGTTCCATGGGAAGCGGCCGAAGCTCAGAGCACGCCCGGGATCTTCTGCGTCAGCGCCTGTGCCTCCCAGGCGCAGTCGCGGCCTGGAGCGAGATTCTTGGCACGCGCAGCCGCGAGTTCCTGACGGGCAGCCTCGACGTCCTCGCGGAATGCTGTCACTCCATGCAGCCGCGAGACGACCGCCGCGCCCAGAAAGCGGCCTTCGACGATGTCGCTCTGCCAGTGCACGTTGCACACGAGGCGACTCTCGCCGTAGCTGCGGCCGCGCGCGATGATCGCATCGGCATGCGCCGGATCCACTTCCGCGAGGATCAGCGCCCAAGCCCAGCCGAGCGTCGCGTGACCTGAAGGATAAGAGCCGTTCTTCCGCAACCGCTCCTCATCCCGGGCTACACATGAAGGCTCCTCGCGAGCGGCGAACGGTCGCGTCCGCATGTAGCGGTTCTTCGCGCCTGAGGTCGTCGCTGCGGAGTCGAGCAGAGTTCGCTGCAGGATCCGATAGAGCCGCGGCGTGTTCTGCTCGTCGATTGGCGCTCCCAGCGTGCACGCGAATGCATCGGCCGCTCGCGGAAAGACCAGCTCCGCGTCCAGCGCTGCGAGCTTATAGCGCGGTGTGTCGCGCAGAGCCGCGGCGTTCTTGTGCACTTCTTCGTCGAGCGCCAATGCGCTGGAGCCAGCGGGAGGCGGCGGCGGCAGCAAGACCAGACTGTCGGGCGCTGCGTCCTTGCTCAGATAGCCACCCGAAGTATCCGAGGCTGCTCCCATTCGAGCGCTGGAATCCTGTGCCGGCAGCGTTGGGGCGCAGCTTGCGAGTGTCACGACACAGGCATAAGCAACGAGCTGGATTGTCAGGTTGAACAGACTGCGGTGATTCATGCATGCCCTCACGAACTGGTTCTATCGGTGACGGCGATGGTACATCCGGCCATACTTACCGCGCATGACCCTCCTCGAAACACTCCAGATCGATCTGCCGATCATTCAAGCGCCGATGGCGGGCGTGTCCTCGCCAACGCTGGCCGCTGCGGTTGCCAATGCCGGTGCGCTCGGCTCGCTCGGTGTCGGCGCCACCGATGCGGAGGGTGCGCGCGCAATGATTGCGGACTTTCGTGCACTCTCCAATCGCTCTCTGCACGTGAATGTCTTCTGCCATCGACCGGCGCAGGCCGATGCAGCGCGCGAAGCGGCTTGGCTCGCGCAGTTGCGTCCCGAGTTCGACAGGTTCGGCGCCCGGCCGCCCGCACAACTGCGCGAGATCTATCGCAGCTTCCTCGCAGATGACGCGATGCTCGAGACACTGGTCGCCGCGAAGCCGCGCGTCGTCAGCTTCCATTTCGGATTGCCGCCCGCCGAGCGCGTGCGTGCGCTGCGTGATGCTGGCATCGTGCTCCTTGCTTCTGCGACGAGCGTGGCTGAAGGTCTCGCTGCTGCGGCGGCTGGTGTGCAAGCAGTAGTAGCGCAAGGTTACGAGGCCGGCGGCCACCGCGGCGTTTTCGATCCGGAAGCGCCCGATGACCGGCTCGGCACGATGGCGCTGACACGATTGCTGGTCCGCGCGCTCGATGTTCCTGTCATTGCCGCCGGCGGGATCATGGACGGCGCCGGTATCTCCGCGGCGTTGCGGCTCGGTGCCGCCGCTGCGCAACTCGGCACGGCATTCATCGCGTGCCCGGAATCGCTTGCAGACGCCGGTTATCGCGCGCTGCTGGCGAGCGACGCGGCCAATCACACAGTGATGACGCGGGCCATTTCGGGCCGGCTAGCGCGATGTCTCGCGAACGAGTTCACGCGTCTCGGCGCGCGCGTCTCAGATCAACAGATTCCCGCCTACCCGATCGCCTATGACGCGGGCAAAGCGCTCAACGCGGCAGCGAAGGCGGCGGGTGAAACACGCTTCGGTGCGCAATGGGCCGGCCAGGGCGCGCCGCTCGTGCGCGCATTGCCGGCTGCGAAGCTCATCGCCACGCTGGCGGACGAGCTGCGCTGAAGCTGCGGTCAGTACATGACCGTCTCATCATCCGGAAAACAGTAGAGCCAGCGCTCACCGATCTCGGCGGATGCGATCACAGGATGGCCGCTGGCGCGCGCGTGTTTGGAAGCGTGGCGATTCGGCGAGCTGTCACAGCACAGCGTGACGCCGCAGTTCTGGCAGGTGCGCAGATGCACCCAACGGTCGCCCGACTTTTCGCAGGTTTCGCAGACGCGGCGCTCGGGCTGCTTGACCTCGTGGACGGCCACGAGGTGGGCACAGGCTCGCTTGGTCATCAATGCCTCCCCGAGAGCCACAACGCAACGTTGCGCACATATCGCTGAACCGAAGCCATCGCGCTCGGCGTGTTCGGCAGAGCTTCGCCGGGAGGCTCGGTGACGAAGTCGGGACTGCCGCGGCGCGGATCCCAGTTGTAGTCGGCGAAGTGATGAAACGTGGACTGCGCGATCGCCGGGCCTTCGTTGCCCGAGCGTTCGAAAGCGACGGCGATGTTGAATTGCTGGCCGCTCGCCTGGCTCTTGCCCGTTGCAATCACTCGCGCGCGCGGCTCGGACGCCGGCGCCACCACGGCGCCTTCATGCGGATGCGCAGGGAGATACATCACTTCACGCATCACCGGATGCATCGGCAGCACGGCTTCGACTCGCTGGAAATCGCCGTTCGCACCCGAGTGGAAGTTCGGCCAACCGATGTAAGTGGTATCGCGGTCGTCCGGCGGCGGCACGGGACCGGCAAGGTTGTGCGTGTGGAATACGTGCGCCGCACCGACCGGACCCAGCTCGCAGATCGAGCAACCCAGGTCCATGTGATCGCGGGTGATCATGAGACCGCCGCCGCGCGCGCGAAACCGCAGGATTCCAGCGCGATCGGCAGCGTCGAGACCATTGCCGGTGTCGACGGCGAACAGCCATAGCTGGTCGTACGTCGATCGGTCGAGCGCTGACAGCGTGGAGTCCGGCGCGCCGATGCGATCCCGATCTCTCGCGGTGACCTCAAACAACCGACTGCCATCCGCCGCGGTGAGCGCGGCGAGGTAGTCGCGCAACATCGAGAAGCGACCAATGTGCCAATCGTTGGCGGTCGTCTCGATCGTCGTCTGCAGTAACACCTGAATCGGTTTCGTCATCGCGCGCCGACTCTACCACTTCGCTCAGCTGCGGATGAACGCCAGCAGCTCGGGGTTCACGATCTCCGCGTGCGTCGTGCACATCCCATGCGGCAGACCGGGATACACCTTCAACGTGCCCTTCTTGAGATGCTTGATGGACAGCAGCGCCGAGTCGGCGATCGGCACGATCTGGTCGTCGTCACCATGCATGACCAGCACCGGCACGTCGATGGACTGCAGATCTTCGGTGAAGTCCGTCTCGGAGAACGCCTTGATGCACTCGTAGTGCGCATTGGCCGCGCCCGCCATGCCCTGCCGCCACCAATTGCGGATCACGCCGTCCGACACCTTCGCTCCCGGCCGATTGAAGCCGTAGAACGGACCCGCCGGGATATCCAGATACAGCTGCGCACGATTCGCTGCGAGCGCCGCACGATAGCCATCGAACGCCTCGATCGGCGTCCCGCCCGGATTGCGCGCCGATTTCACCATCACCGGCGGCACTGCGCCGATCAGCACGGCCTTGGCCACGCGTCCGGCACCGTGTCGCGCCACGTACCGTGTAAGTTCTCCACCACCCGTCGAATGCCCGATGTGAATTGCATTGCGCAAATCCAGTTTGGCGACGAGCTCAGCGACGTCGGCCGCGTACGTGTTCATCTCGTGACCTTTTGCGCTCTGCGAGGAGCGGCCGTGGCCACGGCGGTCGTGGGCGATGACGCGATACCCCTGGTTGAGGAAGTACAGCATCTGCGTGTCCCAGTCGTCGCCGGACAGGGGCCAGCCGTGGTGAAACACGATCGGCTGTCCGCTGCCCCAGTCTTTGTAAAAAATCTCTGTGCCGTCTTTGGTGGTGATGGTGCTCATGAATTCGTCTCCTGATCTGCGCAAGCAAGCCACCGCGGATCACAGCAGGTTCGCTCCGGCGCTGCGATTACCCAATGGTATTGATACGGTCGTCTCATCGCCGCCGGCCGGATGCGGGGGTAACGTTGCATTCATGAACAGGAGGACGTTGTTCGGAATGGCGATGAGCGCGACGTGCATTGCCGGCGCCGCCTTTGCGGAGGACACGCGCATGCTGCAGCAGCAGATGCCATCTCTTGGACGAGCGAACGCGTGGCTCAATTCGCACCCGCTGAGCGCTGCCGAGCTGCGCGGCAAGGTAGTGCTGATCGATTTCTGGACCTACACCTGCATCAACTGGCGCCGCACTCTGCCCTACGTGCGGGCGTGGGCGGACAAGTACCGCGCATCCGGGCTGGTCGTGGTCGGCGTGCATACGCCGGAGTTCAGCTTCGAGAGGGATCTCGACCGCGTGCGCCGTGCCGCAGATGAGCAGCGCGTGAGCTACCCGATTGCCGTCGACAGCGACTACGCGATCTGGCGCGCCTTCCACAACGAATACTGGCCCGCAGTGTATCTCGTGGATGCGCAGGGACACATCCGTCACCAGCAATTCGGCGAGGGCGAGTACCTGCGATCCGAACAGACCGTTCAGCAGTTGCTCGCAGAGGCTGGATTCAGCGGCTTCGATCGCTCGCCGGTTTCAGTCGCGCCGGACGGCGCCGAAGCGGCGGCCGACTGGAACAACCTGCGATCGGCGGAAACCTATCTCGGGCGCGCGCTCGGCGAGCACTTCTCGTCGCGCGATCCGGCAGCGCTGCAACTCAATCAGTGGACGCTCGTCGGCGATTGGACGCGCACGGACGAATACGCGCTCGTCAACAAGGGCGGCGGCAGAGTGGCGCATCGCTTTCACGCTCGCGACGTGCACTTGATCATGGGCGGCGCGGCGCGCGCTCAGCCGGTGCGCGTTCGTGTCCTCATCGACGGGCAGCCGCCGCACGCAGCGCACGGCCTGGATGTCGATGCGTCCGGCAATGGCACGGTCAGCGGACCGCGCATGTATCAATTGATCCGGCAGACCGGGCCGATTGCCGACCGGCTGATCGAGATCGAGTTTCTCGATCCCGGCGCGCAAGTCTTCGACTTTACGTTCGGTTGAAGCAACACTCGAGGAGCCTCACATGAAGACCGTCGAACTCAAGCTGGAAGTGGTGGCGATTCCTGTCTCCGACGTCGAGCGCGCCAAGCGCTTCTACGGCGACAGCCTCGGCTGGCGCCTCGATGGCGACTTCACCGTCGGCAGCGAATTCCGCGCCATGCAGTTCACGCCGCCGGGCTCGCCCTGCTCCATCCACTTCGGCAAGGGCGTCACACCCGCCGCACCGGGCTCTGCCAAGGGACTCTTCCTGGTCGTGACGGACATCGTGGCGGCGCGTGCGGAGCTGGTCGATCGCGGCATCGCCGTGAGCGAAATATCCCATACCACAGGTCCGGGACAGCCGCATATCGGCGGCGTGGATCCGCAGCGTCACAGCTATGCTTCCTATGCGTCTTTCAGCGATCCGGACGGCAATACGTGGCTGCTGCAGGAAGTCACGCAGCGCTTGCCAGGCCGCGTCGACGGCACGGATACGACCTACGGCTCGTTGCTCGATCTCGCCAACGCGATGCGACGTGCAGAGACTGCGCATGGTGAGCATGAGAAGCGCACGGGCCAGCGAGATGCCGACTGGCCGAGCTGGTATGCGGCGTACATGATCGCGGAGCGATCAGGCAAACCGCTGCCAACATGAGCGGCAACGTCGGCTACGAGGTCATCATCCTCGGCGGCGGCGCACCCGGCGAACACTGCGCCGGCGCGCTTGCCGACGGCGGCCAGCGCGTCGCGCTCATCGAGCGCGAGCTGGTGGGTGGCGAATGTTCCTACTATGCGTGCATTCCATCCAAGACACTCTTGCGTCCAGGTGAAGCTGCACATGGCGCGAACGAAGCGGCGGCGACGGCGAAGGTCGACGTCGCCGCCGCCCTCGCCTGGCGCGACTTCATGGTCTCGAACTATTCCGACGCGGGTCAGCAGAGCTGGCTCGCCAAGAAAGGCATCGATTTGATTCGCGGCAGCGGCAAGCTCGCCGGACCGGGCGCAGTCGAAGTCGACGGCGTTCGTTACACCGCCCGGCATATCGTCCTCGCAAACGGTTCCGACCCGATCATCCCGTCCGTGCCGGGACTGCGTGAGATCGACGGCATCTGGACCAACCGCGAAGTCACCGGCATGAAGGCTGTTCCGCGCCGCCTGCTGATCCTTGGTGCCGGCGCGGTCGGGGTCGAGATGGCGCAGGCTGTTCGCCGCCTCGGTGGCGAAGTCGTGCTCGTCGCGAACACCACGTATGTGCTCCCTCGCGAGCCGCGGCCGCTGGGAGAAGCACTGACCGAGGTTTTGCGCCGGGACGGCATCGAGCTGGCTCTCGGCGTGAACGCGACCGGCGCGCGTCGCGCAGGCGGGCAATATTTTCTGGAGCTCGACGATGGCCGCACGCTGAGCGGCGATCGCCTGCTCGTCGCGACCGGTCGCCGGCCGCGCGTTGCCGGAATCGGTCTCGAGACAGTCGGCATCGAGGCGAACCCGCACGGCATCAAAGTCGACTCGCGACTGCGCGCCGGCGATGGACTGTGGGCGATCGGCGACGTCAACGGCATCTGGCAACTCACGCACGTCGGCAAATACCAAGGCCGCGTCGTCGCATCGAACATTCTCGGCATGCCGCGTGAAGCCAACTACGAGGCTGTACCGCGCGTCGTCTTCACCGATCCGCAAGCTGCGGCGGTCGGCGCCACCGAGGCGCGTTTCAGCGCGACGGCTCGCATCGCGGACGTGGCGAAGACCGCGACCTACACGCACGCGTATGCCGAAGCGAACGGATTCATGACGCTGCTGAGCGATGGCGAGCGCCTGATCGGCGCGTACGCGCTGGGTCCCGAAGCCGGCGACTGGTTACAGCAAGCCACTCTGGCGATTCGCGCCCGCGTGTCGATCGAGGTGCTGCTCGATACGATCCAGCCGTTCCCGACGTTCTCGGAAATCTATCTGCCGGCGCTGCGGGCGCTGAAACGCGTGTAATTTTCACCCGGCAGGCTTGCAGCCATCGTCACCAGCTCGGCGAACGAGCTCGCGTGCATCTTGCGCATCATGTTGCCGCGATGGGCCTTCACCGTGATCTCGGAAATGCCGAGCTCGCCGCCGACCTGCTTGTTCAACCGACCGCGCACCAGCAGGCCCATGACCTCGCGCTCGCGCCGGCTGAGCGATTCGTAGCGCTCCTGCAGAGCACTGATCTGTGTAAGCTCCTGCAGCGCCGCTTCGCTGCGCTCCAAGGCACCGTGAATGGCATCGAGCAGCGCCTCCGGCACCAGCGGCTTGATGAGGAACTCGAATGCTCCGGCCTTCATGGCCTGCACCGTCGCCTGGATATCCACGCGACTGCTCATGAACACGATGGGCATTTCGCTGCGAGCGGCCAGGAGCTTCTGCAACTCGAGCCCGCTCGCTCCGGGAAGCTCCAGCTCCAGCAGCAGGCAGGACGGCGTCATCATGCGTTGCTGCGCGAGAAATTCCTCGGCGGAGGCGGCCAGGCGCGGCTCCCATCCAGCGGAACGCAGCGGCGCCAGCAGGGCATTGCGTATCGATTCGTCGCCGTCGACGACGAATACGATTGGCGCTGCGGGCGGTGGATATGAGCTCGTTCCTGAGCCGATGTACTTCAGATTCATGACGGGTTCCCTCGCAGAGCACATCCCCATGACAGCGTGGTGCGGCATCGGTCACGCCGGCGGCAGCACGACCAGACGCCGCCCGAAGCGGCGCGAGTCGAGCGAATATGCACCAGGACCGAGCAATGCCAACGCCAGCGCATCGATCGCGAACAGCAACGTGAACGAGGCTGTATCGAGCCCGGCGCCCAAGGCAAACCAGATCACCGTGTGACACACGAGCGCCGCACAGGCGGCGACAGGCGTGAGGTATCCCACGGATACGAAAAGCGAAATCAGGATGACAGCCGCGTGAACCCAGTCGGGCACGGCATCCCGGTAGCCATAGTCGTGGAGCACGAGCGCGATAGCGACCGAGAGGCGCAGCAGCAGCAGCGCGAGCCCGGGCCAACCACGGGGAAACATCGAAAATAGTCGTTGCACGATTGTGAGCGTGCGCCACACACCGCTGTCAACCTAGCCGATTGTCGGAGATCGGGCGCTCTCCCTTTTGGGAGATGTCACGGCGTATGCTACGAACCCCTCAGCGGGGAACTATGGCAAAGCGCTCGAAAGCACGCTGGATCCTGGAATCCTGGGCCGTCGCTGTTACGGCGCTCGTGGTCGCGCCGTGTGCTCGCGCGCTGCCACCCGATCTGCTCCTGTCGCAGCTCTATCACACTGGCTGGAGCGCCCGAGATGGCGCGCCGACAGGCGTCGAGTCGCTCGCGCAAACGAGCGATGGCTATCTCTGGCTCGCTGCGTCTGCGGGCCTGTTCCGCTTCGATGGCGTGCGCTTCGAGCGCGTCGACAGCATTCGCGGTAAGCGACTGCCTTCCAGCAATGTCCTGTCGCTGTTTGCGCCGAGCACCGGCGGGCTGTGGATCGGCTATCGATTCGGCGGCGCCAGTTTCATTCGCGACGGCAACGTCACGAACTACGGCGCGCGCGAGGGTCTGCCGGGAGGTAGCGTCTCGCGCTTCGTGCAGGAGAAGTCCGGCACCCTCTGGGCCAACACCGGCCGCGGACTGAAGCGGTTCGATGGCTCGCTATGGGAAGACGCACGCGAGACGTTCAATCTGCCATCGGACTACGTGAAGACATTGCGAGTGGCACGCGACGGCACGCTGTGGGCCGTCGTCGGTCGCGCGCTGATGTACCTGAGGCCTGGAGCCAACGTGTTCGTCGCGACGGACATTCGCACCAGCGACGAGGATGCGGATTTCGTCGAAGCACCCGACGGCACGCTGTGGCTGACGGATCAGAGTCTCGGCGCACATGCCGTGTACGTGCCGGACGAAACGTCGGCAGCAACTCGAGCGATCGAGCGCAACTGGATCCCGCTGCACGACCCGAAGGACGGAGCGCTGTGGGGCAAGCTGGTCGATCGCGACGGCACGCTCTGGGCGTCGTCGCAGTCGGGCATTCATCGCGTGACGGATCTGGCGCACCTGCTCTCGCCACGTCGCGCCGCCGAGTCCTCACGCGACGTCTTCTCGAACATCGACGGTTTGACCGCGCCGTACGCGAATGCATTCCTCGAAGACCGCGAAGGCAATGTCTGGATCGGCACGGCCGGCGGCGTCGACCGCTTCCGCGAATCGCGACTGATACGCGTGAAGTTGCCGCGCGGCACGAACGGCTTTGCCATCGCGCCCGGAGAAGATGCCAAGCTGCTCGTCGGCGTCGACTTCGCGCAGGGCGCATTCGCAGTCACGGCGCCTTCGACCGTCGCGACCTTGCCAGGTCCGCAGTTCATCACCTGCGTCTATCGCGCTGCTGACGGCACTGTCTGGTTCGGCGGCCGCGCGATGCTGTGGCATTCGAGCGGACCGCCTGCGAAAGCGCAATGGACCGAGCTGCCAGTTCCGGGCGATCGCGCCAATGCCAATTACTATCCGGTGCAGGCCATCGCCCAGGATCGATCGGGCGCGCTGTGGGTTTCGGTCGTGCGCGGCGGCGTCTATCGCTACGTCGATGGCAAGTGGAGCCGCTTCGACGATCCGTCGCTCACGATCGCCAGCGGCGCGGACGGCCGCGTCTGGCTCGGCTATCCCCGCAGCAGAATCGAGGTCGTCGATGCGAGCGGTACCAGCGAGCTGTCGCTCGCCGACGGGCTCGACATCGGCAACGTCATGGCGATCCTGCCGCAAAACGCGGACGTCTGGGTCGGCGGCGAGCTCGGTCTCGTGCGGTTCGACGGGCAACGCTTTCACTCGGTCACGCAACTCGGCGGCGGCCAGCTTCCGGGCGTCTCCGGCATCGTCGCGACAGCTCAGGGAGATCTGTGGCTGAGCACGAGCGCGGGCGCGATCAGGATTGCGGCGGCTGAGTTGCAGCGCTTCACGTCAGATCCGCGCTATGCGGTTCGCACCGAGTTGTTCGACTTCCTCGATGGCATGCCGGGCACGCCGAACGCGATTCGGCCGCTCCCCTCCATCGCCGCGACCGCGGACGGTCGCCTGTGGTTTGCCACCAGCAACGGCATCGCCTGGCTCGACCCGGACAATCCGCGACACAACGCGCTCGCGCCGAACGTCGAAGTGCAGAGCGTCGTCGTGGACGGCAAGCAATACCAATCGGTATCGGGCCTGAAGCTGCCGATCAAGCCGCGCAATGTGCACATCAGCTACACCGCGCTGAGCCTGTCGATTCCCGAGCGCGTCCGGTTTCGCTATCAACTGGGCGCGGGCGAGCCCTGGCAGGATGCAGGCTCGCGGCGCACGGCGTACTTCACCGATCTCCTGCCCGGCGACTACACGTTCCGCGTGACCGCCGCCAACAACGACGGCGTGTGGAACGACACCGGCGCGTCGATCGCCTTCACGATCCCGCCCGCGTTCTACCAAACGCGCTGGTTCGATGCCTTGTGCGTGCTCGCGTGCGTGCTCGTGCTCACTGTGCTGTACCGGATGCGGGTGCGACAGGTCGCGGCGAAAGTGCGCGATCGGCTCGAAGCGCGGCTGGCCGAGCGCGAGCGGATCGCGCGCGAGCTGCACGATACGCTGCTGCAAGGCATGCAGGGGTTGATCTGGCGTTTTCAGGCAGCGAGCGACCGCATTCCACGCGATCAGCCCGCGCGGCAATTGATGGAACAGTCGCTCGATCGAGCGGACAAGCTGCTGGAAGAGAGTCGCGACAAGGTCAAGGATCTTCGCCCCGCGGCCAGCGACGTCGCGGATCTCGCACAGGCGCTCGCTGCAGAGGGCGAGCACTTCGCGCAGTTGCATTCGGCGAAGTTCCGCGTGAGCGTGCAAGGCACGCGCCGCGACCTGCACCCGATCGTGCGCGAGGAAGGCTTCATGATCGGCCGCGAAGCGATGGCGAATGCCTTCAGGCACGCGCAAGCAGCCGATATCGAAGCCGAGGTGACTTACGGTGAGGGCGCGTTGCACGTCAGGATCCGCGACGACGGACGCGGCATCGGCGCTACGGTCCTGGAGAGCGGCAAGCCCGGGCACTTCGGTCTGCTCGGCATGCGCGAGCGCGCCCAGCGGCTCGGTGCGCACTTCGAGGTCTGGAGCAAGCCTGGCGCCGGCACGGAAATAGATCTGCGAGTGCCGGCCGACGTCGCGTACCGGCGCGAGCGGCCGACTGCCCTCGGCATTCGTCTGGGGCTGCGAGCAACATCATGACCCTGTCGCGGCAGTCCGAATCGATTCGCATCCTGACAGTCGACGACCATCAGCTGCTGCGCGAAGGCATCGCTGCAGTGCTCGAGAGTCAGTCAGACATGGTGCTGGTAGCGCAAGCGACCAACGGCCACGAGGCCGTCGAGGCTTTTCGTCGCCTGCGACCCGATGTCACGCTGATGGATCTGCGGATGCCGGACATGAGCGGCATCGAGGCGATCACCACCATTCGCGCCGAATTTCCCGAAGCGCGCATCGTCGTGCTGACCACCTACGCGGGCGACGCGCAGGCCGCGGCAGCGCTCAAGGCCGGCGCCTCCGGCTATCTGCTGAAGAACCTGGTGCGCAAGGAGCTGCTCGAAACCATCCGCGCAGTCCATTCCGGCAAGCGCCGCGTGCCGCCGGAGATTGCCACGGAAATCGCCGAGCACGTCGCCGATGACGAGCTGACCGCGCGCGAGATCGAGGTGTTGCGGCGGGTGGCGGCCGGCAAATCGAACAAGCTGATCGCGGCGGAGCTCGACATCTCGGAGGGAACCGTCAAGACGCACATGAAGAGCATCCTGCCGAAGCTCGCCGCCGCCGATCGCACTCACGCTGTGACGATTGCGCTGAAGCGTGGAATTCTCGACTTGTGATGCGTCGCTGCGCTCGCGCTATTCCGCGAGCACCCGATGCACGAACGAGATCGAAATCGATCCCTCGCCCACGGCCGATGCCACGCGCTTGATGTTGCCCGCGCGAACATCGCCGACTGCGAACACGCCCGGCGTGCTTGTCTCCAGCAAGTAAGGCGCACGCTCCAACGGCCACTTCGCCGCATCGAGCTCGCCGCGAGTGAGCTCCGGACCGGTCTTGATGAAGCCGTTCGGATCGAGCGCCAGGCAACCATCCACCCAGTGCGTCGCCGGCGTTGCGCCGGCCATCACGAACACGTGGCGGATCGGTCGCGCCTCCTCTGTCCCCGTCCGGTTGTTGCGCCAGCGCACGCCGGAGAGGTGGGTTTCGCCCTCGACGCCGATCAACTCGGTGCAGGCGTGCAGTTCGATGCTCGGATGATTCTCGATGCGATAGACCAGATAGCGCGACATCGTCGCCGCCAACCCGCTGCCTCGCACCAGGATATGGACTCGCCGTGCGCGCTCGGCCAGGAACACTGCTGCCTGGCCGGCTGAGTTCGCGCCGCCGATCACGACGACTTCTTCGCCGGCGCAGAGCTGCGCCTCCATGAACGTCGCCGCGTAGTAGACGCCGACCCCTTCGAAGCGCGTGAGCGCCTCGAGCGGCGGCTTGCGATACTCCGCGCCGGTCGCGATGACGATAGTCTTCGCACGGACGATGTTGCCGTCATCGTCGAGTCGCACGGTATAGGGGCGCGTGCTGCAGTCGAGGCGCACTGCCCTGCGCGCTATCAGCAATTGCGCGCCGAACTTCGTTGCCTGACTGAGCGCTCGGCCGGCCAGTGCCTCGCCCGAGATTCCCGTGGGGAACCCGAGGTAGTTCTCGATCCGCGAGCTCAAGCCCGCCTGCCCGCCCGGCGCACGCGCCTCGATCAGCAGCACATCCAGGCCTTCGGATGCGGCGTAGACCGCTGCCGACAGTCCTGCGGGACCCGCACCGATCACAGCGATATCGAGCGTGTGGTCGTTGACGATCGGCTCGTTGAGCCCGAGGCACTCGGCGATCTGCGCATCCGTCGGATTGCGCAGCACACGCTCGCCGCGGCAGATGAGCACGGGAACATCCGCGTGTGTGAGGTGGAAGCGATCGAGCAGCTCCTGGACGTCGCTGTCGCGGTCGAGATCGACGAACGAGTAAGGCTGGGCGTTGCGGCCGAGAAACTCGCGCACGCGCAAGGTTCCGGCGCAGTACAGCGAGCCGAGCAACACCACGTCGCCGAGCCCGCGGGCGATGAGCTCGACCCGCCGCAGGATGAAGGCGCGCATCACGATCTCGCCGATTTCGGCGTCGCGTTGCACGAGCTCCAGCAGGCGCTCGCGATCGAGCTCGAGTACCTCGCCGGCCTGGAGCACCCGCGCCTGCACGAGCGAGCGCCGGCCGGTGAGCAAAGCCATCTCGCCGCTGAACTGCCCGGCTTCGTAGGTAACGATCAGCGTATCGTCGCCCGGGCTCGGCCGCACGATCTCGATCTGGCCGGAGAGCACGACGAAGAACGGCGGCGCACGATCGCCTGCGCGGACCAGGAACTCGTCCGCCGCAGTCGCGCGGACGCGGCCATGCGCAGCCACTCGCGCAATTTGCGATTGCGTCAGCTTGGGGAAAGTTCGCTGGTCGTTATCGACCATGTGTCACAGCCTAAGGACGGGAACGCGAGCGTGCACCAATACCATGGTGCAATCCAAGTACCGCCGCCAGTCTGCTGCAATCCGATCGGTCAATCGACTACGGGAGCTCGTCATGCAAGCTGTCGTCAAATGGTGGTTGGTATTGGGCAGTTGCGTCGCGCTGGCGACAACGATTGCGCTTGCGGCCGATGCGCCTGCCAAGCCCAAGCAGGACAAGTACACCCTGAAGGTGCCGGGCGGCCTCGCGTTCTCGGAGTTCAAAGGGTACGAAAGCTGGCAGGTCGTCTCCGTCAGTCAGAACGCGAAGGCGATGGCCGTGATCCTCGGCAACCCGGCGATGATCAAGGCGTTCGAGGCCGGCATTCCGGCCAACGGCCAGCCGGTGCCCGACGGCGCCAGGATGGCGAAGGTCCATTGGGTGCCGAAGAAGAACCAGTACTTTCCGGACGCGAACGTGCCGGCGGCCCAGCACGACGTGGACTTCATGGTGAAGGACAGCAAGCGCTTCGGCGCTGACGGCGGCTGGGGCTATGCGGTGTTCGCATACGATCCGGCGACCGATACGTTCCGGCCTGGCAACACGACCGATCAGCCGCCGCAGGCGAACGACGCCAAATGCGGCGTCGCGTGCCACACCATCGCGAAGGCGAACGACTATGTGTTCACGGAGTACCAGCATCGCTGAGCGATGCTGATCGCGACCACGCGGCTCACCGCTTCTGGTAGGGGTGGAAGACGTAGTCCTTCGCCTTGACCACGGTGTGACACGCGTGGCCGCAGTCCGCGGGGCTGGCAGCATCGGGTGTGAACTTGTCGGTCTTCGGATCGTAGTTGAACACTGCGTAGCCCCAACCGCCGCTGTTCGGGAAGCGCTTGCTGTCCTTCTCCATGACGAAGTTCTGCGAGAAGGTGTCCGGCACGTCGACGGCGAACGGCGCTTCCTTGCTCTTCGTCTCCTTCCACTGCAGCTTCGCCATCTTCGAGCCATCCGGGAAAGGCTTGCCGTTGCCCGGCACACCTTCCTTGAACGCCTTGATGATGGTCGGATTGCCCACGATCACCTTGAGGACTTCGTCGGTGCGCGCCGAGGAGATCACTGCCCAGTCCTCGTAGCCTTTGAAATCGGCCAGCGCAATTCCGCCCGGCGACTTGAGCGTGTACTTGTCCTGCGCGTGCGCGATGGTCGCGCCGACAGCGACGACCAGGGTGGTTGCGATGGCGATGGCGAGCTGGCTGCGACGGTTCATGGGCTGGAGTCCTCCGCGATCGAATTCGGCCCCGATGTCAGCAGTTGCACGCTGCAGGCACGATTGGACGAAGGTATGAATCGATACTTTCGTATCGTTTCAGTTGTAGCCCGGGTCACGCGTCGCGAAATCCTTCGGCAACCTGCGCCGCTCAGAGTGAAGGCGCCTGAAGGAGAGAGCCATGACGCGAACGCAAAGTTATGTAGCGATTGCAATATTGACACTGCTGACTGCCTCCAGTGCGGCGCTTGCCGAAGAGCATGTGCTGCGTGCCCCCGAGCACCAGCATCTGGACAGCCGTTTCGCCCACAACCAGTTCTATTTCGACCGCGGTTACGTCGTACGCGAAGCGCCGCGCGCGGGCATCGTGATCGAACGCGGCCCCGAGCACTTCTGGTACGACCGCGGTGTCTGGTATCGCGGGGACGGTGTGCGTTGGGTAGTGGTGCCCGCACCGTTCGGCGTATTCGTGCCGGCATTGCCGCCGTTCTATACGACGATCTGGTTCCACGGTTTCCCGTATTACTACGCCAACGAGACGTATTACACCTGGGATGACGAACGCGACGAGTACGAAGTCGTACAACCGCCGCCCGGAATCGACGCGGAGGGCAGCACTGCGCCGCCGGCGAGCGAATGACTTCGTCCACGATCATCGTCAGCGTGGCCGCGATCGTCCTCTGCGCATGCAGCACAGCGCCGCACTATCAGCGACCGTCTTTTGCTGGGCCGGACAAGTGGAGCAACGCGGATCAGTTCGCCTCTCCCGAATGGCCGTCGGCAGACTGGTGGCGCGTCTTCGGAGCCGCCCGACTCGATGCGTTGATGCTGCAGGCTCGGCAGCACAACTTCGACCTGGCAGCTGCAGCCGCACGAGTCCGACAGGCCGACGCAGACGTTCAAATCACGCATGCGCCGCTCTTGCCTGCCGTCGGGTTCGAAGCTCAGTGGGCGCACGGTGAAGTTCCGGGGCGACAATCACAGGCACTGCTGGACGCGAGCTATGAGGTCGACTTTTGGGGAAAGAATCGCGCGGGGCTCGAAGCAGCGCGTGCCACGGCTCTCGCAAGCCGCTACGACCAGGCGACGATCGGGCTCTCGATCGACAGCAGCGTCGCTCTGACGTACTTCCAGGCGCTGGCGCTGCACGACCGAATCGCCGTCGCCACCGACGAGCTCGCGAGTGCGGAGCGATTGCTGAAGATCCTGCAGGCACGAGTCGCAGCGGGCGTCAGCTCGGCACTCGACGTCGCGCAGCAGGAAACAGCGGTTGCGACAGCGAACGCGCGCATTCCGCCGCTCGAAGCGCAGCTACAGCAGAGCACCGACGCGCTCGCGCTGCTCACGGGTGCATTTCCGGAAACGCTCGATCCTCTCGATGGAAGCCTCGCAGATGTGGCCGCACCGCCGATATCTGCTGGCATCCCGTCCGAGTTGCTCGGGAGGCGTCCCGATGTTGCGGAGGCCGAGGCGCAACTCGTCGCAGCGAATGCAAACGTCGCGGCTGCTCATGCTGCATTCCTGCCGAGTGTGCAGCTCACCGCGGAGGGCGGCGTCGCGAGCGCTGCATTGACCCACCTTCTCAGTCCGCAAAGCACGCTGTTCGCGCTGGTGGCTGGCGTCGCGCAGTCGATCTTCGACGGCGGCGAGCTACGCGGCCAGTACCAGAAGTCGCAGGCTCGCTATGACGAGCTCGTGCAGTTGTACCGGAAGGCGGCCGTTTCAGCTTTCGTCGATGTCGAGGACGCGCTTGCCGGTGCGAGCCACTTCGCAGAGGAAGAAAGCCGGCAGCAGCGCGCGACAGCGGCCGCGCGACGGGCATACGCCATTTCGATCGCGCAGCTGCGCGCGGGCACGATCGACCTGGTTACCGTCCTCACTGCGCAGAGCGCGTTGTTCTCCGCGGAGGATGCATTGGTGCAAGCGAAGCTCGCCCAACTGCAAGCTGACGTCAGCTTGTACAAGGCGCTTGGAGGGGGCTGGCAATGACTCTCAAACGTGTGATGACGGCTGCAGGACTAGCGATTGCGGCCATCCTCGTCGCAATCTGCTATCGACTCACGGGCACGGCTGCGGCCGACGCGGCGCCGCGCAAGGCTTCGCCCATTCCGGTCGAGGCCGCCCTCGCCTCGCGCGTGGATCTGCCTTTGTATATCGACGCGATCGGCACCGCGCAGGCCGCTAGAACGGCGACGGTGACGACCCGCGTCGATGGGCAACTGCAGAAGATCGCATTCGCAGAGGGGAGTCAGGTCAAGGCGGGCGATCTGCTGGCGCAGATCGACTCCGCACCTTATCGGGCGCAACTCGAACAGGCGCAGGCGAAGCTGGCCCAGGACGAAGCGCAACTCGATAACGCACGTCGCGACGTGCAGCGCTACGCGACCTTGTCGCCAGAGGACTATACGAGCAAGCAGACGCTCGACACTGCTCGCTCCGAGGTCGCCCAGTTCGGCGCTCAGGCCAAAGCCGATCGCGCCGCGGTCGAATCGGCAAAAATCCAACTCGCCTATACGTCGATCGTCGCGCCGTTCAGCGGCCGCACCGGCCTTCGTCTCGTCGATGAGGGCAACATCGTGCGAGCCAGCGACACCGGCGGCATCGTCGTACTCACGGAGCTGCAGCCGATCGCAGTGTTGTTCACGGTGCCGCAGCAGCAATTGCCCGACCTGATCGCGGCGCTGGCGACGGGTCCGCTCGAAGCCACTGCATCGGTGGATGATGGCAAGACCGAGCTCGATCGCGGCACAGTCGGCCTGGTCGACAATCGAGTCGATCCCACCACCGGCACCGTGCGACTGAAGGCGATCTTCCCGAACGAGAGCCAGCGGCTGTGGCCAGGCCAGTTCGTCAACATTCGCGTGGTCACGCAGGTTCTGCGCAACGTGTTGACGGCACCGTCGTCGGCGATCTCGCAAGGGCCCAAAGGCGCCTACGCGTATGTCGTCGCGCGCGACGGCACAGTCGACGTGCGGCCGGTGACGGTCGAGCGGGAGATCGGCGGGATCGCGCAGATCGGCGCCGGATTGCACGAGGGGGACCGAGTCGTGACCAGCGGGCAGTATCGACTGCAACCGGGTGATCACGCTCGGGTGCTCGCGGGATGAACGTCTCGCGGCCGTTCATCGAGCGTCCTGTAGCAACGACGCTGCTGATGGCAGCGCTGCTGATAGCAGGAATCGTGGCCTATCGCCTGCTGCCGGTCGCGCCGCTGCCGCAGGTCGACTTCCCTACGATTCAAATCTCGGCGTCGCTGCCGGGAGCAAGCCCGGAGACGATGGCATCGACCGTCGCGGCTCCGCTCGAACGACAGCTCGGGCAGATCCCTTCCGTCTCGCAGATGACCTCGACGAGTTATCTCGGCAGCACCTCGATCACGCTGCAGTTCGATCTGGACCGCGACATCGACGCAGCGGCGCAAGACGTGCAGGCAGCGATTACAGCAGCGAGCGGACAACTGCCGCACAACCTGCCGAGCGCTCCCACTTATCGCAAGGTCAATCCCGCCGACGCGCCGATCCTGATCTACGCCGTTCAATCCGACACGCTGCCCCTGACGCAAGTCGACGACTACGCGGAGAACGTGCTCGTCCAGCAGCTCTCGCAGATCGAAGGCGTCGGACAAGTGAGCCTCGGCGGACAACAGAAGCCTGCAGTGCGCGTGCAGGTGGACCCGGCGAAGCTGATGCCGCTCGGCGTCGATCTCACCGACATCAGCACGGCGATTACTACTGCAAGCGTGAATGAGCCGAAGGGCTCGTTGAACGGCGCAAGGCGCAGCCTGGCGATCTACGACAACGATCAGCTCACGACAGCCGCGCCCTGGAACGACGTGATCGTCAAGTACAACAATGGTGCGCCCGTGCGCATTCGCGATATCGGCAAGGCGGTCGACGGTGCGGAGAACAGCTACCTCGGTGCGTGGCAGAACGGTAAGCCCGGCATCATGCTGATCGTCTTCAAGGAGCCGGGCGCAAATGTGGTTGCGACCGTCGCGCGCGTGGACGCCGCGCTGGCGCAGATGAAAGCCGCGCTTCCGCAAGCAGTTCAGATCCACAAGCTGATCGATCGCACGCAGACCATTCGCGCCTCGGTGACGGACGTGAAGCTCACGCTGTCCCTGTCCGTGGCGCTGGTCGTGATGGTGATGTTCCTGTTCCTGCGCAACCTGTCGGCGACCATGATTCCGAGCGTCACGGTGCCGCTCGCGCTGTTCGGCACGGCGGCCCTGATGTATGCGATGGATTACAGCCTCGACAATCTGTCGTTGATGGGCCTGACGATCGCGATCGGCTTCGTCGTGGACGATGCCATCGTCATGCTCGAGAACATCCATCGCCACATCGAGGACGGCATGGAGCCGATGCAGGCAGCGATTCAGGGCGCACGCGAAGTGGGCTTTACGATCGTGGCAATGAGCATCTCGCTGGTCGCAGTATTCATCCCGCTGCTGCTGATGGGCGGAATTCTGGGCCGGCTGTTTCGTGAGATGGCGGTGACGATTTCCATCGCCATCCTCATCTCGATGATCGTGTCGCTGACTTTGACGCCGGTGATGTGCTCGCGGTTGCTGCGCAAGCAAGGTGACGAACGACACGGCAGGGTCTATGTCGCACTGGAGCGCGCATTCGACTACATCCAGGAACGCTACGCTCGCGCTCTGGATTTCGCGTTGCGCCATCGGCAGCTCACGCTGGGCGTGTTCTTCGCCTGCGTCGCGGCCACGATCGGGCTGGCGCTGACGATACCGAAAGGATTCTTTCCGCAGCAGGACACCGGCATCATCACGGGCACCGCGGAAGGTGCACAGGACGTGTCTTTCACCGAGATGACGCGTCTGACTCGCGCACTCACGGATGTCGTCGGCAGCGATCCGGACGTGGCCGGCTGGGGTGCAGCGATCGGTGGCGGACGTACGCAGAACAATGCGCAGGTATTCATCACGCTCAAACCCCGCAGCGAGCGCACGGCATCTGCCGATCAGATCATCACGCGACTGCAGTCGCGACTCGCGACCGTGCCGGGAGCGAAGTTGTTCCTGCAGGCGGCGCAGGATCTGAACCTCGGCGGCCGCGCCTCCCGCACGCAGTATCAGTACACTCTGCATGCAACCGATCTCGACGAGCTGAATACCTGGGCGCAGCGGCTGCAGCAGGAGCTTGGCTCTCTACCGGAGCTGACCGGCGTCGCAAGCGACCAGCAGACGAGCGGGCGCACGCTGACGTTGACGATCGATCGCAATCAAGCCGCGCGCTTCGGCATCACGCCGGAGCTCATCGACCAGACGCTCTACAGTGCGTTCGGCCAGCGACAGGTCGCACAGTATTTCACTCAGCTCAACAGCTACAGCGTGATCCTGGAAATCGATCCGAGTCTGCAGGGGGATCCGGCGACGTTGCAGCAGATCTACATCACTTCGCCGTTGACGGGCCAGTCGGTGCCGCTCTCGGCATTCGCCCGGTACGACACGAATCCGCTCGCGTACCTGTCGGTCGCACATCAAGGGCAGTTCCCCGCGGTGACGCTGTCTTTCAATCTTGCGCCGGGCGTGGCGCTCGGTCAGGCGGTTACTGCGATCCAACAAGCAGTCACGCGCATCCACATGCCGGAGAGCATCACTGGAAGTTTCCAGGGCGCCGCGCGCGCGTTTCAGGATTCACTGGCGAGTCAGCCGTACTTGATCCTTGCGGCGATCGCGGCGATCTACATCGTGCTCGGAGTCTTGTACGAGAGCTATATTCATCCGCTCACCATCATCTCGACGCTGCCCTCGGCCGGCCTGGGCGCATTGCTGACGCTGATGTTGTTCCGCACGGATCTGTCGGTGGTTGCGCTGATCGGCGTCATCCTGCTCATCGGCATCGTCAAGAAGAACGGCATCATGATGGTCGATGTCGCTCGGGTCGCGGAGCAGGAGCAAGGGATGGAGGCGAATGACGCGATACGTCACGCGAGCCTGCTCCGCTTCAGGCCGATCATGATGACGACGATGGCAGCGCTGCTCGGCGCGCTGCCATTGATGCTCGAGCACGGGACGGGGTCGGAGCTGCGCCGGCCGCTGGGGTACGCGCTGGTCGGCGGGTTGATCGTGAGTCAGGCGCTGACGCTGTTCACGACGCCGGTGATTTACCTTTACCTCGACCGGCTCAACGCCTGGCTCACTCCTTACTCAACGTCGGCCACTTTATCCCCAGCTGTTGCAGATACGTCTCGTAGCGGCTCGGGTCGTAGTAGTACTTCTTGATCTGCTCCCGATACTTGCCCATCGTCTCAGCATTCATCTCGATCACCGGACGATCCTCCGCCCCGAGGATCGGCACATACTTCTGATCCTTCGTCTGCACGTTCGTGAAGTAGTCCCGCGCACTGCTGCGCAGCTTCTCGCTGGTCATCAGATCCAGAGTCGTCATCGCGACGACCTTCGACCCTGCGACCACGCCCTTGTGCGCGATCGGCGTCGCCATCGCGATCGCATTGGCCCAATGGTGACCCGGCAACCCCGGGATGTTCGACGGATAGCGCACGACGATCGTCGGCACGGTCCACGAGACATCGCCGATGTCATCGGAGCCGCCGCTCAGCGGCTCGGGCGGCGGCGGCTTGAGCTCATCGAGCTTGGTCGTGAGCCCCTCTTCCTTCGTGCCGAGATTCTTCTGCACGGCTTTCGCGAACGCCTGCTCATCCGCGTTCCACACCGGGATGCCGACCGCCTGCACGTTGCGATCGGCTGCCTCGGCAATCGGCTTGTTGAAATGCTGGGGCGCTGCGGAACCCCGGATCCTTCTCGTCACGGTCGTGTCGGTCATCGCAGCGGCAGCGTCCGCGATCTTGTTGCCGATCCCATAGTTCTTCTGGATAGCGTCGAAGGTCTGTTCGCGGAAGTAGTACCAGACCGAAGCGACCGACGGCACGACGTTCGGCTGGTCGCCGCCATCCGTGATCACGTAATGCGAGCGTTGCTCGGGACGCAGGTGCTCGCGTCGCATGTTCCACGCAATGTTCATCAGCTCGACTGCATCGAGAGCGCTGCGCCCTCGCCACGGTGCCATCGCCGCATGTGCGGCTTCGCCATGGAACGTGTACTCGACCGATACCAGACCCGTTCCGCGCGGCTGCCCCCACGACACGCCGAACTTGTCATCGACGTGCGTGAAGATCACCGCGTCGACGCCGCCGAACACGCCATCTCGCACGAAGTACGCCTTGGCGCCGAGCAACTCCTCGGCAACGCCCGGCCACAACATCAACGTGCCGGCAATCTTCGAGCTGCGCATGATCTCTTGCACGGCAAGCGCCGCGACGACATTCACCGCCTGGCCCGAGTTGTGCCCTTCGCCGTGGCCCGGCGCTCCTTCGATGAGCGGCTCGTGCCACGGGATGCCCGGCTTCTGCGACGCCTTCGGAATGCAATCGATGTCCGAGCCGAGCGCGATCACCGGCCCGCCCTCCCCGTTCGTCCAGCGCGCGGTCCAGGCGGTCGGTATGCCGGCCACGCCGCGCTCGATCTTGAAGCCGTTCTGCTCCAGCAGGTCGGTGAGATAGCGAGAGGTCTCGACTTCCTGGTAGCCGAGCTCGGAGAAACTGAAGACCGAGTCGTTGATCTGCTGCGCCAGCTTGGCCCGGGCCTCGACGCCGGCGATAGCGCGTTTCTTCAAAGCGCCTGGGTCGGCGGCATAGGCCGTTGCGGCGACCGAGATCAGGCACAGGCAACCGAGCGCGAGACGCTTGACCATCGATTTTCCCCACTACGTGAGCGACCGCGGAACGCGGTACTGTCTGGTTGGTTCTTGGTGGGGATTATTGGCCACATCGAGGCGCGACTCAAACCATGAGCGACCCACTACCGGATCTGGAATCGGGCATGGCGGCGGCCGACTTCGAGCGCCGGCCGATGCTGGTCGGGCGCGTCGGCAAACAGCAGGTCCTGGTCGTCAAGCAGGGCGACGAGTACTTTGCAGTTGCTGCACAGTGCACTCATTACCATGGCCCCCTCGTCGAGGGCCTGCTGGTCGACGGCACCGTTCGCTGCCCCTGGCACCATGCCTGTTTCGAGCTCAAAACCGGCCAGGTGAAAAGAGGCCCGGCGCTCGATCCGCTCGATCGCTGGCAAGTGGATCGGCAGGACGATCGTATCTTCGTGCGACGCAAGCTGGATCCTGTCGGGGCGCCGCAACTTTCCCGGGACAAGCAGCCGGAATCCGTCGTCATCGTCGGCACAGGCGCAGCCGGACTGGCTGCGGCCTTGACGTTGCGACGCGCTGGCTATCAGCGTCCGCTGACGCTGGTGAGCGGCGAGACGGATCCTCCGTACGATCGTCCCAACCTTTCCAAGGACTACCTGGCGGGAACCGCGCCGCCGGAGTGGATGCCGCTGCGCTCCGACGAGTTCTATCGGGACCATGGGATCGAGCTCGCATTGGGCACTGCGGTGCGCGAGCTCGACGTGAAACAGCGCAAGGTGAAATTGCAGAACGGACGCGAACTGGATTTCGATCGCCTGTTGCTGGCCACCGGTGCAGAACCGGTGCGTCTGCAAATTGCCGGCGCCGAGCCGGAGCGCGTGTTCTATCTGCGATCGTGGGCCGACTGTCGCGCAATTATCGAGCGCGCAGCTTCCGCGAAGCGCGCCGTCGTTCTGGGCGCCAGCTTCATTGCACTGGAAGTTGCCGCGTCCCTGCGTACGCGCGGACTCGAGGTGCACGTCGTCGGCCGCGACTCCGTCCCGATGCGACGAGTACTCGGCGAGCAAGTCGGCGAATTTCTGCGCAGGCTGCACGAATCCCGCGGCACCGTTTTCCATCTCGGCCAGAGGATCGCGCGCATCGCGGGCCAGAGCGTGATCCTCAGCGACGGATCCACGGTGGACGCAGACTTCAGCGTAGTGGGCGCCGGCGTCCGCCCTGTCGATGCTCTCGCGCGCGCCGCGGGCATTGCGACCCACGACGGCGTCGCCGTGGACGACTACCTCATGAGCTCCGCGAATGGAATCTACGCAGCCGGTGACATTGCTTCATGGCCAGACAAACATTCTGGCGACCGCCTGCGCGTGGAGCATTGGGTCGTCGCGCAGCGCCAGGGAGCAACCGCCGCCCGCAACATGCTGGGTGCACGCGAGAAGTTCACTGCTGTGCCGTTCTTCTGGACTCAGCAGTTCGATCTCGCCATCAACTATGTGGGCCACGCTTCCGCGCAGGACAATGTCCGCATCGAAGGCGATCTCGAGAAGCGCGACTGCGCGATCCGTTACGAGCACCAGGGCCGCCTCGCGGCAGTCGCGACAATCGGCCGGGATCTGGAAAGCCTGAAGGCGGAGCTGGAGTTGGAGCGCGAGGGCCTTCCATAGCCCTCGCTACGGGGATGAAGCGCGTCTACTGCACGCTCTGCACGATCACATCTCCTGACCCCACTTGCAGATTCGTGTCCGTTACCACGCGCACATTGCCGAACAGCACGCGGCCCGCTGCCGGCGCAGCATTCGCAGTGACTGATCCGGGCACGGTCCACGATGCACCGGCCGCTCGCAGCGCGTTCGCATCCGTGACTGCCACGGAACCGAACGCCGGATTCACGAACACATCGATGTAGTTGAAGCTCGTAGTGCCCGCCGGCACCGCGAAGCCGTCGACGAGGACGACCCAGATGCCAGCAGCCGGGTTGGCGATCGTCACCGACTCTTCGGAATCGCCGTCGGCGCTCGAGCCCGCCTGCACACAAGTCCCGGTGGTGCAGTTGAAGACGAACAGATCGAGGTCCGCCGCCGGGTCGCTGGTGCTGCCGATGGTCGCACGCAGCGAGGTCGAACCCGGCGCAACGTTCACCTGGAACTGCTGCTGCGCGGCGTTGGCGATCGTCGGTGTCCCCCGGTTCGCACTGCCGAGCGTCGTGCCGACTGCGCGACCGGTGAACGCACCGAAGAGATTCGTGATCGTGTACGACCTGGCGATCGGCGCACCGATCGTCGCACTGGCGATCACATCAGGATTCGGCGACACGATCGCACCGAGAATCGATGCAGTCATGGTGTAGTCCGCGAAGTCCGTATCGGAGCTGCGACGCGCGTCCACCGTGATCTCCCACACGCCGGCCAGCGGAGAGCCGGTCACGCGCGAGGTCGCGCTGCCCGTCGAGCATGTGGTCGGCAGTTGCGGCGGCTGGTAGCAGTTCGACACGGCGTTCGAATCGATGCCCACGCCATACGGATGCCAACGCAGGAAGCGCGCTTGCCCGGTGTTTGCGGCCGTCGTCGGTCCTGAGAAGTCGACCTTCAGCGCCGGCACGCCCGCAGGCACGCGCACGAAGTGCGTGAGCTGCTGAGCACGACCGATCTGGCCGCTCTTCGTTACCGAGAAGTTGTTGCCAGCACTGAATGTGTCAGCAGCATCGACGACGTTCATCGTCTGGAACTCGATGCCCGCCGCGCCGGGACTGTCGAGATTCATGATCGCGGAGTGCGCGCCGGCGGTTGCCGGATTGATCGTGACGGGCAGATTCACCGCCACGTTCAACGGCAGAGCGATCGTTCCGGGAGAGCTGAACGTGCCGTCGCCGCCGACCCAACTCACTGTGTAGGTCTTCGGTTGCGAGCCACCCTTGGTGCGCATGATCGTGTAGGTGCGGGTGTACGACTGTCCCACCACGACTCCTTCGCGATCGTAGATGCCGACGCCGACGCCCGGCTCCGCGAGGAAGGAGCTGAGCACCGTGTTGACCGGCACGCGCGCGACGATTTCGTCCGTGCTGATGTTCGTCTTCAGTAAGTTCCACGCTGCCTCGGTCTGCACGATGCCATTGCCTTGGCGGTAGACGCCGAGGCGGCTCGAATCAAGCAGTCGCGTCGAAGAGCGGATCGCCTGACGGAGCTGGTCGGGCTTGAACTGCACGTTAGTCTGTCGCGCAGCACTGATCAGCAGGGCGGCCGCGCCAGTCGCTTGCGGCGCCGCCATCGACGTCCCGTTCATCAGCTGATATCCGGGCGGCAGTGCGTACGGCAAACCCACGCCGTTCTGCCACATCGGGGTCGTGGAAACAGCCGCGCCGGGCGCGACGATCTCCGGCTTGAATCCGCCATCTTCACGCGGACCGTTCGAAGTGAAAGCATGCAGGTTGTCGGTGAACGGCGTATCCGCACCATAGTCGAGCTGCATCGTCGCGCGACTCAGGTAGGACCCGACGCTGACGACGTTGGTCGCCACCGAAGGATCGCCGACCGTGTTCATGCCCGGACCGTCGTTGCCCGCCGAGAAGAACAACTGCACCTTGTACTGGTCGATGAGGCGGTTGTAGATCTCCGCACGCGCGTTGTTGCCATCGTTGAGCGCCGGCAACCCGCCGATCGACATGTTGATCACGTCGACGTGCGCCGACTTGACGGCGTAGATCATGCCTTCGACGAGCGCATGGTTGGTGCAGCCCGCGATGAACAGGCACGCGCGCACTGAGACGAGCTTGGCGCCGGGTGCCGCGCCGCTCATCGCGCCGCCGAACAACGCGTTGCCGGATGCGATGCCGGCGACGTGCGAGGCGTGCGCGCTCGAGGGGATGCCGATGTTCACCACCTTGAGCTTGCCGTCCGTCTGCACGACGAAGGGCATGCGCTCGGCGACCGGGGTCGCCGGGTTGTCGACGCCGAAATAGTTGACGTCGAACTTCACCTTGTAATCGGTCATCGCAACTTCGTCCGCGAAGCTGCCGTTCTGATTGGTATCGACCCAGACCAGATCTTTCGGGCCCGGATCCCACAGCACCGCGAAGAGGCCGCTGCTGCCGGCCGGATTGCCGTCACGATTGACGTCGCTGCCGACTTCGCCGCCGAGGCGCGGGTCGCGCTCGTTGAACAGCGCAATGCGATAGCTGCCATTCGCAGGGGCGGTGTAGGTGCGGCCCTGGAACGTGAACTGGGCGCCTGAAACCTGGTTGCTCATGTCCAGCCAGGTCGGGTCGTTGTCCGTAAACGGATCCGTGCCCGTCACCCAATCGACGATCTTGCGTTCCCCGGTCGAAGTCGTGAGCAGGCTCGGGTGATCGAGCGTGATGCCCGCGTCGACGACGCCGATCGTCACGCCGCGTCCGTCCCACGTCGGGTGCGTCGCGGTGAACTGCGCAGCACCGGTATCGCCGATGGGCAGATACGGATTGTTGCGAGGAGTCGCGGCACTCGGTGCCACCTGCGGGTTGACCCCAGCGCTGCCTTCCGGATCGGGACGCGGGTCGGGCAGCGGCACGGTTTCATCCACGTCGACACCCTGCACGGAAGCGAGGGCCGCCAGGGCCTTCACCTGTCCGACAGCTACGCTCACCCGCAGATAGCCGAGGGTGTCATCCCGGAACTGGATCTGGCCGCCGAGCGCGGAGATATCCGCTACGGCTTGAT
Organism: Steroidobacteraceae bacterium; assembly: GCA_035275145.1. GTDB lineage: Bacteria > Pseudomonadota > Gammaproteobacteria > Steroidobacterales > Steroidobacteraceae > Steroidobacter. Next base: position 70,593 of record DATENH010000055.1, on the reverse strand, counting down.
TGATCGAACCCTTCGTCGCTGCGACGATCAGGACCAGGCGGCTCTTGCCGGCCTGCTCCGCCTGCTGCACCAGCTCCTCGTCGCGCTGCCCGAGCTTGGAGTTGCCGCGCTGCGCGGCCAGTGCATCGTTGATTGCAAATACGGTCAACCCTAACGCGGCCGCGCAGGCCGCGATCAATTTCGCATTGCTCATCGGTTGTATCCCCACGTCTTCTGGTTGTTCCTGCCAACGCTTGTTGAACTCGCAACGGCAGGGAAGACCGTGAACGATACGCGAACGGTTTTAGTTGTCTATGCGACAACCACGTGCAAAACGCACCGACACCACCAGTGGGTAATGTCTGTACCACTAAGGTGGTATAGCACCCGCTTCAATGCAGGCCGAACAGCGCGCGTGCGTTGGCGTAGCGAATCTTCGCGCGCTCTGCATCCGTGAGCGGCAGGTGGTCGAGCGCTGTGACGTTCTGTTCGAGCGAGAACTGCGGATAGTCCGAGCCGAGCAGCACGTGATCGATGCCGACGTTGCGGATCGTCCAGACGAATTCGTCCTCGATCGGCGAGTCGGCCACCATGAAGACGGTCGCCGAGATGTCGAAGTTGATGTTGTCCGCGAACAGGTTCTCCGCGGTCCGCACCGCTTTCAGGATGTTCCAGAAACGGAAATTCATTGCGCCCATGTGCGCGAAGATGAAGCGCGTCTGCGGTGCCTTGAGCGCGAGGTTGAACAGCTTCTCGCTGTCGCCGGGCAGGATGTTCGCGTTGTCCATCAGCACGATGATGCCGAGCTGGCCCGCCCGCTGCACGAGCGCGAGGACGCGCGGATCGTCGGGATCGAATTTCTGCGTGTGCGGATGAATCTTGAGCACCTTGATGCCCTTGGTCGCGACGCGCTCGAGTTCTTTGATCGCAGCGGGTCCGTCGTACGGATGGACGGTCGCGATCGGCACTACGTTGGCATGCTTGGCCGCCAACGCGAGGATGCTGTCATTGCCGGCCCGGATCTCGTCGGGCTTGCCCGCGAGTGCCTGGTTCGGCCCACCGAACCACATCGCGCCGATGCCGGCGACTTCCAGGTGCGCCTTCCTCACCTGCTCTTCATAAGCCTGCAGCGATTCTTCGCTCTTCCACAAATGGACGTGCGAATCGAACACTGGCGATTGTGCCGCGGCTACGCGCACGAATGCCGACAGCGCGGCGACTGCCATCAAAGAAACTCGCATCGGGAAATTCACCTCTTGTACGACGCCAAAGCCGTGTCATCGAGGCCGACGCGGTTCAGCAACACCGGATAGTGCGGATCCTGCCGGATCGGCTCGAGCCGCGGATCGTTGCGCAGGAAGATGAGACAGTTGGAGCGCTTCGCCACGGCCTCATCGAGCAGAGTTATCGCGCGCTCCTTGTCGCCGATACTCAGATATGCAGCGGCAGATTCATACGGACAGACATAGGTGCCGCCACTCGCGGCCTTCTCCAGCAACGGCAGCACTTTCTCTTGCTGCCCTGCGTGGCCATAAGCCTGTGCAAGCATGATCAAAGCGACGGGAGAGCCATCCAGTTCCGCGCCGTGCTCGGCAAGCTGCACGGCCCTGGCAGGATCGCCCGCGATATAGGCTCCGACGCCGGCGCCGGAAAACAGCACACCGATGTCCGGATGCTGTTGCATCTTCTTGTCGACCCACTCCCGCGCCGCCTCGCTCTCGCCCACCATGAACAACGCCCAGTTGCCCCAGTCCGCCATCTCCGCGTTGAGCGGATCGAGGCGCTCGGCGTCGGCCAGCGCGCGCTTGACCTGTTCGGCTTCGCCGAGTCCGGAGTAGTACAGCGCAAATCCCAGCGCCGTCTGCGCCAGAGTCGGATCGCGCTGCTTCGCTTTGTTCAACGCGATCCACGCATCCTTCCAGCGCCACGCCATCACGTACGTGAGACCGAGCGAAGACCACGCCTCGGCAGAGTCCGGGCGCAACGCCTGCGCCTCGGCGATCGAGTCGACCACCTTCTGCAGCATGTTGATCGGCGGCTCGAAGTAACCGAACAACTGGCGGTAGGCATCGCTGCGCGCGATGTAGGCGTCGAAAAACTTCGGATCGAGGGCGATCGCCCGATCGAACAGCTCGATCGACCGCGGCAGGGATTCATGGCTGAGCAGATCGAGCTGATAGCGCCCCGCCACGTACGCTTCGTAGGCTTTGAGGTTGGTCGTGGGAAACTCGTCCAGTGCGCGCTGCTCCTCTGCAAGGATGGCAACCTTCAACGACTCCGACACCGCCGCGGCGATGCCGGACTGCATCGCGAAGAGATTCGTGTCGTCGGTGCGGCCGACGTAGTCCTTGTCCCAGACGACATGACCCTTGCCGAGATCCTCCAGAGCGGCGGTGATGCGCAACTGGTTGTCCGTGGAGATGCTGACCACGCCATCGAGCACATATTGAACATCGGGCAACTGGCGCCGGATGTGATCGCGCGCCTTGTTGTCCTTGAACGTAAACGCGGACGGCGTCGGCACCACTCGCAACCCCGAAATCTTGCTGAGATCGCGGATCACTTCGCGCGTGACCTGGTCCGCGAACGGCCGCCACGCTTCGGGCGCATCGCCGGAAACATCGAATGGCACGACGACGACATACGGCGATTCGAGCGCCGGCGCATGCGATGACGTGAAGGCGCGCCAACCGAGTATCGCGACGAGTACCAGCACACCCGCTATCGCCGCCGGCACGCGCCATCTCATCGCAGCGGGCCGGACGACGGGTCCTGTCGCTGCCGGTTGGGGCTCGCTCTCCGGAATCACCGTGACGGGCGCAACGAATTGATAGCCGCGGCCGCGGATCGTGACGATAGTCTGCTGCAGCTCGCCGTTGTCGCCGAGGACCTTGCGAGCGCTCTTGACGTGATTGCTCAGCGTCGCATCCGAGACTTCGCGCCCGTTCCAGACTTCGCGAAACAGCTCTTCGCGCGACAGCACCCGATCCCGATGCCGGATCAGGTAGACCAGCAGATCGAAGACCTTCGGCTCAGCAGGGAGAACAGTCTCTCCGTGACTGATCCGGTAGCGAGCCGTGTCGATGAGGTATTCGGCGACCTGGTATTTCATTCGATTACCGAATCATTACTCAACCATTATGCCGCCACCAAGCAGCCCTTCGGGCACTTCGACCAAAGTGGACCCCGATCGAACAACGCCACTTCGGGGAGCCCATCATGCCGACGCCGCTGCAAATCCTGCTGGATCCGATCTCCTTGACCGTACTGGGACTGTACGCCGCCCTGATCCTGCTGGAAGCACTGTTCCCCGCCCGCGCCCTGCCTCGGGTCAAGGGCTGGAGGATACGGGCGCTGGTCGTGTTCGTGCTCTATTTCTACCTGTCGTCCTACCTGCCGCTGCTGTGGGGCGAGACACTGGCCCGCTACCAGCTCGTCAACCTGGAAGCGCTCAACCCCCTCGTCGGCGCAGCCATCGGCGTGCTGATCTACGAGTTTCTGGTTTATGTCTGGCACCGGACCATGCACCGGGTGCACTGGATCTGGCGCTCGTTTCACCAGATGCATCACAGCGCCGAACGGCTGGACAGCTTTGGCGCGTTCTACTTCAGCCCGCTCGACATCGTGGGCTTCACCTTTCTCACGACCCTTGGCTTGACCGTGGCGGTGGGACTCAGCGCGCAGGCCGTCACGTACGCCCTTTATGCCACGACGTTCCTGGCCGTCTTCCAGCACATCAACGTCCGCACTCCGCAGTGGCTCGGTTACATCGTGCAGCGGCCCGAGAGCCACAGCGTCCATCACGGCCGCGGCGTTCATCAGTTCAACTATTCCGACCTGCCGCTGTTCGACATCCTGTTCGGGACTTTCCGCAACCCGAAGGAGTTCGTGAGCGAAGCCGGCTTCTACGACGGTGCGTCCGCGAAGGTCGCGCAGCTCCTCGTGTTCAAGGATATCGCCGGCAGCGACTTCGACCCCGCGATGAAGCTCAGCGAACCGTGAGCGCGAGCGGATTCGGCGTCGGCGCCGCAGTCCGTCGCAGAGTATTCGTGTCGCGGTGATCGAACGCCGGGACCTTGCCGCGAATCGCCAGATCGGTGCGCGTCACGTAAGTCCAGCTTCCGTCGCGATTGAAGGTGATGTCGATGCGGTAGTAGTCGGTGCGAAACGCTTCGTCGAGGAAAGTCGTCGAGCAGATGCCGAAGCGCGGGTCGCCACGCCGGGCCTCGACCGTGATGCGGTCGTCGCCCGGCTGCGCCTGCCCGCCGGCGAGCACGACCTGTCCGCGAGGAATGGCGAGCGATTGCATGATGAGCCCGGTTGCCGGCTCCCACAGCCAGTAACCGACCTGGTCGTGGAAAGTGATCGCCTCCTCCGGCGTGTTGATGTGAATGTGGTAGCGCAACCCGTACAGGAGCTGCGGGCCGTTGGCCTGCGCGTCGATCGGATCCATGCGCACTTGCTCGCGGTACACGCGTCGTTGCGGCCCGTCGGCCTTCGGATTGATGTCGACACCCTGATCGGACTCCCACACGCCGGCCAGGCGACGCAGCGGGCCCAGATTGGCCAGCGTATCGGGCGAAGACTCGGGTTCGGTATAGAGGTCGTCGGGAATGTTGGGCATGGTTCCTTCACCTTCCGGCCGGCAGCCATCTTGCCCCCGGCGCGTAAAGCCGACAATGGCTGCGTGACGCCCGAGTTCGCTCTATCATCGGCCCGCCGTGAACGGACGCAGAGACATCGTCCTTCGACAGCTCGTGTGCGTGCTCGTTGCCGCGCTCGCCATGTGCGCCTCGCTGCGGGCGCACTCCGGTCCCCAGGTGCTCATCGTCTTCGACGAGGACAAGGAGCTGCCGGGTCTCGCAATCATCAACCACAACCTGCAGCAAGTGCTGCGGGCCGGATCGCCGGAGCCGGTCGAGTTCTACACGGAGTCGCTGAATCTCTCGCGCTTCGATGCCCCCGATTACGAAGCCGTGCTGCGCGAGCATCTCAGCCGCAAGTACCACGACCGCCAGCTCAGACTGATCGTTGCGGTCATGGAGCCGGCCCTCAATTTTCTGTTGCCGCACGACTCTGCGCTGTTCCCCGGCGTGCCGATCGTCTTTTGCGGCGCGAATCCCGTCGAAGTCGCAGAACGAACGCTGCCCGCGAACGTTACCGGGGTCGTGGTGAAACGAACGTTCGCGCCGACGCTCGAGTTGGCGCTGCGGCTGCAGCCCGATACGCGCAACGTTTTCGTGATCGGCGGCACTTCGCGCTTCGACCGGCAGATCCAGGCCGTTGCACGTCGCGAGCTGCAGAGCTTCGAGCACCGGGTGAGCACCGCTTGGCTGATCGATCTGTCGATGCCGCAGCTCCAGAGCAAGGTCTCCACCCTGCCCCCTCACAGCCTCATCTACTACCTGACGCTCTTCACGGATGGCGCGGGCGACGCCTTCGTTCCGCACCAGGCGTTAGGCGTGCTCGCTCAGTCCGCAAACGCACCCGTTTACGTAGCCCTCGACCAGTACGTCGGGCTGGGAGCTGTCGGCGGACATGTTTACAGCGTGGCCGACCTGGGACGTCAAACCGGAGAAATCGGCGTGCGCATCCTGCGCGGCGAGGCTCCCTCCGACATCCCCGTGGTGAGCGCCAGCGCTTATCGAAATCTATTCGACTGGCGTCAACTGGATCGCTGGCGCATCGACGAGGCGCGCCTGCCAGCGGCCAGCGAGGTCCGCTATCGACCGTTCTCGATCTGGCACCAGTACAAGTGGTACATCCTCGCTGGCGTCGGCCTGTTCCTGGTTCAGACCTTGCTGGTCGTCGGCCTGTTCGTGAGTCGCGCGCAGCGACAGCGCGCCGAGGCTTTACGCATGCAAAGCGAGGAACGTCGGCAGCGAGCGGAAGACGAAGTTCGCAGGCAGCGTGACGAGCTCGCTCACGCACTGCGAGTCACCACGCTCGGCGAGATGAGCGCATCGTTTGCGCATGAGCTCGGTCAGCCGCTCATGGCAATCATCCTGAATGCGGAGGCTGCGAAGGAAATTCTCGCCGCGCGCGGCGCCGCGCCAGCCGCAGGTGAGGCGCTCGACGATGTGATCGCCGACGCAAACCGCGGAGCGCAGACGCTGCGCCGGCTGCGCGCATTGTTTCGCAAAGAGTCTCCCGAGCGCGTACGAGTCGACGTCAACACGGCGATCGAGGAGATGTTGCGGCTGCTCGAGAGCGAGATGCGGCAGCGACAGATTCGGGTGCAGTTCGTCCGCAGCGCCAAACCGGCGCTGGTGCTCGGCGACGCGGTACAGTTGCAGCAAGTCCTGATCAACCTGCTCATCAACGCCGCGGAAGCGATTGACGGCGGCGGCACAGTGCGCGAAATTCACGTCGAGAGCCGGGTTGCGGCCGGCCAGGTTGAGATCCTGATTCGCGATACCGGTATCGGCGTGACGGAAGCGCAGCTCGGCAAGATGTTCGAGCACTTCGTGACCACCAAGCCGCACGGCTTGGGAATGGGACTGGCGATCAGCCGCTCGATCATCCAGGCGCACGGCGGACTGATCTGGGCGACGCTCAACGAGGGCGGCGGTGTCACGATGCATGTGGAACTACCGGGGATGAATGGCGGCGATGCCACGCCGGAAGAACACCGGAAGGGCCGATTGGCCGACGCGCAGCGCATGTGACGCAGATCACATCGCGCCGGCGGCGCAGCTTGCAAGATTATGTCGCCTGATGCTCGCGCCTTGCCCATACATATATATATGCGAACCCTGCTGGATCTCCTGAACGCCGAACGCGCGTACGTGCGCATTTTCAAGGAGCTGGAGGGATTCGGCTACGAGCTGTCGACGTACGAGCAGCAGCCGATCGGCGATCTGTTCGAGCGAATGGATGGCTACGATTCGGCGGCAGCAGCTCGCGAAGCTGCCCACTTGCAGTTGTCGGCTGCGGGCCAGGTGCGGCGCGTGCGAACCCGGCGGCGACGACTCCGATAGAGGTTACGCATCATGTCAGCGCGAATGCTCGTCTCTGCTGCGGCCTTGATTGCAACGACCGTCGCCGGGGCGGGTGAACCGACTGCCTCTCCGTACGTCGGGCAGGAAGCACGCAATATCAAGGCGCTGTCGAGCGACGATGTCGAGGCGCTGCGAACTGGCCAGGGAATGGGCTTTGCGAAGGCAGCCGAGCTCAACGGCTACCCCGGTCCGGCCCACGTCCTTGCGCTTGCGGATCAGCTCCACCTTACACCGGAGCAGCTGGCACGAACGCGCGCGATCGAAGCGTCGATGCGTTCGAAGGCGAAGACGATCGGCGCGGAGCTCATCGACGCCGAGGCGCAACTCGATACCTTGTTCGCATCGAAGCGGGTCGATGATCGGTCGCTCCAGGCATCGCTGAGACACATCGGCGAGCTGCAGTCGTCATTGCGGCAGGCTCATCTGGAAGCGCATCTCGCGCAGACTGCACTGCTCGACGCGGACCAGACCGCACGATACATGGAGCTGCGTGGCTATGAGCATCCTTCGACACAGGATGCGCATCAGCATCATCGCCACTAGGATCCGCCGGCCAACGCCGCTTCGGGACTCTTCTTGAGGAAGCTGCCGGCCTTGTCGAACTGCGCCGACTGGATCGTGAACAGATCCAGCACCGTGTCGAACACATCCGACTGCTGATACTCCGAGCGCTTCACGATCGAGATCGGTATCGACGACTTCACGATCAACGGCACTTCGGCCTGCTCGGCCGGCAGCGACATACCCGGCGGCATGCCGTGGAACATCAGGCCGTTTTCCAGCAGCGATTCGCCGTGATCGGACAGATACATGAACACATACGGAACGCCGGAGCGTTCGAGCGTCTGAATGGCCTGCCCCACGACATGGTCGACGTAGAGAATCGTGTTGTCGTAAGAGTTGTAGAGCTGCTCGATCGAGCATTTGTTCGCGACGTCGGCGTCGGTGCACATCGGCGCGAACTGCTGAAACTCCGGCGGATAGCGGTCGCTGTAGATCGGTCCGTGACTGCCGCCGCCGAGGTGCAGGACGACGAAGCGGTAGCCGGATGAGTAGCTGCCGAGACTTTCCTTCAGCAGCGGGATGACGTCTTCGTCGTAGCACTTGCCGCCGTGCCCGCAGTCGCTGACTTTCGTTTCGCCGACGGCCGCGCAGTTGTCATACAGCGTGTAGTTCACGTAGCACGCGGTCGGTATGCCCACCTTCGAAACGATCGTCGTCAGCTTGATGTCGCTCTTCTCCAGGATCTTCGGCAGCGCATACAACGTCGAGCCTCGCGTCGCGATTGCGTCGAGCAGATGCAGGCCGGTGATGTTCTCCAGCACCGGGTTGGTCTTGCGCCGCTCGTAACCGTAGAGACTGAAGTTCTTTCTGCGCGAAGACTCGCCCACCGCGAGGACCACCACGAGATTGTCCGGCGACGTAACGCTCGCGGCGATCGCCACATCCTTCTCGCTGCGCTTGAAGTACGGCTTGATTGCCTTGGAGGTCGCATTGATCGAGCTCGAGATGAGGTTGATCGGCACCAGCGAATAAACGATGTATTTGTTCGAGACGTTGCCGGCTCGAAGAATCGCGCTGTACTGCAGGTACAGACATGCCAGGGCGATGCCAAAGGCGATCGAGATCAACTTCAGCGAACCGAGCAGATACTTGCCCTGTGCCCGAAACGTGATGTCCGCCGACAGGATGATGAGTACCGGCACGACTATCAGAAACAGCACGTACGGAATCATCTGCCACGACAACAGTTGTCCGACTTCGGTGACATCCGTGTGCACGGTGTTCTGGACCATCGAGGTGTCGATGGCGACGCCGTATTTCGCGATGAAGTAGGTCCCGGCGACGCTGGCGATCGTCAGCAGGATCGCGAACGGCTTGATCGTCCAGCGATGTGCCACGAGGGTGAAGAACACCGTGAACAGGCACAGTCCGGCGACCAGGTAAGCAGCCAGCGCCAGGGAATCGAGACCGTCGCCCTGACGAAACCACTTCGCCAGTTTGTCGATATTGATCGTATTGCAGACGGCAAACAGCAGGACCGAGAAGCCGAGCGCAAACCGCAGGTGCGAGGTCTGGAATCTCAAGTCAGGACTCGCGGACGGGCAGTGCCGGCAGTCCTTCGGCCTCCAGTCGGACTCGCGCCGCTCGTTCGAACTCGCCCAGGACCAGGTAGTAGTACAGCACGTCCGCCACGATCAGCATCACGAAGAAGGAGACGACTGTATCCGAAAAGAAGTGCGCGCCGCTGGCAATGCGGCAGAACGATACCAAGGCGCCAATGCCGGCGCCTGCCGCCAGCAGCGCGCGGCGTCTGCTCAGCGCCATCGCCAGGGCGAGGCCGAAGAAGCCGCCGGCCGCTTCGCCCGATGCGAAAGAGCAGTTCTTCCCGCATTCGCCGCTGATGACGAAGGGCGGCGTGTAGTGCTTGAGCCCGCCGAACTCCACGACGTCCCGCGGCCGGGCGCGCCCGAAGTTGTCCTTGAGCGCCATATTCACAATCACGCCGGCACCGAGGACCAGCACCAGAAACAGATATACGACCCGCTTGGCATCGACTCCGCACACGTTGCGCTTCGTCATCTTGTTCCAGATGCAGAGCGCGACCACCGATGCCAGGGACAAGCCGAGAAAGTAGCCCATGCTCTCGTGCATGAGCATCGTCCACCATTGCCGACTCAGGTAAAACCCTTGGTTGAAGAACAGCCGGGAGATGAAGAGATCGATCCCGGGAAACACCATGAACAGCAGAGCTGCAGCGGAGAAAGAGGTCAGTATTGTTCGACTGCGTCGCAGTTTCAGATAGTGCATCGAGAACCCGCGGCGGTTATTTTTCGTTAGACGGGCGATCGAGAGAAACCAATCGCATCACACTGTGGCAGGCGCACACGGTGCTGGACGCACTCTACCTCAGAACCGGCACTCCCAGCGCAGGACCATGCCCTGCTCGGTCGAGGCCAGTGCGACAGCCGCGGTCGAGTCATCCAGGCCGAGGAACGCGCGATTGACGAACGAACCCACGAAGTTGCCGAGGGCCATGCCGACCAGCGTGTCGGATGGGAAGTGTGCTCCCGCCTCGACGCGCGCCCAAGCGGTGGCAACGGTCAGCGCGTCCAGACCGACATCGAGCGAGCGCTGCACGCCGGAGCTGAGCTCCATCGAGCGCAGGTTCTCGGACGCGAGCCTGGTATGCACCGCCGAGTTGGAGGCGTGACCCGACGGGAAGCTTTCCTCGTCGCTGCCGTTGGGCCGCTCGCGATCCGCAGCGGACTTCAGTGCTTTCGTCATGCCGCCCGTCACGGCGACGGCGGCTAGTTGCGTGAGCGTGGCCTTGCCCTTCGCAAGGATCCAGTCGCCAGCATCGTCTCCGCCCGGAGTGGCCGCGATGGTGAGGTAGTGCGCGATCGAGGATGCATCGCGCAGATCGTCGCTCCAGTTTTCAGCGCTGCGCTGCGAGCCGAACACAGGCGTGTTCGTGCGCGCCCAATCCGATGTGCGCCGATCCCAGTCATCGATCTGAAACAAAGCGGCGCCGGCGGCGGGCGCCCAGACCCACGGATCCCGCGCGGCGTCGACGGCAGCTTCTCGCACGCGACTCCAGCCCGGCCGCAGCGTCGCGTCCGCGCCCCACAGGTGGCCATTCGGCAGCGTTGCGCAGCCCTGAAGCCCCGCACACACAACCAGAGCGCAGATCGAATACCGCAGATACATGGTCCAATTCGTCCAGGTGCTCATCAAGACGTGTTGGACGTGACGCGCCGGCAGCATCAATCGATCCACGACCCGTGTAATTGATACGCGCTGCAAAAACGTCATGAAGAGCCGCGATTGAAGTGGTCTGCGGGCCTCGTCAAACGACACCCCGGAGGCATACCTGCCGCCGAGGCCCGAGACGTCCTTGAGTGCCCTGCCCACATCGGCCCTCCTGCCCGTCGCACCTTCGCTGCGACTGAGAATTCTGCTGGTCTCGTGCGCGGTGGTCGCATTCAGCGCTATCTGGTTCGCGCTGGCATTCGGTCGACCGTTGGCGAATCCCGACGAAGGCCGCTATGCCGAGATCCCGCGCGAGATAGTGCTCCTCGGGGATTGGGTGACGCCGCACTTGAACGGCGTTGCCTATATCGAGAAGCCCCCGCTGCAGTACTGGATCACTGCCGCCCTGTACAAGTTGGCTGGCGAAGGCGAATGGACCGCACGCGCCTGCACGCTGCTGTCCGCCTGGCTCGACGTTCTCCTGGTCTTCCTGCTCGGCCGCCGCCTCTGGTCCTCGCGCACCGGCGTGCTCGCCGCTGTGCTGCTTGCCTCGAGCGTCCTGCATTTCGCGATGGGCCAGGTCCTGACGCTGGACATGACATTCACGTTGCTGCTGACGGCCATGCTGTCAGCGTTCTGTCTGACGCAGGTCAACCGGAGCTCGGCGCCGCGCGAAAGTCGACTCTGGATGCTCACAACCTGGCTGCTATTGGGCTTGGCCGTGCTCACCAAGGGTCTGGCCGCTATCGTCATCGCAGCCGCCGTGCTCGGTATCTATCTCTTCTGGCAACGTGACTGGGCGATGCTGCGCACCTTGCGGCCGGTTTCGGGCGCGGCGGTGTTCCTGGTCGTGACGGCGCCGTGGTTCATCGAAGTCGCGCGCGCGAATCCCGACTTTCTGCGCTTCTTCTTCATCCACGAGCACTTCCAGCGCTACCTGACCGACGAAGCACAGCGAGTGGAACCGTCCTGGTACTTCCTGGTGGTCCTCGTTGCGGGCGTGCTGCCGTGGTTGCCGCAGATGGCCGCTGCGCTCTGGAATGGCTGGCGCAACGACGCACCTCGCGGGCACTTCGACATTCGGCGCCTGCTGTGGATCTGGTGCGTGTTCGTCGTCGTGTTCTTCTCGCTGTCCGACTCGAAACTGGCGCCGTATGTGTTGCCCATCCTGCCGCCGCTTGCCCTGCTGACTGCCAGCCGGGAGTCGTGCCTCGACGTGCGCGCACTGCGCATCAGCATCGGCATTCTGGTGCTGCTCGCGTTGACGTTGCCGATCTACGGTCTGATCGTCACGCACGTGAATACGGACGCCATCGCGGTGGACGCGATCAATGGTGCCTGGCCTGCCGTCGCCGCGTTCGATCTGGTCGCAGTGGCGATTGCGGTCTGGTGCTGGCGCTGCACGCAGCAAGGCCGGCCGTTTCGATCCATCGTGGGGGTTGCGGCCGCCTGGTTCGCCGGTCTCGCCATGCTGTTCGCAACCGTCGGACATCACGACGGCCTGCGGTCCGGAAAATCGCTGGCGGCACAGATCCCCGCCGACCTCGCCGCGCACGCGCCCATCTTCTCCGTCCAGACCTACGACCAGACGCTGCCGTTCTACCTGCGGCGCACGATGTTCCTCGTCGATACGCACGGCGAGCTGGATTACGGGCTGCAACACGCAGCCGGCAACGCCATCCACGACATGGCCCGCTTCGAAGAAACCTGGCGCGCTCTGCCGGATGGCATCGCTGTCATGCCGCACCGGACATACGAGGATCTCCGCGGCCGCGGGCTGCCGATGCGCGTCCTGGGCCGCGACAGACATCGGGTTGCAGTGAGCCGGCGATGAGTGTCGTGACCTGGGTGCTCGTGATCAGCGGCGTGTTGCTCAACGCAGCAGCTCAATTGCTGCTCAAAGCGGCAACGCGTGCTACGGGTCAGATCACGCTGAGCTGGCCTGGAGTGGCGGCAGCAGCGCCGCAGCTCCTGTCTCATTACGGGGCGTGGGGCGGTATCGCCTGCTATGCGCTGAGCGTCGTGATCTGGATCCTCGCGCTGTCGCGTGCGCCGGTGAGCGTCATCTATCCGCTCCTGTCGATCGGCTACATCGTCAACGCAATCGGCGCCGCGCTTCTGTTCGGCGAATCGCTCGAGTCCAGCAAGCTCATCGGCATCGCCGTGATCGTGCTGGGCGTCTATCTCCTCACTCGGAGTCCCGCATGACTCACCTGCCGTTCGCGCGACCGACGCTCGACGATCAGACCATCGCTCAGGTCGGCGAGGTGCTGCGCTCCGGGTGGATCACTACCGGGCCGTACGTTGCCAAGTTCGAGGGCGCCCTCTCCTCCTATCTCGGTGGTCGTCCGGTCCGCACGCTCACGTCCGGCACGGCTGCGCTCGAAGTCGGCCTGTTGGCGGCCGGTGTCGGCAGGGGGCACGAGGTGATCGTGCCGGCGATGAGCTTTGCAGCGAGCGCCAATGTCGTGCTGCGCGTCGGCGCCGTACCGGTATTCGTCGACGTGGAGCTCGGCAGCCGCAATCTCGATCTGTCGCAAGTTGAGAGCGCGCTCTCCGGTCACACACGCGCCATCATGCCGGTGCACTTCGCGGGTCTGCCGGTGGACCTCGATCGCCTGCAGCGGCTGGCGGCCGCGAACGGGCTGCGCGTCGTCGAGGATGCGGCGCACGCGATCGGCAGCCTCTATCGCGGCCGGCGCATCGGCACGTTCGGCGACATCACGTGCTTCAGCTTTCATCCCAACAAGAACATGACGACGATCGAAGGCGGCGCGATCGCGTACAACCACGCCGAGGAAGGCCGCTTGATCGAGGCCGAACGCTTTCACGGCATCGAGCGCGACGACGAGGGCAACATCGATGTGCTGCGCGCGGGCGGGAAATTCAACCTGTCCGACGTCGCTGCGCGCATCGGCCTGGCGCAACTCGAACGCCTCGACGCCTTCTGTCAGCGGCGCCGCGAGCTGGCCGACATCTACTTCAGCGAGCTGTCGGCGGACTCACCCGGCGTACTGCCGGACCGCGGGGACAACGGGCACTGCTGGAACATGTTCACGTTGCTGCTGCCCTTCGATCGGCTCGGCATGACGCGTACGCAATTCCAGCAAGCCATGGGCAAGCGCGGCATCGCCATCGGTGTCCACTATCCGTGCATTCCCGGTCTGACGACCTATGCAGCGCGCGGCTATCGGGAGGACCGCTATCCGAACGCCGCGAGAATCGGGCGCGAGACGGTGACGCTGCCGCTCTTCCCAGCGATGGCCGACGCCGATGTTCGTCGTGTGTGCGACAACCTGCGGCACGTACTGGCGAACCGCTCATGAGCGCGCGCGCCCAGATCGCACTGCGCCCGCTGCCGCAGATCAGCGTCGTGATTCCTGTGTTCAATGAAGAGTCGTGCCTGCCGGCGTTGATCGCACGACTCTACCCGGCACTCGATGCGCTGCACCGTCCGTACGAGTGCATCTTCGTCGACGACGGCAGCACCGATCGTTCGGTCGCACTGTTGCGCGAGACCTTCCAGCAGCGGCCGCACGAGACGAGGATCGTCATCCTGCGCGGTAACTTCGGCCAGCACGCGGCCATCAGGGCAGGTTTCGAGCGCGTGCGCGGCGACTTCATCGTGACGCTCGATGCGGACCTGCAGAATCCTCCCGAAGAGATTGCACAACTCGTGGCTCGCTTCGACGAGGGCTACGACTACGTCGGCACGATTCGTCAACGGCGCCGCGACGCGTGGTGGCGGCGCAAGGCTTCCGCCGCGATGAACATCGTGCGTCGACGCATCTCCGGCATTCGCATGACTGACCAGGGATGCATGTTGCGGGGGTACTCCCGGGCGATCGTCAGCGCCATCAATCAATCGCGCGAGGTCACGACGTTCCTGCCTGCGCTCGGCAGCCTGTACGCGTTGCGATCGATCGAGATTCCCGTGCGCCATGAGGAGCGCGAGAGCGGCACATCGAAGTACTCGCTGTATCGCCTGGTCCGGCTCAACTTCGACCTGATGACCGGCTTCTCGCTCGTGCCGCTGCAGCTTTTCTCGATGGCCGGCATCGTCATCGCCGCCCTGTCATTCCTGTTCGTCGTGTACCTGGCCGTGCGTCGCCTGCTCATCGGCCCCGAAGCCGAAGGTGTGTTCACGCTGTTCGCGATCGTGTTTCTGATGATCGGCATCGTGTTGTTCGGCATCGGCCTGCTGGGTGAATACATCGGCCGCATCTATCTGCAGGTCCGCGATCGACCCAGGTACGTGGTACAGGCCGTCATCGAAGCCGAGCGCGGTGAGTCGTCGTGAGCAGCGCAGTCGTATTCGCGTACAGCGAGGTCGGTGTGCGCTGCCTGCGCGTGCTCGTGCGTCAAGGTGTGCACGTGCCGCTGGTCCTCACGCATGAGGACGATCCGTCGGAGCAGCGATGGTTTGGCAGCGTTGCCGATCTCGCCCGGCAGCATCGCATCCCAGTCATCGCTCCGGCCGATCCCAATGGCGACGCTGTCATCGCCAGGATCGAGCGGCTAAGCCCTGATTTCCTGTTCTCGTTCTATTACCGCCACCTGTTGTCTGATCGGCTGCTCGCGACGCCCGCGCGCGGCGCATTGAACATGCATGGCTCGCTCCTGCCGAAGTATCGAGGCCGTGCACCGGTCAACTGGGCCATCGTCAACGGCGAGACCGAGACGGGCGCCAGTCTGCACTACATGGAGGCCGTGCCCGACGCCGGCCCGCTGGTCGGCCAGGAGCCGGTGCCGATTCTCATCGATGACACCGGGCTCGACGTATCTCTCAAGGTCGCGGCAGCGGCCGAGCGATTGCTCGAGCGTTGCCTGCCGGACTTGCTCGCCGGACATGCGCCGCGCGTTCCGCTCAACCTTGCACGCGGCTCGTACTTCGGACGGCGGCAGCCGCAGGACGGCAGGATCCAATGGAATCGACCTGCTCTGGAAATTCACAACTTGATACGCGCCGTCGCTCCACCGTTCCCCGGAGCGTTCGGCCGCTGCGGCGAATGGACCTTGCGGGTGCTCGGCAGCCGCTACCTCGATGGTGAGGCGCGCCACCTGGCTCAGGCACCGTGTCTGTACGTCGAGGACGGCCAGCTCCAGCTCGATTGCAGCGATGGCAAGCAACTGACGCTGACGCGAGTCGAGCTCGCGGGCAGCGCCTTCACGGCGACTTCTTTCGCGGATCGCTACGGCGGGCACGCACAACTGCGACTTTTCTAGGCGAGTCACTCCCATGAAACGCATCCTCATCCTGGGCGTCAACGGATTCATCGGCCATCACTTGACGCATGCGCTGCTCGCACGGACCGACTGGGACGTCTACGGCATGGACCTGCAGGGGGATCGTGTCGAGCGCTTCCGCAACGAGCCGCGCTTTCATTTCGTCGAAGGCGACATCACGATCAACCGCGAGTGGGTCGAATACAACGTGCGCAAGTGCGACCTGGCGCTGCCGCTGGTGGCGATTGCGACGCCGGCGACGTACGTGCGCGAGCCGCTGCGAGTATTCGAGCTCGACTTCGAGGCGAACCTGCCGATCATCCGGCACTGCGTGAAGTACGGGACGCGCATCATCTTTCCGTCCACCTCCGAGGTGTACGGCATGAGCTCGGATGCGAAGTTCGATCCATACGCCTCGAACCTGGTGCTCGGCCCGGTCAACAAGTCGCGCTGGATCTACTCCTGCGCGAAGCAACTGCTCGACCGGGTCATCTGGGCTTACGGGCTGGAGGGACGGCTCGACTTCACGCTGGTGCGGCCGTTCAACTGGATCGGCGCCGGGCTCGACAGCATTCATACGCCGAAGGAAGGCAGCTCGCGGGTGCTGACGCAGTTCCTCGGCCACATCGTGCGCGGCGAGAACATCCAGCTCGTCGACGGCGGCGCGCAGATGCGCTCGTTCACCTATGTCGACGACGCGATGGACTGCCTGCTGCGGATCATTGCAAACCCGGGCGGCATCGCTTCGGGCAAGATCTACAACATCGGCAATCCCGCCAACAACTACTCGATCCGGCAACTCGCCGAGATGATGCTGGAGATGGCGCGGTCGCGTCCCGAGTACCGGGAGGCGGCGCAGCGCGTGCGGATAACCGAAGTGTCGTCGGCGAAGTACTACGGCGAGGGCTATCAGGACATTCAGACACGCGTTCCCTGGATCGAGAACACGTGCAAAGAGCTGCAGTGGCGGCCGACGACGGACATGCGCACTGCACTTTCGGCCATCTTCGATGCCTACGCGCACGATCTGCAGCAGGCCCGCGACCTGACGCCCACGGGCACGTTCGCGACGATCGACGAGACCAGTTTCGCCGCGTTCACCTCGGCCCTCGGCCGATGACTGCGCGAGTTGCACTCAAGGTCGATGCCGACACGCTGCGTGGCACGCTGGAGGGTGTACCGCGCCTGCGCGAGCTGCTGCGGCGCTATCGGGTCAACGCGACGTTTTTGTTCAGCCTCGGGCCCGACAATACCGGCCGGGCGTTGCGGCGCATCTTTCGTCCGGGCTTCTTCGCCAAGGTCATGCGCACTTCGGTCGCTGCAAATTACGGACTGAAGACGCTGTGCTACGGCACATTGCTGCCTGGACCTGACATCAGCGAGCACGGGCAAGACGCCATGCGCGCCGTTCGCGATGCCGGCTTCGAGGTCGGCGTGCATTGCCACGATCATGTCCTATGGCAAGACAACGTCACTACCCGCGACGACTCATGGACCCGCCGGCAGATGCAGCTCGCCGTCGAGGCCTTTCAGCGGGTGTTTCGCGATCAGCCGAAAGTGCACGGCGCGGCAGGCTGGCAGATCAATGAATACGTGCCGGCGCTCGAAGCCGAGCTTGGATTCGAGTATGCGAGCGATACGCGCGGAATCGGTCCATTCACGCCGGCGCCTGTGCAGCAACGGGCCGTTTGCCCGCAGTTGCCGACGACGCTGCCGACGTTCGATGAAGTGATCGGCCTCGCAGGCTGCACTGAGCACAACGTTGCGGAGGTGGTGCTGGATTACAGCCTCGCGCCACCGCGCCGCGACCACGTTTTCACGCTGCATGCCGAGCTCGAAGGCATGAGGTTGCTACCGGCCTTCGAGCGCCTCTTGCAGCACTGGCTGGAGCGCGGACTCCAACCGTGCTCGCTGCGCGATCTGTACCTCGATCTCCCGGCGCAACTGCCGGCCTGCGCCGTCGAGCTCGATGAGGTGCTCGGCCGGTCCGGTCGCCTTGCCTGCCAGGCAACGGTCACCGATTCTTCGAGCTCTGCTCGACGATCAGCAGCACGCGGCTACGCACGCCGAGTTTCTGGTAGACGTGATGCAGGTGCTTCTTGACCGTCCCTTCCGCAATGCCGAGAGAGTACGCAATCTGGCGGTTGGTCATTCCCTGCATCAGCTGATCGACGATCTGCCGCTCGCGGCCGGTAAACGATGGCGCCGCATCGCTGGTTTCGGGCGCAGACGCCTGGCGCCGGTCACCTAGTCGTCGCTCGCCTTTGCGGCGGTCAGCTATGCGTCGGTCGCCGACGCGCCGCTCGGTGAACGGCCACTGCAACTTGGGCGAACGATCCTCGTTCGGAGTCGATTTCTTTCGGTGCCGCAAACTGTCCGTGCCCTTCTGCCTTTACAGCAGGACACGAAGAAGGCTCGCGAACGGTTCCCTTTAAATTGCGCGCAGGAATAATTTTCAAGCCGACGGCGATCGGCTTCAGCGCACCACCGGCAACACCACGGCGCTCGCGCTGCTGCCGCCGAACGAAATGCTCTGCGTCGCCTTGCGATAGTCGCCGGGCTTCGCATACATGATGTTGTCCACGTAGGTCTGCGGATTGCGATCGTAGAGCGGGAACAGGCTGGACTGGATCTGCACCATGATCCGGTGACCCGGCAGGAACACGTGGTTGACGTTCGGCAGCGTCCAGCGATAGTGCTCGACGCGACCTGCCTTGAGCGGTGCCGGCGCCGCGAAGCTCTTCAGATAGCGGCCGCGAAAGATCTCGATGCCGATCGGCAGCTCGAGGCCGGCCATCGAAGGCTTCGCGCCTTGCGAAGCGGGCTCAGGGGTGTGGTCGGGATACACGTCGATCAGCTTCACGACCCAATCGCTGTCGGTGCCGCTGGTCGCAGCAAACAGATCGACCTCGGGCGCACCCATGATGTGCACCGGTTTGTCGAGCGGCGCGGATTTCCACAGCGCGACGTCCGGGCGATCCGACACGAAGCGCTGATCCTGCACCAGCCAGGGCTTCCACTGCGTCGGGTCGCTCATGTCGATCGGGCGCGGAATGAACGGCACCGGATGAGCGGGGTCGCTCACATATTCGTATTGCCCGGCCGTCGACGGGCGCTCGAAAGTGGCGACGCCGTTGGCCGCCAGATAGATCGGCGCCGCAACGCCCATCGGCCAGCGCGGCGAGCTTTCCCACTTGTTGACGCCCGTTGCATACGTGAGCACCGGCGGCGTGTGCGGATCGGGAGCGCCTTTGAGCCAGTGATCGAAGAACGGCTTCACGTACTGCACGCGCCACTCGCGCGCCGTATCGCCGGTGAAAGTCAGGCTGCCGAGATCGTAGCCATAGTGATTCGCTCCCGAGTGGCGCCACGGCCCGATCACGAGCGAGACCATGTCGTTGCGAGTGTCCTTGGGTTCGAGCGCGCGATAGGCGGCGGGTGCGCCGTAGCTGTCCTCCTGATCCCACTGCCCGACTTCGAGCATGGTCGGCACCGTCAGCGGCTGCGCCGCCAGCCATTTGTCGACCGCCTGCAGCGACCAGAAGTCGGTATACGCCGGGTTCTCGAGGAACTTGCGGACGCCGGGATAGTGCCCGATGCCGAGCAGCTTCACGAAGTCCGCGACCGAGCCGGCTTCCAGGTAGCGCGTGTAATCGTCGCCGCCGCCGAGAGCGAAGTCGCCACCGCCTTCGGCTTTGTTGGTTGCCTGACCGACCGCGTAGTTGAGCGAGAGCACGCGAAACGCGCCGTTGTGAAACCAGTCGTCGCCCATCCAGCCATCGACCATCGGGCTCTGCGGCACGACTGCCTTCAGCGCGGGATGCGGATTGATCTCGGCCATCAATGCGGTGAAGCCGAGGTAGGAGCTGCCGATAACGCCGACCTTGCCGTTCGACTCGGGAACGTTCTTCACCAGCCAGTCGATGGTGTCGTAGGCATCGGTCGCCTCGTCGATGCCCGTGGTATTCAGCGGCCCGGCCAGCGGCCGGTTCATGATGTAAGCGCCCTCGGAGCGATGCAGGCCACGAATGTCCTGATAGACGCGGATGTAGCCGTCTTCGACGAATTCGGCATCCATCACTTCGAGGATGTCGACGATCCGCTGGCTCGCGACCCGATGGGTCTCGTGATGAGCGTCATAGGGCGTGCGCGAGAGGAGGATGGGCCCATTGGCAGTGCCCTTTTTCATTACGACGACCGTGTAGAGCTTCGTGCCGTCACGCATCGGCACCATCGTCTCGCGACGAACGAAATCAGCCGAGGGGAGTGTCTGTTCGTACTTGTCGACGACGTCGGGTGTCATCGGCGTGACGCGGGCGGAGTCCTGGGCCATACCGGAGTTCGCGGTAACGAGCAGACCGGCAGCAACGAGTGAAGCATGACGAGTGAAGTAGGCTTTCATGGCGCGGCAGCCTACGTGCCGTTCGGTGACCATGCAAGTAAGCTTGGCGGTATGAAACAGACTATTGGCTACATCTCGCTGGTCGTGCGCGATTACGACGAGGCGCTCAGGTTCTACGTCGAGACGCTCGGTTTCGTGCTGATCGAAGACACGTTCATCGAAGCGCAGAACAAGCGCTGGGTCCTGGTGGCACCTCCCGGCTCGACGGAGTCGCGGCTGTTGCTGGCGCGAGCAGTCGGCCCGGAGCAGGAGTCACGGATCGGCAACCAGACCGGCGGACGCGTATTCCTCTTTCTCCACACCGATGACTTCTGGCGTGACTTCCGGCGCTACCAGGAACGCGGCGTCGTGTTCGTCCGCGAGCCGAAGGAAGAGAGCTACGGAACGGTGGCGGTGTTCCAGGATCCGTACGGGAATCTATGGGATCTGCTGCAGCTCAGAGGGATTCGGCCGGCACGCGTAACAGGCGGTTGAACCGAGACTGTGCGATCCAGTGCATGAAGGCTGGCAGCACGACGAGGCACAGCACTGTCGAGCTGACGAGCCCGCCGAGAACGGCAATGGCCAGCGGCCCTTCGATCTCGTTGCCCGCCGTGCCCAGGCTGGCCGCAAGGGGCACGAGGCCGAGCGCAGTCAGCACGGCCGTCATGATCACGGGCAAGAGGCGCTCGGCTGCACCACGATCGATGAGCTCGGGTGTCCACGCCGCGCCCGGACTCTCCTCCAACAGCTTTTCGCAGTGAGCAAGCAGCAGGATCGCGTTGCGGGCGCTGATGCCGAACACCGTGACCAGCCCGACGAGAGCGCCCAGTGATAGCGATTGACCGGTAGCTGCCAGGGCCAGGATTGCGCCGATGAGACTGAACGGTACGTTGACGAGAACGATCAGAGCGAGCGCCCGGCGCTCGAACGCGGCCGTGAGCACGAGGACGATCAGCACCAGGGCAATCGACGAAAACACCATGAGGCTGCGCTGAGTCTGCTGTTGCTGCTCGGCCTCGCCGGCAAGTTCCGTCCAGGTATCGCGATGCTGAGCGGCATCGCGCGACAGGATCGATTGCACATCGCGAGTGACCGGCTGGATCGCGCGCGTGCCCGCGTTGAAAGTGATGACGCCCATGCGCTGGCCGCCTTCGTGGCGAATCGCCGAGCGAGCCGTCGCGACGTAGATCTGCGCGACATCCCCGAGCGCGATGAATTGACCGCTCGCCGAACGCAGCGGGAGTTTTCGCACGCTCTGCGGGTCTGCGCGTTGCGCCGGCGGCAGCAGCGCGACGATGTTGACGGTGCGATTGCCTGCGTAGACCTGGTTGACGATCGTGCCGGCGAATGCAGTCTCCATCACGTCGAGGACGTCGCCCGCGCGCAGTCCGTAGAGCGCCAGGCGTGCCGGCAAGAGGTTCACGGACAGCTCCGCGGAAAGTCCCGCATGTGCAGACTGGACGTCGGCAATCCCGGGAACGGACTCGATCTCCCGGAGCAAGCGCGCCGTGGCGCGGTCGATCGCGTCGATGTCGTTGCCGCGCACGCGAATCACGCCTTGCGCAGTCTCTCCCGACAAGGACTCGCTCACCCGATCGCCCAGGAACGTCAGCACCTCGGACTGCACTGCCGGATAGCGTGCGAACAGCTCTCGCAGCTCTCGTTGCACTCGTTCCTGGTCGATGTGATTGTCGGGCTTCAATTCGATGTGAAACTCCGAGCGCTCCGGGCCCCAGGTATCCTCGCCCTGCTCCGCGCGGCCGATCTGGTGCGCGACGGTTGCGATGTAGGGAAGCTGGAGGATTTCCGAGCTGATCCGTTCGCCGAGCCGTGCCATTTCACCCAGCGAAGTCCCTGGCACACGGGCGGACACCTGCGCGACGAAATGCCCTTCGCGGAAACTCGGCATGAACTCGCCCGCGAGCAGCGGCGTGAGCGCAAGGACCCCGGTCAGCAGGATCCCCAGAGTCACGAGCACTGCTGTGCGATGGCGAGTGCAGCGCTCGAGCGCCAGCAGATGCCAGGAGCGCAGCTTCGAGAGCCACGACGGCTCCCGGTGGGACTCACCCGGACGCAGCAGCAGGGCCGCAAGTGCGGGCGTTACGGTGAGCGCCACGACCAGCGATGCGACTACGGAAAGCGCGAAGGCCAGAACCAACGGAGCCATGAACTTGCCTTGCACGCCCGGCATCAAGAAGACCGGGAGCAACACCAGCAGGATGACTGCGGTGGCGAAAACGACGGCGCCTGAGATCTCCAGCGACGCATCGCGAATCACGACGAGTCGCGCCTTCGGCTGAGCTACTCCTGCGTTTTCCCGCAGCCGTCGCAGGATGTTCTCCAGATAGATGACTGCATCGTCGACCAGCACGCCGAGCGCGACGGCGAATCCGCCCAGGGTGAGCGTGTTCAGCGCGACGTCGAAGTGATTCAGCACCACCACAGCCGCGAGCAGCGACAGCGGGATTGCCATGAAAGCAATCAACGCCGACCGCCAGTCGCGCAGAAACGCATAGAGCACGATGGCGATCAGCAGTGCACCGATCGCCAGTGTCTTGGTGAGGTTGCCGAGCGCCCGCTCGATGAACGTGGCCGGCCGATGGATCGCGGGATAGACATCGATGCCGCGCGCCCTGAGTCTCGGCAGCATCTCGGCAAGCGCGCTCTCCAGTGCGCGAGTCCCTTCGAGCGTGTTGGCGTCATACTGGCTCGAGATCGCGAGCAGCACTCCCGGCTTGCCTTGAATGACGGCGTCGCCGAAGGGAATGGCCGGACCGTCCTGCACCCGCGCGACATCGGCGATACGAATCGTCGTCTCGCCGCGCGTGGCGACTACCGCTTGCGAGACAACCTGCACTGGATCGCCGACGAGTCCGGCGCTGATCGGGATACGCTGCGACTGCAGATCGATCTGGCCGGAACCGCGCACACCCGTCGCCGCGCGCGCCGCAGTCAGCACGTCGCTTGGCGTGAGATCCGCAGCCGCGAGTCGTGCGTTGTCCAGCAGAATCTGTACCTCACGCCGCTCGCCGCCATAGACCGTTATTCGTGCGACACCGGGCACGGCGAGGAGCCTGGGCCGCAGTTCCCAGTCAGCCACGTCCCGCAGCTCGCGCGGCGACGCAGTCTTCGAGACGAGACCGATCTTCAGCAAGTCCATCGTCGAGGAGACGAGCGGCGACATCCGTGGCACGGACACGCCCACGGGCAGCCGGCCGGCCAGCTCGGCAAGATGTTCGGCGACGCCCTGTCGGGCGACGAGAATATCGACGTCATCGTCGAAGACGACTGTCACCACCGACAGGCCGGTGATCGACTCCGAACTGACACGCGCCGTCGCGGGAATGCCGCTCAGAGCCTGCTCGACCGGCAGCGTGACGAGCGACTCGACCTGCTCGGGCGCGAGTCCCGGCGATTCCGTCTGCACGACCACTTGCGGCGGCACGAATTCCGGAAGCACGTCGAGCCGGCTGCGAAACGCCAGCACCGCGCCATAGAGCAGCAATACCACCGAGAGCACCGCGACGATGCCGCGATGACGCAACGCCTGCGAGATGATGCCGACCATCATTCGTCGGTACTCGCTCCGACGTCGGAGCTCGCCGAGCGCTCCAGCGACAACAGCAGGGCCGCGCCGCGCACCACGACCCGATCGCCGGCCTTGATCGACTCATCAGCCGCATAACCTTCGGTGCTGCTCGCCTCGCTGTCGAGAGCAACGCGGTCGAAACGATCTGCAGATCGGGCGACGTAGCACCACAGACGCCCCTGGTACGCAATCGCAGCGGCTGCGGGAACGAACGGCCGCGCAGCTCCGAGCGCCGTCGCGACGACGGGCACGCGCTCATTGGGACGAAACGACGCATCGCTTGCACTCTGCGCGCGAAGTCCGAGCAGCACGCTTTCGCCAGCGGCGAACTGCGCCGCCGCATGCGAGCGCTCGAAGAATTCGAGCACGACGGGTCCGCGGCGCGGAGTCAGTAGCTCGTAGCGCAGCTCGCTCGCGGCACCCAGAGAGTCCGGAAATTCTGCGCGAAAGAGCGTGACGGCGCCGCTGACGATGTCTGCACGGAAGCGCACGTTTGCGGCATCCGTCGCACTCGCGAGCTTCGCGCCCCAATCGAGCCGCGCGCGCGACTCGGCGCCGGCGAGCTTGGCTCTGGCCGAAGAATTCTGCTGACGCGCGGCATCGACGGCTTGTCGAGACGCGTTGCCGTCCTGGAGGAGCTGCTCCAGGCGCTGCTCGTTCCCAGCCGCGACCGCAGCTTCCGCACGCAGCGATTCCAGATCCGCAATCGCTGCTGCAAAGGCGGCCGAATCGATGACAGTCGCAGTCCCGCGCGCCTGCGCTGCGACGCTCGCGGTCGTGACAGCAGCGAGCTCCACGCCCATGCCGTGTTGAGTTTCTGCGTTCGCCGTGACGCCCGGAGCATCGCTCGCCGCATCGGAGTTTGCTGCTGCCGGCGCCGCGGCACGTTCGTCGGAAGGCTCGCGGCTACACCCGAGCAACGCGACCGTCGCAAGCAACAGCGAAGCAATTGGATTGTGTGAGTTCATTGCGCCTTCAGTAGAGCGCGGGCCGCTTCAGTATTGAATTCCGGTGACGCCAGTGGCGTTTGAGTCGCAGCTTCCAGGGCTGCTGCAGCGTCTGCGACAGCGCGCGCGGCTGTGAGCTCGTCGACGCGGGCCGTCAACGTCGCGATGCGCGAGATCAGGAGCGCCGGCCTGTCGAGCTCGCCCGCTCGTTCGCGCTCGACGTCCCGGTCCAGCAGCGCTTGTGCCTGCTGGAGCAGAGCCTGGGCCGAGGTGAGTTGCGCTCGCGCCTGTGCGAGCTGATCGGCCGCTTTGGCGACTTCCGCAACGATCATGGCTTGCAGCACCTCCGCTTCGGCGACGAAACGGTCGCGATCGGCACGGGCTTTGGCAATACCGCCAGCGTTGTGCGAATGGATGGGCAGCTCGAACGACAGACTGAAGGTCACCTTGCGGTCGCCCTGGTCGTACATGTATCCCGGGCCGAGCGCCAGATCCGGGTAGCGCTTGGCAATCTCGGTGCGCCATGCCGCATCCGCGCTCCGAAACTCCGCGAGCTTCGCGCGCAGGTCGAGTCGACTGCCGATCGCTCGCGCCTCGAGCTCCTGCGCTGGAACAACCTCGCGCGACGGGTCGACTTTGATGCAACCCTCGCCAGGCTCCCGGAGCTCGACCTCCGACAGCGGCACGCCAGCGAGGGCAGCGATGTCATGACGTGCAGCGATGACGTCCGCATCCGACTGATGCAATCGCAACGTGGAGGCATCCCGTTCCAGACGGGCGCGCGCTACTTCGTACCGGCTCACGATGCCCGCGTCGGCCTGCTTCTCCATGCGGGTGACGAGATCGACACGCAAGCCCGCCTCCTCGTTCGCGAGCGCGCGGCGGGCCCAGGCAAACTCCGCCGCGCACACGACCGATCGGGCATCGGTGCGCAGCGACCAGACTTCCGCAGCAGCGTTGAGCAGCGCCGCGTCATCGGCTGCGAGTGCCTGTTCGATTGCCAGATCTCGTTTCCCGGCAGTTCGCAGTGGCCAGACCAGCGACACCGCGACTACCCATGGCGATACACCCGCTGCGGCAGAAATCAGATGTTCTGGAGCAAGCGACAGAGTCGGATTGGCTCGCTCGTGTGCCGCGAGCACGCCAGCCGCGCCCGTGTCGCGTTGAGCCCGCGCCAGCTTCATGCGCGGGTTGAACGCAATAGCGGCTGCCAGCACTTCATCTGCCGCCAGGAGTGAATTGCTCGCACCCGTGTCGCCGAGCATGCGGCGATTCGCACTCACCTGCGGAGCCGACCACGTGTGCGGAACGTCTGCTACGACGGGCGGCGGAACATCGGCGGCCGGAGGCACGGACGCGCATCCCGCCACCGCACTGAGGGCAGCGGCGAGGATCAGCCGCATCAGAAACTGCGCTTGGTCTCGACCACGACCTGCATCTTGTCGATGGACGAGTCGCCATCGAGCGGGAATGCCAGATCGATGTGCAGCACATTGCCGAGCGCGGAGCGGCTGTTGCCGAGCCGCAAACCGATGCCTACGTCCTTCAAGACACCCTGCGGTACCGACCCCAACGGGTCGCGCCCGGTGACGCGCCCCACGTCGAAGAACACCGCACCACCGACATTGAACAGCTGGAACGGAAACCAGTTGCTGTACCCGCGTTGTTCGGCAGTGAAGAGCCATCGACCAGTTCCCGCCTGATAGCGCAACGGATAGCCGCGCAGGCCATTGTCTCCGCCCAATAGTAATTGGGTATCCGTGTCGAGGTGGGTTCCCGCCGTTCCCGTAAGTCCCATGAAGAAGAGTCGGCGCGGCGACTGACGGAAATAGTAGCGTGCCTCGGCCCCCAGCAAGCCATTCTCGAGACTGCCGCCTTCGACGCGCCCGGCCGCATCGGCGCTCAAGCTCAACGATTGTCGCTCGGTGAGGTCATAGCCGGTGGAGGCCTTGGCCTCGAGCATGACAGCATCCCGATCCGAGCCCGCTGCCGAGCTGGCAAAACCCACTTGCGCACGTAGCTTCCAACCCAGCGAGTAATCCTCGGTCTTCTCGATCTGATCGCGGTTGCGCGTCGTGGCATAGCGATCCTGCACCCATTCGGCAGCGAACCATGGATAGACGAGCTTGCGATCGGCCGGCAGCAGCACCGCCGGAGCGGCGCCCGGCGCGTCGGCGAACTGATGATCGTCGTACGTGAACCCGAGCGAATAGCGGCGCGCCCAGCCGTTCGACAGGCCATGCGAGAAGCCAAAGTAGGCGCTTGCCAGCTTGGCGTGGGTCTCGAACTTGTCGATCACCTTGCCGAGGTCGTAACGCGAATCCACCCGCAGGTCGTCATTGGCGGCCACGCCACCGGCGCGCGTCGTCTCGAACGAATAGAACGGACGCTCCAGAGAGAAGTCGGCGAGACGTCCGTCGCTGTTGTCCGAGTAAGCGGTCGACAGATCCCACCACGAGGACCCGAGCTGGCGGTCGCGGTAGAAAACGGACTTCGAGTCGCGATCGATGCCGGACTTGAAGCTCAGACCCATCTCGGTGCCCAGGCCGAGAAAATTCAGCTCCTCGAGCTCGAAGCCGCCGGTGTTCTTGCCGCCGTGCCGCCCGAACGACAGGCCGGGATTCAAGGTCCAGACATCCTGGGTCTTCACCTCGAGGTCGACGACACCGTCGTGATAAGCGACGGGCCGGATGCTCGCGTCGCGCAGATAGCGCGTCGATCGCAGGATGCGGGCGGTTTCCGCGATCGTGCTCGGATCGTAGGGCTGACCCTCACGAAACAGAAGCTGGTCGGCAATCGTCGCCTCGCGCGTACGGATATGCAGGCGATTGGCGAGGCGAAACAGCGCCGTATCCTGGTCGAGCCCGCCGATGTCGAAGAGCTGCAGGGCGTTGAACTGAATGTGGCCGATCGTCGCGCCGCTCGCCTCCAGGGTCGCATCGTCGGGGACTTCCGGAGGGCGCGCAGTGTCCAGGCGCGTGCTGCGCGCGGTCAGGCTCGGCAATACGGGGGCATGATCCGAAGACGCAGCCGCCACCCTTGCCGAAGACAAGGCTGCCATCGCCAAGGTCAGGCAAACATTACATGCGCGGACGGCGTGCATCCTTTCTTAGACGTAACGGCGCGGACTAATCCGTCGGTAGAATGAGCCGCCCACCGGAGACGTCCCATGAAATATCGCACGCTCGGCGACACCCTCGAAGTATCCGCGCTCGGGATCGGCTGCATGCCGATGATCAGCGGCGGCAACATCACGTATGGCGTTGCCAACCGCACCGAATCCATTGCCACGATCCACGAAGCGATCGATCTCGGCATCACCTTTTTCGATACGGCTGAAATGTACGGCCCCTTTACCAATGAAGAGCTGGTGGGCGCAGCCATCCAGGGCAAGCGCAAAGGACTCATCATCGCTACCAAATTCGCGATGAAGTGGAATGGGGACCAGATGGCCGGCCTGGACGGCTCACCCGCGAATGCGCGTCGCGCGTGCGAAGGCTCGCTCAAGCGACTGGGCATCGAGACGATCGATCTGTTCTACCAGCATCGGGTCGATCCGAAAGTGCCGATCGAAGAAACGGTCGGCGGCATGGCGCAGCTGGTGAAGGAAGGCAAAGTGCGGCACATCGGACTTTCGGAGGCCGGCGCCGACACGCTCAGGCGCGCGGCGAAGACGCATCCGATTGCGGCCCTGCAGACCGAGTATTCGATCTGGGAGCGCGACGTCGAAGAGGAAATCCTCCCGACCTGTCGCGAGCTGAACATCGGCTTCGTGCCGTACAGCCCGCTCGGCCGCGGCTTCCTGGCAGGCGGCATTCGCAGCCTCGCCGATCTGCCGGCCGACGACTGGCGCCGCAACGATCCGCGTTATTCGGCCGAAAACCTGCCGAGGAATCTCGCGATCGTCGATGCGATTGCGGCGGTAGCAAAGCGCCACGGAGTATCGAATGCGCAGATCGCGCTTGCGTGGCTGCTGGCGCAAGGCGCAGACATCGTGCCGATCCCCGGCGTCAAGCGCCGCGCGACGATGCGAGATTCAGCCGCAGCGCCCGACGTGACATTGAGCGGCGCAGACCTCGCTGCACTCGATGCAGCGGCGCCGAAGGGCAGGACAGCCGGGCCACGCTACAGCGAGCGCGGCATGAAGATGGTCAAGCTTTGAGCCACTTGTCGAGGACGCTCGCGAGCTCCGCGTCATGCTCATCTTCGTCGACGGGCTTGAGGATGAGTACGGCCGGCACATTGCGGGTGACGGCATGGCTCCTGAGCCGATGCAGAAACGACTTGCCGGGCTCGCCTGCAGTGGTGAGATCGAGCATCAGCAAACGCGGCACCTGCGGCGTTTCGGCGGGCCAGTAGTCGAAAATGAGGCCGGCTGCCGCCTCGGCGCCCGAGACATGAACGGCTGAGACGCCCGGCGCCTTGCGACGGATCGCGGCAAGGGTCTTCTGCGCGTCCGACTCCGAGGGCTCGATGAGCATAACGTCGATGGGCTGGGTCATGGATGACTCTTATCGAGCACAGTGCTCAGAAGGAAACACGACCAGGACGCGCGCAGGGTTCCGTGCCGCCCGGTTACGTCAAGTCGCTAACGACAGGAGACGCGAATGGCCCGGATCGTCATGGCTGCCGCGGCCTGGCACGGAGGATGGGCGTCAGGGCGTCGTCGTCGCGAAGCGTTGCGGGTCCTTCAGGAACTCGATGACATCGAGCCTTTGCTCGTGCGTGTACGACTGCTTCGGATACGCGTGCCCGACATTGCGATTGCCCGGCAGCTGCGTGTCGAACTTGAACAGGCCGGCGCGTTCCTTCGAAACGAAACCGAGCTTCTGGGTGTCGAGCTCCGAGCTGCCGATCCAGAAAGTCTGCGAGCGCTGCTCGGGCGGCGACAGCACTTCGTAGAGATTCGGCACTGAGCCGTTGTGGAAGAACGGACCCGTCGCCCAGATTCCCAGCAGCGGACCCGCTTTGATTCCGGTGAGCGACGGCGGCCGCCAGGGACGGAGCTGCTCGTTCGGGTCGCTCGGATTCGCCTTCGGATAGAAGCGGAAGCCGTTGTAGGCGAGCTGCTGCTCGCCGGAAAGTTTCGCGTCGACGAGGCCCTTCCTCAACACAGCCGCGGTGGTCGTAGCGAAGAACTCCGCGCCCGGCACCACTGCCCTGCCGCCGAACAACGTCGAGCCGAGCCCGCCCGTCTGCACGAAGCGGCCCACCAGGCTCTGCACGTACTGCGGATCGGTGCCGACGCTCTGAAACGGGACGCGAGTGATCTTGATGAATTGCTTGCCCGCGATGTTGTCTTCCTTGCGCGTCATGTCGAACGGCGGCATGTTGTGGCAGCCGCGACAATCGGCTTGAAACAGCGCGGCGCCGCGGCGCCAGCGAGTCTGATCGATCCTGCCGAACACGTGCTCCGGCCACTTCGGCGGCGACAAGCCGTCGACCCATTGCTCCATCTCGAACAGCTTGTCGAACAGAACCGTCGAGCTGAGCGGTGCGCTGGCCGGGTCGCGCCCGAAGTTGGCTTCGCCGAACACGCCGAGCGCTTCGCCGGCGTTGCGCGCGATCGGGCTGGATGCGATGGGATTCCACTGCACGAAGTCCAACTGCGGCGTCAGCCATAGAAACGGAAAGCTGGTCGGCGCCACCGGCGGATGCAGATTCTCCGGCGTGCCGAGATAGAACACCGCCAGCGAGTTGACGATCTGCGTCAAGGCATCGACGCGTCCCGGGCCGGCCGGCAGCGGCGGCGTGCGCATCCAGGCACGCCCGACGAACTTTGCAGCGAACTCTTGATACAGCGCAGCGAGCTGCTCTGGCGTCGGCCCGTCAGGCCGCGCGGTGTGCACTCGCGCTGCGAAACGCTTGAACTTTTCCGCGTCCACCGCCGGATTCGACGCGAGCACGGCGCTCGACAGCGCGCCGAGAAACGAACCGAAGTCGAGCATCGCGGGGGCGCCGTCGATGCGGACGACCTTGCCTTCGTGCGACACATCACTGGTGTGGCAAGCGGCGCAAGTCATTCCCAGCCAGGTGCCGCCGCCCGGCGCCGTCGCGGGCTCCTTCGTCATCCCGATAGGCAGGCGTCCCGGATTGAGCTGCGGCGATGCTTTGTCGTGGTAGAGCCAGCCAAATCGCGCGAGATTCTGCGGCGAGGAGAACAACGTCTGGTCGCCCGACCGCTCCAGGGCCAGGAACCACTCATACGGCATCAGATGCGAGCCCTGCGGCGCGAAATAGAACTGCTCGCGCAGCTCCGGCGACCAGTTCTGCTCCAAATGGACGACGTCCCCGGCAACGGCAGCCGTGCTGAGCGCAAGCGCTGCGATGACCCCAACGGCGCGAGATCCGAGCATGTCCTGGGCTCCTTCCGTGAAAAGTCGCGAAAGTGTGCCGAATGCAAGGCGGGCCACAAGGTTGCCGATTGCGCAGATGGTGCAGAACAAGGACTGCGCGTACAGTGACCGCAAAATCGCGGGCGGAGCAGTCAATGACCACGGTCGATTCGAATGCGGCTGGCGCGCCGGAGCACGTCGATAGAGCAGCCTGGAGCGCCATCGTCGCGCCGTATCAGCATGCCTCCACCAAGCGCGCCCTATGGCAGCTGACAACTACGCTGATTCCGTACTTGCTGCTCTGGTATGTCATCTACCATGCACATGGAATCTCCCTGTGGCTCGCGATCCCGCCCGCGATCCTGGCAGGCGCGTTCCTGATGCGCCTGTTCGTCATCTTTCATGACTGCGGCCACGGCTCGTACTTCCGCTCGCGCCGGGCCAACGACATCGTCGGCTTCATCACGGGTGCCCTGACGTTCACGCCGTACGACCATTGGCGTTGGCAGCATTCGATCCATCACGGCACCGCAGGGCATCTCGACAAGCGCGGTACCGGAGACATCTGGACCATGACCGTGCAGGAGTACCTCGAAGCGTCGCCGTGGCGTCGATTCGCCTATCGGCTGTCGCGCAATCCGCTGGTGCTCTTCGTGCTCGCCCCGTTCTATCTGGTCCTGATCAATCACCGTTTCGCTTCGCCCAAGGCGGATCGACGCCAGCGCCGCTCGGTCTGGTGGATGAACCTGGTGCTGCTCTGCACGGTGGCGTCGATGAGCTGGATCTTCGGCGTCGGGCCCTATCTGCTCATTCAATCGACCGTGCTGCTGGTGGCGGGCGCCGCGGGCGTCTGGCTCTTCTACGTGCAGCATCAGTTCGAAGACGCCTACTGGGAGCGCGGCGACAACTGGAACTACACAGCGGCAGCGCTGCGCGGCAGCTCCTTCTACAAGTTACCGCGCGTGCTGCAATGGTTCTCGGCCAGTATCGGCTTCCACCACATTCACCACCTGAGCCCGCGCATCCCCAACTACAACTTGCAGAAGTGCCACGAGGGCGAGCGGTTGTTCCAGCAAGTCAAGCCGATCACTCTGTGGTCCAGCTTCCATTGCCTGACGTTCCACTTCTGGGACGAGCAAAGCAGGAAACTGGTCGGCTATGCGCACGTACGACAGATCAAGCGACAGCGGCAGAACGCCGCGCGACCCGTCCGCAACTCTGAAGGGGATTGCACGTGAGCAAGGGTATGGACCAGAAGCGAGAGCAGAAACGCAAACCGGCCAAGACGCTCGAGGAGAAGCGTGCGGCGAAGAGAGCCAAGCGATCCGAGCGTGCTGCGGGGCGCACTCCCTAGTCACCTGCGGAGATGCGGAACGTAAGCGAAGCCTAGCTGCAAGCCGATGTCCGGCGTGTTGTTGATGTTCTGCACGTTCTCGGTGAAGCCGAACGTGAAGATCATGTTGTCGTAGCGGTGGCGCACGCCGAGCGTGTACTGGTACTTCATGCCGGTCAGCTCATCGAGATCCGTCACCTCGTCCGTGTACGGGCTGGTGCTGACGTAGGCCTGCAGATTTAGATTAGTGCGCGCAGTGAGCTGGTACTCGTAGCCCAGCACCAGCGTGGGAATGACCTGCGATTCCTGCGGCGCAGGTTGATCGGCGCCGGAGTAGTAGACCGCCGCGACATCGATGTAGAACGCATGGCGAATGCCCGGATGCTGCAGCGATGCCTGCATGCCGTAGTCGGTTTTACCCGTCGACAGCAGCAACCTCTCGCCACCGACCGCCAGCTTCGTAGCTGCTTCGAGCGAGAGACGCCAACTGTCAAAGGGCTGCCATCCGGTGTAGCGGGCGCCGATCACGGGATCGAGGAAGCCGCCATCGGTCGGTTTTTCCAGGAACACCGTCTGCCCGCCCTTCAGGTCGTAAACGAGCGACGCCTGGTTGCGCGCGATCGCGGGGCGGCCGAAGCTGCTGAAGCCGAAGGTGTCGTGGAAGCTCTCGATCGTGCTGTCGAGAAAGCCGCCCTGGTAAGTGATGCCGCTGACGATCCCGTACACGGTCCAGTCGCGTGACAGCTTGTAGTGGAACGTCACGTCGAACAGCGCGGTCTCGATGTCGAGCTCGTAGTTCTCGCCCGGCAAAGCCTGGATCGCCTGCACTTCAGCCGGCCCGAGGCGGCGCCGCCCGGTCGGCTCCAGGCTGGTGAAATAGTCCTCGACCTCCGGGCTCAACGCCCAGGTGTTCTGATAGCCGATCTCGGTCTCGAGCGCCCAGCTGCCGGGCTCGATCGACAAGGCATGCGCCGGACGCATGTCGAGGCGCAGGAAGCCGAAGGGTGAGAGATCCCGCTGGCGCAGCAGGCCGTAGAACTGGCCGCCGTCATCCGCTGCTTGCACCAGTGAAGCGCAAGCCAGGCCGAGTACGCCGCAACAGATACGAAGGGACATCGCGCTCGCTCCGGACGAATTTGCTCCCGGTCGAGCGTATGCGAAGGCCGCTGCAATCCGCGATTAGATCAAGGTATAGGTGTCCTCTTTGGACCGCGTCCCTACCAGAGTGCGAGCGTCCGCCTGTGCGCGCTCGAGTTGCTTCGCATCGAGCCGCTGCGAGAGCGCGCCCAGTTCGTACAGCGCGGCGTCGCGGTCGCGCTGTCGCAGGCCGATTTCGACGGCAGCGGAGATCAGCGTGTAGGCATGTATCTCGTCCTTCTTCACGCCATTGCCGCGCGCATAAGCTCGTCCGAGGTTCGCCATGCCCGGCGCATAGCCTTGAGCGGCTGAGAGGCTGAATAGCTCGAACGCGTCGTGAGCGCTCTTCGCAACGCCCAGGCCGTCGTCATACAGGGCACCGAGCCTGTTTTGAGCGGTTGCGTCGCCCTGCTTCACCGCGAGTCGCAGCCATTTCGCTGTCTCCTCGTAGCTCTGCGGCACTCCGAAACCATGGAAGTACAGGGTCGCGATGTTGTTCATCGCGCTGGTGGACCCGCCCTCTGCCGCGCGCTGATACCAGGCCAGCGCTGCAACGTAATCCTGAGGCACGCCCGTTCCCGTCGCATACAGCAGACCCATCCGGTTCATCAGTTCGGGATCCGGTCGCGCAGATTGCACGGCGTCGGCTGCGAGCACGCGCAGCGATGCGAGGGCGAGGAATGCGGCGACTACGATTGCTCTGCGGATATTCATGGATGCTCTGTCCGTTGGTCCGTGGACAGCATCCTCTCGCGGCGCGGCTGGGCGATAAATCCGCCCCGCTCCACATCAGTGTTGCCT
The DNA here is from genome assembly GCA_035275145.1 of Steroidobacteraceae bacterium. Taxonomy (GTDB): domain Bacteria; phylum Pseudomonadota; class Gammaproteobacteria; order Steroidobacterales; family Steroidobacteraceae; genus Steroidobacter. The sequence goes on along the minus strand of DATENH010000055.1, from coordinate 36,108 downwards.
GGCGATCAACAATCGCGCTTCAGCCTCATAACGAAGTCCAGGCGGTGCACCAGCCGGCAGCTTTCACCTGCTTGCCGCCGAAGACCGAGCATGGGCCTTGGGTGGAGTCAGGACCCCCGTCATATAGCGCGCAATTTGCGCAGTTGCTGCCGGACTCGGCGCTCTTTGCCTGCGCGGCATCTTCGACGTACTTGACGGCGACGGCTGCGGGATCCGTCGGCGCGATCAGCGGCGCGTCCGCTCCACGAGCAGTTCGCGTGAAGAGCGCTGCAAGCGGTACAGCGGTTGCGGAAATCGCGCTGACACGCAGCAGCCGGCGGCGAGTCATGGGTGCAGTCATGTGAAGTCCTCCGGGTGCGTGCACTCTACGCGGTCGTCGATAGCAGAGGAACCTATCCAACGTTGGTATTCGCGCGCTGGCGGACTTGCTATCTACGGCAGCACTATGAAATTCACAACGCTCCTTTCACTGATCCTGAGCGCTACACCGGCTCTGTCCCAGGAGCTGGATCCTGCAACGCAGGTCATCCAGGCGGATGTGCAGCTGAACGCATCGATCAAGAACAACGAGGCTGCCAAAGCGGCAGCGTTTTATGCTGAAGATTTCATCCTGACGACGTCAGCCGGCAAGACGAAGAGCAAGAGCGATCTGCTCGCCGAGATTGGTTCACCCGAGCTCAAGCTGGAAGTGAACGAAACAGAAAACGTCAAAGTGCGGGTGCTGAACGCCACTGCAGTGCTCACCGGCAAGCTGCATCAGCAAGGCAGTTACCAGGGCCGGGCATTCGACGTTTTCGTGCTCGTCACTGATACGTGGGTCAAGACCGATTCAGGTTGGAAGCTGCTCGCCGGTCACGCAACCCTGCTGCCGAAATCCTGAACGACAAAACACGTCGAGCAGTCAGTGAGGGTTCAGGGTTTCGGAGCGACACTGCTCCGATCCACGAAGCATTGCTCTCTCCATCAGCGCGGGCCGTTCAGGCTCGAAAGGACTCAGCGTGTCAGCCCGACTCTTCGCAACCGCAACTCTCGCGGCAACTTTGTGCATGGCTTGCGTGCAACCTCCCCAGCTCCCCGAGCGTCCGGGTCCGAGCAAGAACAGCGATCTGACCCATGGCAACGTGCAGCTGAATCTGCACGTGGGCGAGACGACGCAGACGCAGGTGCTGGAAGCATTCGGCGCTCCGAACATCACCTCGATCGATGGCTCGAACCAGGAAGTTTGGACTTATCAACGCCAGGCGACGGTCGCCGAATCCTCGTCGGTGAGCAACTATTGGACGATCGTTCTTACGGGCGGCACGGCCAAGGCGGCCGGTTTCGAGCAGACCCAGCGCACCATGACGTTGCTCATCAAGTTCGACGCCAACAAGGTCGTCTCGGACTTTCGCAGCCGTAGCAGCGACTTCTGACAAGGACAAGGACGGCCCATGAAAACTTCGAGCGTCACGTTCCTCTGCGTCTGTTTGTGGATTGCCGGTTGCGCCATCGCGCCGCCGCCTCCTACGCCGCTGCAGATCCAGGCATTCCAGAGTCAGGAATTCGAAACGCACAAGCGCGTCGCGTTCGGCTCAGTGCTCAGCGTGTTCCAGGATCTGGGTTACATCGTGCAAAGCGCCGATATCGACACCGGATTCATCACTGCGTCGAGCCCGACGGGCAGCAGGAACGGCTGGTGGGAGATCCTCGAGGACTCGTCCACGAGTGCGCAGACGCGGGCCACCGCTTTCGTGGAGGAAATACGCCCGGGCTTCGTCACGGTCCGGCTGAACTTCGTCGACAGCAAGCATCAATCCAGCAAGGAGGGGCAGACGACGGATCGCGATACGCCGATCCTCGATCCCAAGGCTTACCAGGTGGCGTTCAACAAGATCGGCGATGCGATCTTCGTACGTGCGGCGACGCGGTGAACGGAACTAACAGACCCAGTCATCGTTCCTTTCTCACTCGGGGCAAGCGCCTCGCATGGGCATCGATGACGAGGGTTTATGAGTATCTTCAGCAAGATCAAAGACGCCATCTTCGGCAACAAGGCCGCTGCGCGACCCAACACGCCGGCCAGTCCAGCACCGACAGCTAACCGCACACCGTCAGCAAGCAGCGGCACGACCGCTCCGCCGCAAAGACCAGCGGCAGCGCCCGCGCAGCAAACGGTCGATGTCGAAGCAGTCCTGGAAAAGATGGCTGCCGACAATGGCCAGAAATTGAACTGGCGCACGTCGATCGTAGATCTGATGAAGCTCGTCGGAATGGACTCGAGCTTCGAGAATCGCAGGGAGCTCGCCCGCGAGCTCGGCTATACCGGCGACCCCGGGGATTCCGCTGCGATGAATATCTGGCTGCACAAGCGCGTGATGAAAGAGCTGGCGGCGCACGGTGGGAAGGTGCCGGCCAATATGCTCGATTGAAAGACTGCTAGCGCTTGCTGGCGGCGACGACGACTTCGTCGCCGCGAACCGCTTCGACCAGATACCAGTGCACCGAGCGCGGCTTGAATTGACGCAAGCCAGCGCGCTCGAGCAGCCCCAGCTTGCCGAAGACGACCTGATCGACGACCGGAGCTCGCGCGCCGGGTTCCCACCGGCAGCGCAGGTCGAAGACGCGGCCGAGCATGCGGCCGTCCGCAGTCACGACCTTCTTCAACTCCATCGCGCAGGCACTCGCTAGGATTCGGGCTTGCGGCTCAGCCATGCTCCCACCCTCCTGTCGAGTCGCCCGAGGCCCAGCGCGCCGGCTGTCGACTTGAGCTTGATCGTTTCCGCCACGCGCTCCACCTCGTCCCATGGCACACGGACTGTCGCCGAACCAAGGACCTTTGGGGCGACCCATTGCAGCATCGCTGGCAGCCTCGGTATCCAGGCACCGGGACCAATGAGCAAGGCACTGACCACTGGACCCTCCGGCGTATTGCTCAGCTCGATGTCGTCGACCATGCCGCACGACACGTCGTCGACATCCGTGACCTCATGGTCGAGCACTTCGAGCAGCAGATCGAATGTGTGTCGAGTCATCCTTGGCCCGCATGCGTCAATACGAACAGCGGAATCGCCGCGAGCGCCGCGAGCGCCGCGAGCGAACTGCAGCCAGAACGCCATGTGAACCTCGCGTGTTCCTCCTACGGCCCGACTACAGTTCGACCGCCGTACTCGATGGCATGCGCACGCTCCTTCTCGAGGAAGGCCTCGAAGGATGTCCCGGCAACGCGTCCTTCGAGCAGGCGGGCTTGTTCGTCCAGCTGGCGAATCGCGGCGAGCCGATCGTCATTGCCTAGCCTGGCGCGTGCGACAGCATCCTTCAGCACACGAATGGTCGTGTCGTACACGGCCAGCGGCACAGGAAACGGATGTCCGTCCTTGCCGCCGTGCGCCAATGAGAATCGCGCCGGATCGCTGAAGCGCGCAGGCGCGCCATGCACGACTTCCGCGACCAACGCCAGCGCAGCGACCGTGCGCGCACCCACACCTGGCGTCAGCAGCAGATCGACAAAGTCACTCGGACCGCGGTCAGCAGCAGCCGCAAGCGTCGCATGCAGGCGCCGAAGCATGACGTCCGTAGGCCGAACGTCGTGATGGGCGGGCAGGTGCAGATGGGGGACCGGTAGAGTCTCCGGGAACAACGTAAGCGATCCGTTCCCCGAATCGCGCCAGCGTCGCAACAAGCTCACGGGCTGGTCAGGTCCCGCACGCACGAGCTCGAGACCGGCCTGTCGATTGCGTTCTGCGCGTGTGTCGGCAAGATTCACGATCGCACCCTGATTCTTCCCCTCGATGGCTGCATGGGGCGAATCCAGGAAGCTCTGCAGACTCTCGGACAGCCAGTGATAGCGCCGTGCTTCGCGCCGGGCTTCACTCATCCCTTGCTGTACCACGCACCAGTGGCCGTCGCCGCTAACGAAGAATCCGTGCAGGTAGAGATCGAAGCCATCTTGAACTGCCGCGCTATCGACCTTGGCCACCAGACGGCTCGCGTGCGTCAGCGCTGCAGCGTCGAGGCCGGTGCGCTCGCCGATGACGGTCAATTCCAACGGCGTGCGGCGCGACTGTGCACCTTTACCGCCGCAGACATAGATGCCCAACTCGTCTTGCACCGGCGCAAGCCCACGCTTCAGCGCGCCAATCACACTCGTCGTGATGCCCGAGGAATGCCAGTCCATTCCCATGACGGCACCGAAGGATTGAAACCAGAACGGATGCGCCAGCCGGCGCAACAGCTCGTCGCGGCCGTGCTCCAGCACGATCGCCTCGACGATGACGCGCCCGAGCCTGGCCATGCGCGCCGAGAGCCACGGCGGTACGCGGCCGCCATGCAGGGGAAGATCGGCACTGCCGGTCCGTTTTGCCATTCCGCTATTTTCCTCGGGCGAAGCGCAATGTCGAGGTCAGGAAAACCATACGGGCGAGCCGGTGGAACCCGTCGAGTCTTCGGCAACTTCCGTCGCTAGAGACTTCGATGCCCTCTGCCGTCATACGCTCCTTCGAATACGACGAGACGTCGCGGACACTGCTGATCACTTTTCAGTCGGGTCGGCGCTATCGCTATCTGGACGTGCCCCCTGAAATCTTCGAAGCAATGCGGACGGCCTTGGCGAAGGGTGTGTTCTTCAACGCGCATATTCGCGAGCGCTTCGCCTACAGAGAAGAACGTGCGGAACATTGACCGCTCCGACGCACTTGCATTCTCAAACCCGGAGCAGACCATGGCCACGCAAAAACCCCCGCAGAGCAGGCTTCTCGCAATCGTCACCGGTGCGTCGAGCGGTATCGGGCGTGAACTGGCAGCGATTGCTGCGCAGGAAGGCTTCGACCTGATCGTGGCGGCCGACACGCCGCTCAATGAAGCGATTGAACAGTTTCAAGCCTTGGGCGCGAACGTCGAAGGCATCCAGTGCGACCTTGCGACCCAGGAGGGAGTCGACAAAGTCGTGCGTGCGGTCGGTGAGCGACCGGTCGCGGCGCTGCTGGCGAACGCCGGTCACGGTCTCGGCCACGGCTTTCTCGATCAGGACTTTGAAGCGGCAATGCACGTCATCGAGACGAATGTCACCGGCACGCTCTACCTGGTGCACGAGATCGGTCGGCGAATGCGCGCTGCCGGTAATGGCCGCATCCTCTTCACCGGCTCGATCGCAGGCTATATGCCGGGGTCGTACCAGGCCGTCTACAACGCGACCAAGGCCTTCGTCGATTCCTTCGCGCTCGCGCTGCGTAACGAGCTGCAAGACACCGGCGTAACCGTCACCTGCCTGATGCCCGGCGTGACCGATACGGAGTTCTTCGAGCGGGCCGAATTGATGGACACCAAAGTCGGAACGCAGGAGAACAAGGCCGATCCGGCAGAGGTTGCTCGCATCGGTTTCGACGCCATGATGCGCGGGGAAGCCGACGTCGTTGCCGGCCTCAAGAACAAGCTCCAGGTCGCGATGGCGGGCATCACACCTAAAGAAGCATTGGCAGAGCAGCACCGCAAGATGGCGGAGCCCGGCACGGCACGCGACAACTGATCAGAATCGCAGCCGAGTGGAGGCTGGGACGCGCGCACCCATTGCGTGCTCGGCGATGAAGAGAGCATGACCGGTTTCCGCTCTCGATCCCGCGCCGACACAGTCTGTCGGCACGATCAACTCATAGTCGCGCACGTGCGCATCCATCGCCGTGAACAGCACACACTGATGGCTGCTGATTCCCGTGAGAACCAGCCGACGCAGCGCTAGTTGGCCCAGCAACGATTCGAGCGGCGTGCCGAAGAATGCGGAGTGTCGCGGCTTGAACATGAAGTAGTCCCGGTCCAGATCCGGTTCGATCAGCTCGACCAGATCGTGGCCGGGAGCATCCGGTGCCAGACAGCGCTGCACGAACTCCCGCGGATCCGACTCCCACTTGCCGGCCGTGTCATTGACGTAGATGACTGGAATTCCCGCCGTCCTGGCTCGCGCCTTGAGTCGTGCGATCGCACCTGCCGGACGGCGCGCGCCGCGGAGCACCGGCGCGGCGTCCGGAAAGCGGAACTCCGAAACCATATCGAGGATCAGCAGAGCAGTGTCCTGTTTGCGCGGCTGTCTACTCATCTGACGAGCGGAATCCCATACTCGTGGAGCAACGCCTGAACTTTCGCGGACTGCTGCGTGAGCACGCCGTCGAGCTCGCTACGCAGTGCGCGATCGTCTTTGCGCACGCCCATCGATATGTCGAACGCCATCGGCAGCATGGGCCCGTCGATGAGCGGACTGACCGGCTGGAGATGCAGTGCAGGCTTACTCTGTCGCGCGAAGTAGCCGGCCAGCGGACCCCAGACGACGGCCACATCGAGACGGTGGCGCGCCACGTCGTCGATGATCGCGCGCGGCGGATTCTCCTGCGCGTAGTCGCCGTACAGCATGTAGCCGCGCACGTTGTCGATGACCCCACGTCGAGCGAGCGCATGCGCCGGTGGAGTATTGGCGGAGTCGTCGCCGATCATCTGCACACCGATGGTCAGAGTGCGCAGACGCGTGTCGTCGAATCCCTCGAGATCGAGCTCGTCAGCAGCGCGCGTCACGAACATGTAGGCGGAGCGGTAGTACGGTCGGGTGGTTGCGAGCATCTCCAGATTGCTTGCCACTCCCGGGATGAGATCGCAAAGACCTGCCTTGAGCGTCTCGCGCACGTTGCCGCGCCGTTGCGCCCACCAAACGTACCTGACGTCGGCGTGCAACTCACGCGCCACCAGCTGCACGAGCTTGTTCTCGAAGCCTTCCTCGCGTTGATTCGAAAACGGCAGATTGTTCGGGTCCGCGCAGACCTTCAGCTCGCGCGCCTGCGCACCAGCCGACAGCGCGAGCGCGCTCAGCAGCAGCAGACATTTCACCGTGTCACGGCGACGCCCCACGGCTTGCCTCCGAACCAACGGCTCAGATAGATGAGCGCTGCCAGGGCATGCACGGCACCACCCGGTACCCACATGATCAAACCCGCGATCTGCTGATCCTCCAGCGGCGAGAGGCCAGCCGTGCCTGACATCCCCATGCGTGCATATTCGGAGTACCAGGGACTCTGCGCGAAGGCCATCAGCGCTCCGAGCAATGCGCTGTGCACCGAAGTGAAGAACAGATAGAAACCCGCAACGCCATGCCTGCGCCCGAGCGCGGATGCTGTATTGATCGACCACCAGAACAGCAGCGCCGAGGATACGAGCGACAGGTGCTGAACCGCGTGCCACAGCTCGCTGCGCAGCGCGGCGTCGAAAAACAGTGGCGCGTGCCAGAGCCAGAGCATTGCCGCCTGGATCACGCTGGCGCTCAGCGGCGACGAAATACTTCGCCACAGCGACGCGAACCAATGGCGATGACCGAGAGTGCCGAGCGCGTGTCGCGCCGAGCGCGGCAGCGCCCAGATGAAGACACCGATTGGCCGCGCAAATGCGATCAGCGGCGCCGCCACGAGCATCAGCAGCTCGTGCTCGATCATGTGTGCGGTGAAGGAACGCCCGCCCAGCTCATGAAGTGGGCTGAGCAACGACGCGGCGATGACCAGCCAGCCGCCAGCGAACAGCGCACCCTGTCGCGCCAGCACCGCGCGGCCCGTCCGCGAAGAGCCCCATACCCGAAGGTATCCTGCCGCATACCAGGCACCCGCGACCAGCAGTAACGAAATGAGCACCCACTCGCCCGATTCTCGACCCGACGTCTCCTGCGTATGCGCCCGCGTAAGGCTCGGCAGCAACAGCAACAGGACGATCAGCGCTCGCATCGCAAGATCACGCCTGCAGTGGTGCCGAAGATGATTGCGAGGATGGAGATACACGCGAGCAGCAGCGACAGCGCAGCGATGAATCGATCCGTGCGACGGGAGGCGCTCGCAACCTCTCCGGCGGGAAGCGAACGATAGACACTCCACGAGTGAAGCCCGCCAATCAGCGCGAGCAATGCGCAAGCCGCACCAACGCCGACGGCGAGCGCGTGCGTGCGCGGCGGGCAGTTGGCGTACACGGTCATCGACATGATCTGCTGATCCGCAAACCACGCGATCGTGCCGAGCCAGGTGCCCGACCATTTGCCGAAGCGCTGCAGCGGCGAATGCAGCTCGCGCTCGCTGGTCACAACCACCTCGGCACGAAGTACAACACCACGTAGATCGGCACCCACACGTAGATGACGAAGTTCCAGTAGATCGCGTTCTCTGCGACGTCCACGTAACGGCGCCCGGTGTCGCCATGACGCGTAAACATCAGTACCACCAGTACGATCGAATCGTAGAGATCCGTCACCAGGTGGACGGTGTGCAGGCCGAGCAACACGATCACCGCCGAGCCATAGGCCGAATCGCTCCACGCGACGTGCATGGAGCGGAACTCGAAATAGCGGATGACCACCAGGATGAAGCCGATCACAGTCATGACGACTATCCACAAGCGCACCGGCCCGAGTTTTTCCTGTTGCGCGCGCTTGTCGAGCAGCATGTTCGGCACGAAGCTCAAGAGGACAATGACGGTGAACGCCGTGCCCCAGCCGGGGTCGGGCAGCAGATACGCAGGCGGCCATTGCTGCTCGTGAGTCGACAGGTACAGATAGGCCACTACTGCCAGCCCGAGGGCGGTGGCTTCGACGCAGATCAGCCCCATCATGCCCCACCACGTGAGGCTCCGATGGCTGTGGCCATGATCCTCCAGGTGCGACAGATCGCCCATGAATTGCAGCGGCCGCTCGTCGAGGTCCCGCGCGCTCACTGCTCGATCTCCTCTTCCGCCGCGCTCTTTGGCCAGAACCAGGCGGTCAGCGTGATGGCAATCGGAATCGCACCGACGATCACCGCCCACGGGGAGAAGATGGATGTGACGAACATCGTCCCCACTGCAATCGCCGCAAGGAACGGCCAGATCGACGGCGGCACGGAGGGCTCGCGCAGGTCCGGCTGTGCATCCAGAACAGTTGTCAGCACGAGCTCCCGCTCATCCAGCCGCAGCCCGCGCATCACGTGCAACCGTTCGCTGTCCCACAGCGGATGACTGCCCGTGACGAGCGGAATGTGAGTGAAGTTGAAGCTCAACGGTGGTGAGGACGTCGCCCATTCCAGCGTGTCCGCATCCCACGGATTCGCGCCCGCTGCTGCACCCGAGCGCAGGCTGCGTACGATGTTGAATGCGAGCAGGAGCAAGCTGATGGCGATGAGCACGGCACCGCCGGTCGCGAGCAGATTCAATCCATCCCAGCCGAGCCCTGAGGAATATGTGTACACCCTGCGCGGCATGCCAGCGAGGCCGAGATAGTGCATCGGGAAGAACGTGACGTTGAAGCCGATGAAGAACAGCCAGAAGTTCAGCTTGCCGAGACGCTCATCGAGCAGCCGTCCGGTGATCTTCGGAAACCAGTAGTAGACCGCGCCGAGCAGCGGGAACACGCCGCCGCCGATCAGCACGTAGTGAAAATGCGCCACGACGAAGTACGTGTCGTGGACCTGCAGATCGAGCGGCACCGAGGCCAGCATCACCCCCGTGAGACCGCCGATCACGAACACGACGATGAAACCGATGATGAACAGGAACGGGGTGGTGAAGCGCGGCTTGCCGAGCCACACAGTGGCAATCCAGCCGAAGATCTGAATGCCGGTCGGAATCGCGATCACCATGCTCGCAGCCGTGTAGAAGCTGTTGCCAAGGCGCGGCAAGCCGGTCGCGAACATGTGGTGCACCCACAGGCCGAACGCGAACAGGCTGGTCGCGATCAGCGACAGCACCATCAGCGGATAGCCGAACACCGGCCGTCGCGAGAAAGTCTGGACGATCGACGACACCATCCCGAGCGCCGGGATGAAGATGATGTACACCTCGGGATGGCCGAAGAACCAGAACAGGTGCTGCCAGAGCAGCGCGTCGCCACCTTCGGCCGGATTGAAGAAATGCGTGCCGACCAGCCGATCCATGATCAGGAACGAGCTGCCGATCATCACCGACGGCATCGCGAACAGCACCATGAAGCTCATCACCAGGATCGCCCAGACGAACAACGGCACGCGATTCAGCGCCATGCCGGGCGCGCGCTGCTTGAAGATCGTGGCGATGGTCGAGACCGCGACCGCGATGCTCGACAGCTCGGTGTACGTGATCATCTGCGCCCAGATGTCGACGCGCTTGCCGGGCGAATATTGCGGCCCCGACAGCGGCACGTACGCGAACCAGCCGGCATCCGGCCCGATGTTCAGGAAGAACGCGGTCCACAGCAGCAGGCCGCCGAACAGGTAGATCCAGTAACTGAAGGCGAGCAGCCGCGGGAACGAAATCGCGCGCGTGCCGACCATCAGCGGTACGAAATAGATCCCGACGGCTTGCATGATCGGCACGGCGAACAGGAACATCATCGTCGAGCCGTGCATCGTGAACAGCTGGTTGTACAGATCCGGCCCGACCAGATCGTTCTCGGCATGCGCGAGCTGCAGCCGCATCACGAATGCCGCCACTCCGGCCAGTCCGAAGAAGCCAAAGGCAGTCACGATGTAGCGCAAGCCGACGCGCTTGTGATCGAGCGTCGTCAGGGCGCCCCACAGGCCGGGCGCATCGTCCCACGTCTTTTCCAGACGCTGGCGGGTCGCAGACTCGTCGAGCCATTCGCCATCGAGCGATGGACTTTGTGCGCTCACTGCAGCGTCCCCAGGTAAGCGATCAGCGCATCGAGATCGTCGCGACCAAGGCTCACGATCGGCATGTGATTGCCGGGTTTCTCGCGCTGCGGATTCTGCAGCCAGCGCCGCAGGTGCTCGGGATCGTTCGGCAATGCTCCGGCCGCCAGCATGCGGCGACTCGCGACGTGCGACAGATCGGGTCCGACCGTGGCGGCTGCATCCGTACCCGCGATCGCGTGACACAGATTGCATGCAGTGTTGAAGAACACTTGCTGGCCGCGTGCGGCGCGCGCCTCGGACGCCGGTGGCGCAGCCGCAAGCTGTCGCTCGTACCAGGCGTCATAGTCCTGCTGCGATTCGACCACCACTTCCAGTGCCATCTTCGCGTGCTGCAGCCCACAGAACTCGGCGCATTGACCGCGATAACGCCCGATGCGCAGCGGCTGCAGACTGATCTCGGTTGGACGACCCGGAATCAGATCGCGCTTGCCGTTCAGGCTCGGCACCCAGAGACTGTGAATGACGTCATTCGATCCGAGCTCCGCGAGCACCTGCGCCCCCACCGGCAGGTGGATCTCGTTCGCCGTGCGCACCTGCCGGCTCGGATCCGGATTCGTGTACTCGATCTCCCACCACCATTGGTAACCCGTGATCTTCAACGTCACCTGCGGCTCGCTGGCTGCGTGCACGAGTGCGCGATCGGTGAGGAAGCTGGTGAGAGTCAGGCCGAACAGGCCAAGCACCATCAGGCCGATCCAGCCGGCCAGAGCGACGGACATGCGGCGGGGAGCCTCAGCGTCGGAATCGCCCCGACGGCGCCAGATCGCGTGAATCAGGAAGGCAATCACGAGCAGGTACATGAAGCCGCAGACCCACAGCATCGTGTGCCACACGAGCTCGATGTGCTGAGCGTGGACGCCGAGGGCTTGCAACACGGAGTGCATACTCGACTCAGTCGGTCTGCGCCGGCGCCGTGTTCAACTCTTCGTCGCGCCTGCCCTGCTCCGCCGGAATCTGGATGTGATCGTCGCGGCTCGGCCGCGCCGCCTTCGGCCCGTGCCCGCCTAGCGAACGCACGTAAGCTGCGAGCTGCCAGATCTGTTGCGGCGGAATCTTGCCACCGAACGCCGGCATCCCATTCGGCCGGCCCTGCACGATCGTGAGATAGATCTGATCGATCTCGCCGCCATAGATCCAGCGGTCATCCATGAGCGCGGGCCCGGAGCCGCCGCCGCCGTGTGCATGGCAGCCGGTGCAATTGAAAGAGGTGAACAGCCGCTTGCCTTCGGAGAGGTGGTAAGCGTTCTCCTCGTACTCTTTGCGCTGCTGCTCGCGGAACTGAGCAGAGGATTGACCGGCAACGAGCGAGCTCATCGCAACCTGCGTCGGCGCCACGTCCGTCCCCGGCGGCGCCTCGAAGTACCGGTTCTCCCGATGACACGCGCTGAGCGCAACGACAACCAGCAGCGTCAATGTGATCGCTGTAGGTCGGGCTTCAGCCCGACTCCTATCTGGGCACCGCGAACACATACAGCATTCCGCCTTTCGCCGTCTTCTGCGGCAGATCGCTCATCGCATTGGCGAACCCGAGCGCCGCGGTGGGATCGCGCGCGTCGAGATCGCCTGCGACGATCGCTCCGGACCAACCACCGACCCCCGAGAGCACCGCCACATATTGACGACCATCCGGCCCGCGATAAGTCACCGGCTGTCCCACGATTCCCGAGCCCGTCTGAAACTGCCACTTCACTTCGCCCGTCGTGGCATCGACAGCCTTGAACACCCCGTCGAGCGTGCCGTAGAAGACCAGGTTGCCGGCGGTCGCCAGCGCTCCGCTCCACAGCGGGAGATCCTCCGCGATCTTCCACGCCGGCTTGCGCTGCACGACGTCCCACGCGAGCATCTCGCCGCGATTGCCGCCCGGTCCGGCATGCATCGTGACGTTGGCACCGACGTACGGAGTGCCGGCAATGTAGTTCGCCTCGACACTCTCGAAGTTCATGCACAGGTTCAGGTGCGGTACGTAGAGCAGACCGGTGACGGGCGAATACGCCGATGGATTCCAGTCTTTCGCGCCGGGCGCGGCGGGGCAGATGTCGCGCACGACCTTGCCGAGCTGCGGGTGCTTGTCCGGATTGTCGATCGGCCTGCCGGTTTTCAGGTCGATCGACTTGATCGAATTGACGTTGGAATACGCATCGGCAGCGAGCACTTCACCTGTCGTGCGATCGATGATGTACATGTAGCCGTTGCGCTCGGGCCGCACGAGCACTTTGCGCGGCTGGCCGTTGAACTGCATGTCGAGCAGCACGATCTCGTTGATCGCGTCGTAGTCGTACAGGTCGTGGGGCACGGCCTGATGGAACCAGCGCGCTTCGCCGGTCGCGACGTCGCGCGCGAAGATGCCGCCGGTCCACTTGTTGTCGCCGGGCCGCTGCTCGGCATTCCACGGTCCCGGATTGGCGGTGCCGTGATAGATGAGCTGCAGGTCCGGATCGTAGGAAACCCAGCCCCACATCGTGCCGCCGCCCATCTTCCAGGCTTCCGGCGGCCAGGTGCGCACGCCGAGATCCTTGCCGCGATCGCCTTCATAGAAAGGAGCGAAGCGCGGCCCGATCAGCACCTCTGCGTCCGGCCCGGTGCTGTAGGCGCGCCATGACTCCTCACCCGTCTTCGCGTCGAGCGCAATGACCCAGCCGCGAACGCCGTATTCGCCGCCGCTATTGCCGACCAGCACTTTGCCGGCGGCGACGAACGGCGCCATCGTGACCGTCTCGCCCTTGTTCATGTTGCCGAGCTGCTTGCGCCAGCGCTCCTTGCCTGTCCCAGCGTCGAGTGCGATCGCCTGTCCATCGAGTGTCGCCAGATACACGCTGTCGCCCGCGACCGTGAGACCGCGATTCACGACGTCGCAGCAGGCGATGCCTTGCGCCGCCGCGGCGGGCTTCGGATCGTAGCGCCACTTCAGATGCGCGCCGGGCTGCGACAGGTCGAGCGCGTAGACGTGATTCGGATAGGGCGTGATGAGAAACATCGTGTCGCCCCGCACGATCGGCGCCGATTCATGGCCCCGGAGCACGCCGGTCGAGAACGTGAACTCGACCCGCAAATTGCCGACGTTCCGTACGTTCAGCTCGTCCAGACCGCTGAAGCGCGTCGACGCGAAATTCTTACCGGGCATCACCCAGTTGCCGTCTTCGGCCGGTGCCGCACTCGGCGGCGGCTGCGGCGGAGACGCGACGGCCGGTGGCATCCACGCTGCGAGCGACAAATACGCAGCCGCGCAGTACCAGCCCCTTCTTCTGTAGCTGATCATCGAGCTACATACGATGTACGCGTCGACAAGGTTCCGATGGTCCCGGCTCAGCGTGACTTCCCGTGGGGCTGCTTGGTCGCTGCGCCTTTGCTCTCTCGCTGCGCCTCCACGATGCGCAGCCAGTCCTCCTCATCGATGGAAGCAAGGCCGCTCACAGCTGGCCCGTGCAGCACGCTGCCGTAGGTACTGAATCGCGAACCGTGGCACGGGCAATCCCAGGTGCGATCGAGCGGATTCCAGCGCACCACGCAGCCGAGATGCGGACAGGTCGCCGAATGGCAATGCAGAGCGCCGTCCTCGTCGCGAAACACAGCAAGCTTGCGCAGCCCATGGCGAATGACGGCGCCCTCGCCTGCTCCGATCGCCGCCGGCGTCGATTCGCCGCCGGCCACCCAGTCGCCATACTGGGCCGCCACGTTCGCCTGCTCACGCATGAAATGCAGCGCTTCGCGCACCGGTTTGCGCGAAGGATCGTAGACCGACTCCCACGCATTCGGCCGTTGCATGATCTGATCCGACACCAGCATGGCGCCGACAGTCGCGTGCGAGATTCCATTACCGGAATCGCCGGTGATCACATAGACGTTGCGACTGCCCGGGTTGCGGCCGAGATAGGCGATACCATCGAGCGGCTCCGCGACTTCACCCGACCATCGATAAGCGAGCGGACCCGCCATGGGAAAGCGGTCGCGCAACCAGGCGTGGACCTGGCGATGACACTCTTCCGGATCGTCATTCTGACCCGTCCGATGGTCTGCGCCGCCGACGATGAGCAGATCGTGCTCGTCGTCCAGCGCAGCGAGACGAACATAGTGGTAGGGATCGCCGTCATCCCAGATCAGCACGTGCGGCAGCGAGCCGCGCTCGACTGGCGCGGCGACAGCGTAGGTCTGATACGCGAACTGCTTGGCGTGGAGGGTGACCCGGTCATTGAAAGGCACGTTGGTCGCGACCACGGCAGCAGCGGCACTGATTTTGCCGTGGAGCGTCTTGATCACGACGCCGTATTCCCGCTCCTCGATGTCCAGAGCCCGCGTGTCGCAATAGATACTCGTACGGCGCTGCGTGCACGCATGGGTGAGCCCCACGAGATAACGCAAGGAATGGAACTGCGCCTGGTCGGCGAACTTCAAGCAAGGTCCGGATGCAACAGTCGAGATCGGCAATCGATCCTGCCACGACACGCGCACGCCCGCGCGCTCGGCGGCCTCCAGTTCCTTGCACAACTCCTCGGCGGGATCCTTCGCACACGAATACAGATAGCCCGAGACGCGTTCGAAGTCGCAGTCGATGGCTTCGTCGCGCGTCGTGGCCTCGATCAAGTCGGCTGCGGCGCCGAAGCTCTCTGCCACCTGCCGCGCAGCGCGCGCACCGAGTGTCTTCTCGATATGCCAGTAGCGATCATCCGGGACCGCGATGTGCGCAGTCGTCTGTCCGGTTTCTCCGCTGCCGATACCCAGCGCCTCGATAAGGACGACGCTGAGGCCTTGCTTGCTGAGCAGATAAGCGCTCGTCAAGCCGGCGATGCCGGCGCCAATCACACAGACATCGACAGTGAGATCTGCCGCGAGTGGCGCGAACTCCGGCAACTGCACAGAGGCCCGCCAGTAAGAGCCCGGCGTCGGCTGGTTCTGCATCACTGCGTATTCCTCCTGCGATTGCGGTCACGAACGATGCTCGCGGCTGCCAGCCCGAGCGCGAAGGCGCCATAGACGACATACATCGACGGCGTGCGCAGGTGCTTCCTGAAACCGGGACGAAAGCGTGGCGGCGTCAGGTAGTAGTCGACGACATAGGCACCCGCTGAGCTGACCGCAGCGTCGGCGCAGCGACGCAGCGGAGTCTTGCGTCGATCAGGCTCGCCGAAGATCAGCTCGTACGACGTCGCCCAGAACACCGATGTAAGATGGTGAACGATGTACCCGACCGCCGTATGACGCAGGCTCGCCTCGCGTGTGTAGGCCTGCGCCTGCCCCCAAAGCCATTGGCTCGGACCGTTGAGTCCGCCCGCGTAGCTGCCCTCATCGATACGGCTGCAGATCGAAAGCGCCAGTGCGGAACAAACGCTGGCGCTGGCACCGGAACACAAGGCGCGCCGCGCCGCGGCGCCGAGACGAACCGACTGTTGCTCGCGAACGTTGTCGTGCATCGCTATTGCAAGCGCTGCACGCTACTCGCAGTTCCCTTGTCACGATGCGCATCTTGACGGATACACGCGAGCCGCTCGCGGATCACGCTGAGCTGCAGTGGCTGCTGCCACTGCTGCGCTGGAGCATCGCGCTGGTCTGGATCTGGACGGGCATCGTCTCCCTGGGACTATTTCCGCGCGCTGACAGCCTCGCGCTGCTCGCCAGGACCGGCATCACAGGAGTCTTCGCCAACGTCGCGTTGTACGCAGCCGCTGCTCTGGATCTCGTACTCGGCGCGGCGACACTGCTGCTACGCCGTCGGCAATGGCTGTGGCTCGCTCAGTTCGCGCTGATTCTCGGCTACACGATCGTCATCACGATCAAGCTCCCGGAATTCTGGCTGCATCCCTACGGCCCGATTCTCAAGAACCTGCCCTTGCTCGCCTGCATCGTCCTGCTGTTTCGCCTCGAGGCCCGCCGATGACGTACGTGGTCGTCAAGTGGCTGCACATTCTTTCTTCGACTCTGCTGTTCGGGACTGGCCTCGGCTCCGCGTTCTACATGTTCTTCGCGAGCCGGACGCGCGACGCGCGGGCGATCGCGGTCGTCGTGCGCTATGTGGTCATCGCCGACTGGGCCTTCACTACCCCGACCATCATCATCCAGCCGTTGACCGGCTTATATC
This sequence comes from Steroidobacteraceae bacterium, assembly GCA_035275145.1. Taxonomy (GTDB): domain Bacteria; phylum Pseudomonadota; class Gammaproteobacteria; order Steroidobacterales; family Steroidobacteraceae; genus Steroidobacter. Next base: position 19,389 of record DATENH010000055.1, on the reverse strand, counting down.
TCGTGCATCTCGCCGGCTTTCCGCTCTCCAGCACCTGGATCGTCGTTTCCTTTGCACTCTATTTTCTGGCCGGAGTGTGCTGGCTGCCGGTCGTCTGGATGCAGATCCGAATGCGTGACATTGCGGAGCGGGCGGCCGCAGCGGGCAGCCAGCTCCCGGATCGGTATTGGGGCTTCATGCTATGGTGGGTCGCACTCGGCGTCGTCGCCTTTCTGGCGCTCGTCGCGGTGTTCTATCTGATGGTGGCGAAACCCACGTGAACGCGGTTGCGCGCTGTGCGCAGCAACTCCCCGACGATAGGCAACCCGGCCGCGACCGCAAAGCTGGCTAGCAGCAGCACGCGATCAAGCTCGATTGCCGGGACCAGCGTGAATTCCATCCCACCTGTGCGAATCTCCTGCCAGTGCTGCACGCCTAGCAGAGCAACCGCCATGAGCGGAAGCACGTCCATGAAGCCGTGAAGGGTCTGTTCGATCGGCAAGATGCGACGAAGTCCATCCGTGTATCGCACGTCGAGATACGAGAGCGCTGAATGTGTCAGCACAAGCACGAGCAGCACGGCAAACGCCGCAGCGTTGATCTGCAGCAGGACCGCGCATGCCAAGGCCATTGCAAGACAAGCGAACTGCGCCAGGTGCATCCACGACTCCGTGACGCCGCTGGTGCGCTCGATGTGGGTCTTGCGATGACAGAAATAGTCCCCCGCTCCGGCCAGCAACCACAGCGGATAGATGACCCAGATGAGCATCGCGGAGAGCGCGTCCCGCATCATGCTTCGCCTATTTCGCGGGCGGCGCACCGGAAGTGAGCATTGCGTACTGCTGCTTCGCCATCTCCAGGTGCTCCATCACATCGGGAAGCGTATCGGCCGCGTACTTCTTCAGCGGCTCGCTCTGCCCGTTGCTGATTTCCCATTGCAGCAGGTTCGCCGTGCGCTGGTGATCCTGAATCATGCTGCCCATGTACTGCACGTCGAACTCCTTGCCCGACGCCTGCTCCAATTTCGCGCGCACCGACTGATGCTCGGGATCCAGCTCCTTCGGAATGTTCGCGTTCACCCCGCGTCCGAGCTTGCGCACCAGGTCGCCTGACTTGCCATGGTCGTCGACCATGTGCTGCGCAAACTTGCGCACCGGATCGGTTGCAGCCTTCTTGCCTGCGAGCTGGCCCAGTTCCACTTCCGCCTGGTTGCCGAGCGCCGCCTGACGTACGAAGAGTTTGTCCTGCGTGTTCGAGTGATCAGCGGCAGGCTTGGCAGTCTCGAGTCCCGGCGTATCCGGCGAGAGCCCGCCCGGATTGCCGCCCTGCTGCGCATACGCTGCCGTGCACGACAGCAACCCTGCGCAGACGATGTAAATGGTACGGATCATGACGCGCTCCTCATCTCAAAGTGCCAGCATGTACGCGACGAGCGAGTCTTTCTCGTCCTGCGTCAGCTTCAGCGACAGCACAAGGTTGAAATACTCGACGGTATCCGCGAGCGTCAGCAGCCGGCCGTCGTGCAGGTACGGCGGCGAGTCCTTGATTCCGCGCAGCGTGAAGGTCTTGATCGGTCCGTCGGGAATCGCGACCTGGTCGTTCACGACCTGCCCGACCTTGTAGAAGCGCTCGAGTTTCAGGTCGTGCATTTCCTGATCCATGAACGAGTGCTGCGGCATGTGGCACGTCGCGCACTGGCCCTTGCCCATGAAGACCTTCTCGCCCGCGAGCTCGGCCGCACTCGCTTTCGCCGGATCCAGCCGGCCCAGCGGATCGAGCTTCGGCGCCGGCGGAAAATCGATCATGTTCTGCATCTGCGCCATCATCGCCACCTGGTTCGGGCGATCCGGCAGATTCACGCCCTTGCGCGTCGCGCTGACGTGATCGCCGTTGAAGTACGCGGTGCGCTGTTCGAATTCGGAGAAGTCTTCGACCGAGCGCAGCGAGCGCTTCGAGCCGTGGATCTGCTGATTGAACAGCCCGCGCAGGCTGGTGGTATCGAGGCGGAAGCGCGCCGCTTGCGGTCGCAGATCGGGCGTCAGGTGGAACGCCGCGTTCGTATGGAAATTCTGGTGGCAGTCGAGGCAGGCGACCCCATTGCTCTGCTCCGCTACCTTGCGATCCTCGGTTTGATTGAACTCTTCCTGCGGAAACGGCGTGAGCAGCAGGCGCAGGCCTTCGATCTGGACCGGCGTGAGAATTCCCACGACCTTGGCGTAGTAGTTCCGAATGGTCAGCAGCTCGCCGCCGCTGATGTCGCCGAGGTCGGGCCGGTTGCTGAGGAAGATCGGCGCGGGAAACTCCGGCGTCAGGTGATCGGGCAGATCGAAGTCCACGTCGAAGCGTTTGAGATTGCGGTCTTCGGCGCGACCGATCGCATCGATCTGCTGCTGCGGAAAGACTTGCCCGCCCGTTGCCTGCTTGACGTGCGGCAGCGGCATGAACCCGCCCGGCAGCAGGCCTTGCGCTTTGATCTCATCCGGAGTCATCTGCGCGAGCGAGTCCCACGTACTTCCTGCACGCGGCTTCACACGCACACCGCCCTGCACTGCCTTGCGCCCGCCCGACATCATCACACCGGGTATCGCACGGTTCGCAAGCTCATAGCGCTCGTTCAAGAGACTCTGTTGACGGCGCGTCACCGCGGGCTTCGCCGCCTCGTCGTTCCTGCGAACGACATCGAGCGGCACCGTAGGCAGTGGACGATACGTCGCGTCGGGAGGAAGCGGATCGGCAAGCGAGGCGAACGTCGTCGCGGCGGCGATGATGGACAAAGTCGCAAGCGAACTGCGCATGCGGTGCTCCTTGCAAGGCTGCGAATCGAGGAAGCTACTGCCGAGACTCAGTCAAAGTTCCTGGCGCTGCTATTCCTCGTACTCGGTCGAGCCCTGCACCCACAGGAAGGACTGGATGTCGATCAGGTCGCGTGGACGCAGATCGCGCTGCTCTTTGCGCACCCGCGCGGCAAGCTCGAGCAGCTTGCTGTAGGTATTCCAGTTCGGGCGTGACCGATATTCGAGGTCGAAGCCGTATGCGCGCGCCGCTGCCCGCATCGTGTTCGGCTTCATGAAAATGTGCTGCTCGGGCTGTGCGATGAACCCGAAGACCGTGACCAGTGGCCAGGTGAGCACGCGAGTCTGCTTGCGAGGAAGCCTGGCAACCGTATCGACCCACGATTCGAAGCGGGTCTGAAGCTCCCCTTCACCGTGCAGGTATTGGAAGAGTCCCTCTGCAAACGCATGAGCGCCATGCGGGGCTCGGATGGCATCGCGTAGTGCCATCTTCTCGAACGAGAACAGCATGCTGTAGAGAGAGCGCTGCTCGACGCGCACGGCGCGCGCGGCGATCTCGTCGTGGCGGCCGGCGCGCAGCAATGCGGAGAATTCCCCGACATCGAGCGCCTCGCACCAACGCAGATGTGACTCCCACTTGTAGTCTCGCTCCGTCTCGAGATAGTCGGCGTCGCGAAAGCCTTGCGGGAAGAAGCGCAGGAACTTGCGCCGGCAGCGTAGAGCGCCGGAGCTGGGGCGCCCACTCGCTGGCGTCTTGCGGCGAGAGTTTCTCGCCTCGATTCTCATGGTCTGCTCCGAAAAGTCAGTGTCCCCTGGACCAACGCAATTCGCGGGCGAAGCGGTCCATGGGTCGATCCAGCGGTTTCATGCGTTGCATCCTCGAGTAATCAGCGAGGAGACACCCATGAACGCGTTGGCGGAGAGCCTGACCCCGGACATCACGACGATGATTCGCCTGGATCATTCACACGTGCTGGCGCTCTTTCATCGCTTCAAGCGTCATGCTTCCGCGAGCAAGAAGCGCGCGTTGATCACCAACGCATGCCTCGCGCTGGAGGTGCACGCGCAACTGGAGGAAGAGATCTTCTATCCGGCGCTGCGCGCGTTGATGGGTGAGGATGCCGTGCTCCAGAAGAGCGAGCCCGAGCACAACGAGATGCGCCGGCTCATCGAAGAGCTCCGCAAGACGACGGCGGATGAACCCGCCACCGGCAATCCGATCCAGGATGAAAAGTTCTTCGATCTGATGCGCCTGGTCATGCACCACGTGGCGGACGAGGAAACGCGACTGCTGCCCGCCGCCGAACGACTCATCAGCGATCGACTGGCCACGCTCGGTGTCGAGATGACCAAACGCCGGTTGGAGCTGCTCAAACCGCACGCTGGAGAAGTCGCCGCCAGCGCAGTCCGATCGTTTCCGGCCGCAGCTGCCCTGCTCACCGTCGGTGCCGTGGCCCTCGGCGCAATGGTGTGGTCACGAGGTAGAAGAACTGCCCTCCGTCGTCGACTGTAGTGACGGGAACCGGCTCGTGCGTGGCGCGTTCGCGTGATGATCAAGGGTCGCAGTTCGCTGACCCAAGGGAGAAATGCAATGAAGGTTGCAAAGTTTCTGATGATTGCGGCGTTCGGCGCGGCCAGCGCGACGGCCGTCGCAGCCGACAAGATTTCGGCCGAAGACTTCGTCAAGAAAGCGGGCGAAGCGGGCGCTGCGGAAGTCGCGATGGGCAAGCTCGGTTCGACGAAGGCGACCGACGCCGACGTCAAGGCGTTCGCGCAACACATGGTGAAGGATCACACCAAGGCGAACCAGGAACTCATGAGTGCCGCCAAGGCGAAAGGACTCGAGGTGCCCACCGAGCCGGGCATGATGCACAAGGGCATGAAGGAAAAGTTCGAGCATCAGTCCGCAGACAAGGATTTCAATCACGACTACATGCAGCAGATGGTCAAGGATCACGAGGCGGCAGTGAAGCTGTTCCGTACGGCGTCGGCCGACACGACGCTCGACCCGGATTTACGCGCGTTGGCGAAGAAGACCTTGCCGACGCTCGAGGAACATCTGGCCGAAGCGAAGAAGCTCGAAGCCAAGACGGACAAATCGGAGCGCAGCGCCAACGATCAGTAGGCGCTGCAGCCGCTGAGCCGCCCCTGGTGGGGCGGCGAGGCGGATGAGCGGTCACTGCTCCGGCGCATCCACCGAGCAAGGCCCTCCGTCGGTCGCTTCGGAATGACCAGTGACCGCGCTCTCCATCGACGCCGGCAACTCTGTTCGTGTCCAGTCACCTGCGAGATACAACCCCGCCAGAGCTGACGCACAGTTGCCTGCCTCGCGCGGCACGGAAGGCCTGTGCGATCTCGTTCATAGTGGTCGCTTCGATCTCTGCATCGCTTAGACGATTCGCTTTGTGGCTTGCGATCGAGTCCCATCTGTTCGCTGTGTGTCGATGGCAATTCCCCGATGCGAAGGAATGGCTGCTTGCCCTGCAAAGGTCCGCCACTGCCGCTGGAACCTGAAGCGGCGCACCCAGGTTTTCCAACATGGCGCGCGCACTCTGGGACGTGGTGATCGCGGGTGCAGGCCCCGCAGGCCTGAGCGCCGCTTTGGTATTGGGCCGGGCACGCCGGAAGATCCTGCTGTGTGACACCGGAACGCCGCGCAGCTGGGCGTCCAAAGAAATGCACGGCTTCCTGACTCGCGACAAAATACCGCCCGAAGAGTTTCGACGCCTGGCACACGAAGAACTTGGCCGCTATGCGAATGTCGTGTTCCGCATGGCCGAGGTCACTCGCGCGGTGCGCGGCAAAGACGGACATTTCTCAGTAACGCTCGGCAAGCGTCGTGTCGTCCAGAGCCGCAAACTTCTCATAGCAACAGGCGTGTTCGATCATCTGCCCGCTGTGCCAGGCATCGAACAATTCTTCGGGACGAGTGTATTTCAGTGTCCCTACTGCGATGGATGGGAAGTGCGCGACGCGCCGGTTGCGGTGTACGGCAAACATCGCCGCGGATTCGAAATGGCTCGTGCCATGACGGCCTGGACGCGAGACATCGTCCTTTGTTCAGACGGTATGACGAGGCTCTCCAAGACCGAGCGGCGCCAGCTACGCCGCAACGGAATCGACGTCGTGGAGGAACGAATCGACCATCTGCATGGCGACCACGGGAAACTGCAGGCGATCGTCTTTGTCAGCGGTCGGCGGCTCGCGCGGTCGGCGCTGTTCTTCGACACATCGTCGAGCGGCCAGTCAAGGCTGGCAGAATCGCTCGGCTGTCAGTTCTCGACTCGCGGAGGAATCAAGTGCGGACAGTACGAAGCAACGAGCGTCGCGGGCGTCTTCGTAGCCGGCAACATCATCAAAGACGTCCAGCTGGCAATCGTTGCGGCGGCTGAAGGAACTCGCGCCGCCTTCGGCATCAACCGGGCCTTGACCCGCGAGGACTTCGACCGGCGACCTTGACTCCGCGCGCGCTACGGATTGTCGGCGGATCTCGAGCGATCGACCTGATCGTCGCCACCGCTCTCGCCGGTCTTCGGGATCTCCTGCCCTTCGTCTCTATCCTTTTCCTTGCCTGTGTTGCTGTCAGGCGGTTGCCGCGATCCCGGCTTTCCGGGCGCAGTTGGTTTCGGTTGACCGCCCGGGTTCGGTGTCTGAGTACCCATGAAGTCTCTCCTGAGGTGTCCTCCGGAACGAACGCCCTGCAGGTTGTCCCGGTTGCGTTGCTTGGCTGCGTCTTGGCTCGTGTAGGGAGTTCTCGACACCAGGAACCGGGAACGCATAGCTCCGTTCTGCTTACGGAATGTCGAAGAGTGCAACACTGGTGAAACAATCCGACTCGTGGTGGCTGGGCGGCGAGGAACAGTGTCCGCACTGTCATCAGCTGTATGCGTACGAGATCGAGGTGCGCTGCCCTGACTGCGACGAACCGAGCTGTCCGCATTGCGTGAGGCATCACGTGGAGCGCGGCATCGTGTGCGTCGTCTGCAGCGAAGGCTGCGAGGACCAGGAGGAGACTGCCCGTGGCGGCTAGGGCCATCTGGAAAGGCAATCTGCAGCTCGGCAAACAGGAGCTCGCCGTCAAGCTGTACTCCGCCATCGAAGACCGGACGGTTCGCTTCCACCTGCTGCACGCGAAGGATCGCGCGCCGGTGGAGCAGCACATCGTCCGCAAGGACACGGGCAAGGACGTTTCCAGGGACGACATGCGCAAGGCATTCTCGCTGGATCGAACCACGGCAGTGATTCTGGAGCCCGACGATCTTGAGAAGCTGGTCCCCCCTGAATCGCGCGACATCGAGATCTGCCGCTTCGTTGCGCCTTCAGTGCTGGGCGATCAGTGGTACGACCGTCCCTACTACCTCGGCCCTGATGCAGATGACAGCGACTACTTCGCGCTGGCCGAGGCGCTACACAGCAAAAAGGTGGTCGGCGTCGCACGCTGGGTCATGCGCAAGAAGCGCTATGTGGGTGCGCTCAGCTCGATCGACGGGTACCTCATGCTCTCGACACTGCGGCGCGCCGATCAGGTCCTGAGCTTCTCGGGGATCGAGCCCGCCAAGGCGAATGAGCCTGCAGCCAGCGAACTGAAACTCGCGCAGCAGCTCGTGTCTTCCATCGAAACGGATTTCGATCCCTCGACGTGGCAGAACGAGTATCGGGAACGTCTGCACAAGCTGATCGAGGCGAAAGCGCGCGGCGAGAAGCTGGAGCCCGTGCGACGCAAGAAGAAGGCGCCGTCAGCGAGTCTCGCAGAAAGCCTGCGAGCCAGCATTGCAGCCGTAAAGGAGAAGAAGGTTGCCTAAGCAGAAGCACAACGGCGGAGCGCAAGAGACCATCGATACAGTCGGCGCGCCGGTTCGCTCGATGTGGTCCGGAACGATCACCTTCGGACTGGTGAGCATCCCGGTCGATCTCATGTCCGCTGTGCGACCGCGCCAGACGGCAATGAAGCTCGTAGACAAAGCAGGTCACGCTTTGGGTCGCGAGTATCACTGCTCGAAGGAAGACAAGGAGCTCAACAAGAGCGAGCTCGTGCGCGGTTACCAGACGGACGAAGGCAAGATGGTGGTGATCACGGATGAGGAGTTCGAATCGGTCGCCCCCGAGATGTCCGGCGATATCGAGCTGCGCGGCTTCGTGCCGCTCGAACAGATACCGGCGATGTACTTTCAGAAGCCGTACTTCCTGGCGCCCTCCGGGAAAACCGCCAAGGCATACAACCTGCTGGCAACCACGATGGAGAAAACCGGCAGAGTGGGCATCGGCAGCTTCGTCATGCGTGGCCACGAGTACCTGGTCGCGATCATCGCCGACAACGGAGTTCTGCGTGCCGACACGCTGCGCTATGCAGATGAGATCCGCACACCCGAGTCGATTGGCCTGCCGAAGCCGAAGAAGGCCGCTGCCGGCAAAGTGCGCCACTTCACGCAAGCCATCGAGGATTTGAAGCAGACCAAGCTCGATCTCTCGGAGCTCGAGGACAAGGATGCACAGGCGCTGTTGGAGCTCGCGCAAGCGAAGCAGAAGAAGGATGAGGACGTCATCCACCAGCGCGGCTTGGAAGAGGCGGTTGACGAAGCGGCAGAAGGCAGTGCGAAGATCATCGACCTCATGGCGGTACTGCGTAAGAGCCTGGCGAAGAACGCCGTCGTGACTTCAGCCGGCGCCGGCGAACCCATCTCGCTCGCTGAACGCAGGGCACAGAAGAGCAAAGCTGCAAAGCGCAAGAAACCCGCGAAGCGCAGGGCCAAAGCGGCTCGCGGCAGCTAGAGCGGCTTCCAGGATGATGGATCACTTGTCAGCCGCGCGCTCCAACGCTCTGGCCGACTCGAGTACGTAGCGCAGCGAGTAGTTGCCCTCGTGACACGCGTACTCGAGGATCTGCGCGTCCGAGCGGTGGAAGACTGTCTCGCCTTGCCACGGCTGCGTGTAATAGGTGGGGTCTTCCACCTTGAAGGCATAGTCGATTTCGTCCTTGGACACACGCCGGATGCGCTCGGTAACAACCGTGAGCGGCGAAACGAAGAACAAGCTGCTCGGACCCGCGCATGCCGCGCTCGTCGGCGCGAACTGCGTGGTCTCGATCACGAGCGTATCGCCCTCCCACCAGCCGATCGCGTCGCCAAGCCATGATGTGACCGCGGCCGGTGCGTGCTCGGCATTCATGCGGACGACGCGCGCTTCATGCAGCTCTTCCGAAACGATGACGATCGCCCGGGGTGTCTGCACGATCAATCGCAGATCCGAAGACGGCACGAGCGTCACGGGCGGAGCGGCGCTGAGCGCGTTGAGGCAGCGCTCCGATGGCGGCCGCTGTTCCGGACCGTCGAAGGCCGTGAGCGCGCCGCCGCCGAACTGGCGCGCCAACTGCTTGAACCGATCGTTGCCGGGCAGCTTGCCGTCCGCCGGCGCCGTGATGATCGAACTGTGCAACTCACCGCGGACCGGCTCGATCGTCAGCCGGTCGAAGTACTCCGCGGGCTCCCGCGGCCGATTCGGATCGTCGAATTTCGCCCGTATCCTGGCTTCGATCCGCGCCGCCTCCGCCGGCGTGACCACGAGCGCCTGCACGTCGGCTGGCCGCTCGAGCGGCGTCAGGTTCGTGTGCATCCACACACCCTGCAGATCGATGTCCATGCAAAAATCACTCGCTCGTTTGCTGTCGTGACGCAGCCAGGTGTTACTGTAGACATCCAAATTGAAGCAGTGCCGGACGAGCGCGCACTGCGATTCGGCTGAGCGCGCATGCTGGTCTTCTCATCCGCAACTCATCGTCCCGACGAAGCCTTCGAGCTGTGGCGCGCTGCAGTCTGCAGCCAGTTCATGCCGCTGCGGCCGGAACGAACCGCGGAGTCCTTCGTCGCCGAGTTGTACGGCTATCCCGTCGCGGATCTCGCGCTCAGCGACGTTCGCGCCGGCGGCCATCGTATTCACCGCGGGGCGCAGGAGTTGGCCGGTTCGCAAGCCGACCTGCTGTTCCTCAATGTGCAGGTCGCCGGCGAGAGCGGACTCGTTTGCAACGACGTTGCGACGTGCATCCGGCGAGGCGATCTGTTCATCGTCGATGGGAGGCGGCCGTTCGTACTCGATTGCTCCACTCCGGCACGTCACCTGTGTATCGCCATTCCACGGAGGTCGTTGCAAGCGCCGATCCGTGAGTCCAGCTTCGCCCACGGCCTGGTACTGCGCACAGATGATCCTTTTGCCGGGCTGCTGCGCGACTACGTGATGTCGGTCGCATCCGCAGCGGATTCGCTGCAGTCGGCCGCGAACGACGTCGCTGAGCATATGACCACCCTCGTGGGTCATGCTCTGGCGCGCCGGATGAAAGACCGGCAACCGCCGCTCGCTGCCGTCCGTGCTGCCCTGTTCGCCAGGGCGCGCCGCGCCATCGATCGACGGCTCTCCGAACCGGAGTTCGATCCACGGCGGCTGGCACGCGATGTCGGCATCTCACTGCGCTATCTGCAAGTTGTGATGGCAGAACGCGGCACAAGTCCGATGCGCGAGATCATCCGGCGCCGAACGGCCGTCGCGATGCGTTTACTGCGCGAGCCTGCGAACGCGCACCGCACGATCACCGAAATCGCATTGTCGTGCGGCTTTCGTGACGTCACGCATTTCGGGCGACTGGTCGTAGCGGCCACGGGACGGACTGCGAGCGAGTGGCGTACGTCCGCACCCGACGATCCGTCGCAATCACGTGCAGTATGACGCCGACGAGCCACTTGAGATCGGCTCGCTCGAGGCCCGTGGCCGTCCAGCCGCGATCGCGAATGCAGCGAATCGCTACCAGCCCGAGGCCAGCGCCCAGATACAGCAGGCCGGCAAGCTCGAACGCGGCCAGGTGCAGTGCCATCGCAATCGGCGTGGTCACGCCAAATAGCAAGGCCGCCGCAATCGCCGGCAGGATGGGTCTCATCGATCAGTCCGTACACTCGTCGTCGGCGCGAGTCAAAGGGCCGATGCTAGTATTCGCTCCTGCATGCTGTCGCCCGCGCCCGCTTAACAGTGCTCTGGAGAACCATTGCGCTGCTCGGCATTGCCCAGATCATCAGCTGGGGCTCGCTCTACTACGCCTTGACTGTGCTCGCCGCGCCGATCCGGCAGGAGCTGGGGTTCAATGACCTCATGATCTTCGGTGCCTTCACGCTCGGACAGCTTGCGTCCGGCGTGGTGGCTCCGGCGCTGGGACGACGCGTCGACAGGGCCGGCGGACGAGACGTGATGACGGTCGGCTCGATCACCGCTGCAATCGCGCTCGTCGTGATCGCTGCCGCTCACGATCCATTCGTGTTCACTCTGGGCTGGCTGCTCGCAGGCCTCGCCATGGCGGCGTGCCTCTACGACTCAGCGTTTGCGAGCCTCTATCAAATCGCGCCCGAGAGCTATCGCCGGTCGGTGACGGGTCTGACTCTGTTCGGCGGCTTTGCCAGCACCGTGTTCTGGCCGCTCTCGCACGCGCTGGCGGACAGATGGGGATGGCGCGCGACGCTCGTCGTCTTTGCCGCGCTTCACGTTCTCATCTGCATGCCGATTCATCGCCTGGTGCTGCCGGTCAGCGATAACGCGCAGCGGCCGAGCCGAGCGGCCGCGCCGGCGGTCAAGGCGTATTCCAGGGATCGACGCTTTGCCTGGCTGGCGACGACCTTCGCGGCGGCGACGTTCGTCTTCAGCGCGCTTTCCGCTTACATGATTCCGGCGCTGGGCACGCGCGGCTTCAGCGTCGAACAGGCGGTGTGGATCGGAGCGATGATCGGTCCGATGCAGGTGCTGGCACGGATCGTCGAATGGTTCTTCGCCGGACGGACTTCTGCGATCGGTGTCGGTTACGCAGCCTGTGTGCTGGCGCTGCTCGGCATGATCCTGCTCAACTTCATTCCTGCTGTCTTCGCCTTCGGCATGTTGTTCGCGATCTGCTATGGCGCATCCAACGGCATTCTGACGATTGCGCGCGGCACGGTGCCCGCCGAGCTCTTCGGCGCACAACAACAGGGCGCCCTGCTCGGTGCTCTGGCGCGCCCCAGCTTCTTCGCCAAAGCATTCGCGCCGGCACTGTTCGCCGCCGGGTTGAATGCAGGGTTCTCGTTGCGGTCGGGACTTGCGCTGCTGGCAATCGTATCCACGGCCGGATTGCTCTCGTTCCGGCTCGCGACGCGCTAGGATCGCGCATGCTGCTCGACATTTCCCCGCTGCGCCGCCATCGCGACTACCGGCTCCTGTTCCTGGGCCAGGTCGTCAGTGCGCTCGGCAACTTCTTCACCTACGTCGCACTGCCGGTGCAGCTCTTCGGTCTCACCAAATCGTCCGCAATGGTCGGTGCCCTGGGCGCTGTTCAGCTCGTGCCGCTCGCGCTCACCGCTCTGTGGGGCGGCGTGCTGGCGGATGCATTCGATCGCCGTAAGTTGCTGCGCTGGTGCGAAACGCTGCTCATGGCTTGCTCGCTTGCGTTAGCAGTGAACTCGCTGCTGCCGCATCCGAGTGTCACGGCGATCTTCATCATCGCCGCGCTCATGTCCGGCATCAGCGGCATCCACGTGCCGTCACTGGAATCGTTGACGCCGAAGCTCGTCGAGCGCCAGGACCTGACTGCTGTCTCCGCGCTGACGTCCCTCAGAGGAACGAGTGCTGCAATCGCCGGGCCGGCGCTCGCCGGGCTCTGCATCGCAGCTTTCGGCCTGGCCGCGACGTTCGTCATCGACGCCGCCTCGTTCGCGATCTCGCTCGCGGCGCTGACCGCGATTCGCGCGATGCCGCCGCCCGACACGGCGCCGAGCGTCAGCTTCGCCAGTATCCGCGAAGGCTTCCGCTACGCCGCGGGCCGACCGGAGTTGATCGGCACCTATGTCGTCGACATCGTCGCGATGACGTTCGCGATGCCGATGGCGCTGTTCCCCGCACTGGCCGCGCGCTGGGGCGGTGCCCACTCCATCGGCTACCTGTATTCCGCGATGAGCGTCGGCAGTCTGCTCGTCACGTTGTTCAGCGGCTGGTCGAAGCACGTTGCGCGCCATGGCGCCGCGGTTGTGCTCGCGGCAATCGGCTGGGGCATCGCTATCACCGGTCTCGGCTTCGCAAACACGTTGGCGGTCGCGGTCCTCTGGCTCGCCCTGGCTGGTGCGGCCGACATGGTCAGCGGCCTGTTTCGCATGACGATCTGGAACGAAACGATTCCTACGGAGATTCGCGGCCGCATGGCCGGCATCGAGCAGCTCTCGTACATGACGGGCCCTCTGCTCGGCAACGCGCGCGCCGGTTACATGGGCCAGCGCTTCGGTTCCGCCAACGCGATCCTCTGGGGCGGCGTGATTTGCGTGGCCGGTGTCATTGCATGCGCGCCGCTGTTGCCCGCGTTCTGGCGCTATCGTCGCGCAGCGAGCGGGTCGTGATAAGCCGCGCATGAACGGGGACGCTACGACGATCGCCGGGTTCGTGATCCCATCCAGCGATCCCCTGTTCCTCCGCATCGTGGCTATCCATGTTCTGCTCGGCCTCGCAGCGGCGGTCACCGGCTTGCTCGCCATGCTCAGCGCGAAAGGGCCCGGCCGACACCCGAGGTTCGGCACGCTGTACTTCTGGTTGCTGACGTCGCTGTTCCTGTCCGCGACCGCTTTGAGCGTGATGCGCTGGGCCCATGCATATCACCTCTTCATTCTCGGTGCGCTGGCGTTTGTGGCGGCGTTTGCCGGGCGCGCAGCTCGGCGGCGGCGAATACGAGCCTGGGCACGCGTCCACATAGCCGGGATGGGATCTTCGTACGTGCTGATGCTCGTCGCCTTCTACGTGGACAACGGCAGTCAGCTGCCGCCGCTCAATCAGCTACCGCCCTGGACATACTGGGCGCTGCCTGCATCGGTCGGAGTACCGATCATTGTGTGGGCGCTGCTGCGACATCCCATCGTCCGGCGGCAGACTCCGTGACGCAACCCGCAAAGCTTGGCGTCCACCTTAAGATTCCTTCAGAAAGCACCCTCCCGCATCGATTCGTCGGAAACTCGCGGAGCGCTCGCACGAAGGAAGTAGCGGCCTCCAGCGACCTCACGACGACGGCGAATCACGCATGAGCCTTGGACTTCTCGAGGGCCGGACCGGGCGCGTCTCATGGCGCGGGCTGCTCTTCGCGCTCAGTGCCTTCGCGCCGCTGAACCTCATCACCGGTGACGGTGGGCGCGCCACCGTACAGCCCGACCTGTCGGCATTGAATTTCGTGCGTGCGATCTACGGCAGCGAAGGCGGCATGGGCGAGGCGTACTACGCTTACGATGGTCGCGTCTGGGCGCGGTGGGAGACGGACTTCCCCGGTGCCGATGACAATCTTACGCATCGCCTCGCGCAGCTGACGCGCATTCACGTCAACCCAGCCACTGCGACCCGCTTCCTGACGGCGCCCGACCTGGGCGACTATCCGCTGCTGTTCATGTCCGATCCGGGATGGATGGTGCTTTCTGAGCCGGAGATCCGCGGCCTGGCGCGCTACCTGGAGGACGGCGGATTCCTGTGGGTCGACGATTTCTGGGGCGATGGGGAGTGGCGACAGTTCGAGAACGTGATGCACCAGGTGCTGCCCGATCGGACCTGGCAACCGCTGACGCCGAGCCATCCGATCTTCCATCAGGTGTTCGACATCGACGAGATGCCGCAGATTCCGGCGGTCGACTTTGCCGCGCCGGGACGCTCCACAGCAGAGTACAACGGCGGGCACAAGCACCCGCTCGGCTCGCTCGACGAGCCGCACATGCGAGCCTGGCTCGACGACGACGGACGCGTCATGGTCCTCGCAACGCACAATACCGACATGGGCGATGGCTGGGAGCGGGAAGCGTATGGGGAGTGGTACTTCGAAACTTTCTCGACCAAGGCTTACATGATCGGCGTCAATGTCGTGGTCTACGCCATGACGCATTGAAGCCGTGCGCGCGCCAGGTGCCCGGTCTTGATCCACACCCGACAGCCTTGCAGACCCACCGTCGCTCGCGCCGCCGATCCCGGCGGAAGCCGCAGCCACGATTGATAACGGAAGACGTCACTCGCGTCGGCGAAATCGCCATCCAGAACGAGCAGCTCGAGACCGTCGGGCGATTCCAGAGAGACTTCAATGCCCGCCGGCCAGCGTTCGAGTGCCACTGCCTCATGCGCGTCCTGGTAGAGCGGCATGACTTCGACACCTGCGCGCAACGGATCGCGTCGGTACGAGCGCTGGGTAGTGTCAACGCGCACCTCCACGCGATCTGCCGCATCGAACTGCCACAACTTGACGAGAATCGTACAGCCCTGCTCCGAGCCTGGCGTGTGTGCGGAGGTCGGCGGATTGCGAACGTAGTAGCCGGCGGGATAATCGCCATGCTCGTCCTGGAATACACCTTCGAGAACGAAGAACTCTTCTCCGCCCGTATGAGTGTGGCGAGAGAAGCGCGAACCGGGAGCGTAGCGGACGATCGAGGTGGCCCGCGCCACCTCTCCACCGATTCGATCCAGCATGCGCCGCTCGACGCCGGCGATGGGCGAAGACGTCCATTCGAGCATCGCTGCATGAACCGCCGCGCGCTGCGAGAAATCTGCATTGAGTTGCATGATGCTGCCCGTCAGATAGAGGCCGGCTGGAGCGCGCGATAGGCCCAGGTTGCCGTTGCGTCCAGCATCGCAATGGTCGCCGCGCCCAGGCGCGCTGGCAATGATTCGAGCTGCCGGCTCCGGCTGACTCCGCTCAGGCACCACTCGCAGAAGTGCTCGCAGTTATTGCGGATGATGTCATATCGATTCTCACCCAGCCGGCTGCGCCACCGTGAGCCGCGCGGCATCGCAGGCGTGAAGGCGACGTGAAATTCGGTCTGCTGGAGGCGGCTCCGGCCTCAGCTTGGATTGTGCACCCTGTTGACGAACAGCACGGTCTGATCACCGCTCACGCTGCCCGAGCCGAGCGTCACGAGAGCGCTGGCGCTATCGATCGCCTGTCCATTCACATACACGGCGACTTGCATGTACCCATTCGGCATTTGCTCAGCGACCGTATAGCTGCCGGCCGCAAGCCCGCAGATCTGGGTGTCGGTGGTCCCCAGCTCGTTGGTGAAGTACGCGTTCGTGCTGCCGGATGAGTCCGTCACAAAGATCTGCCAGTTGCCGCCCGGCGCTGTCGTTCCGTCCACTTGCGCGAGTTGCTTGTCGACTTTGATGCAGAACGTTTTGCTGCTCACCTGAGCCGCGGCCTTGAAGGTGTCCGTCTTCGAACGCGAAGCGATGAAGCCGTGGAAGCAGCCTGCAACTGCATTGCAGTTGTTGGCCACTCGGCTGGGATCGCCGAAGAATCCGCCACCATCGAGCGTACCGTCGCCTGCGGGCGTGACCCACACCTTGTACACGCCGCTATTCTTGGGTGCGTTGAGAAACGGCGCATCGGGCGCAGCGCACAGCTCCACGGTGCGCGCTCCGATGCTGCCCTGATCCGTGTCGACGTACGTTGCGTGCGTACCGGTCGGACAGTTGCCGGTGATCACGCCATTCGTAACGCTGATGCACCGGTTACGGACGGGATCGGTGCTCAATAGCGTTTTGCCGGAAGCATCGGTGACCTGGAAGTAATAGTCGCCATCAGGGAGGCTGGCCGCATTCGGCGGGGCGTTGGGACCGGGCCCGCCGTCCAGATACACGCCGGTCGCACCACACTTGCTGAGATAGTGCGCGTTGCCATTCACGACGTTACCGCGCTGATCGGTAGTGAAGATCGCGCCGGGAAGCGCCGGTGCCGCGGCATGCGCGGACGCAACCAACAGGGCTACGCCTACGCCAGCACTCAGCCGAGATGAAATCGTCATGCGTGGACCCCCGCCAGAGGTAACTGCTCGCTAACGGGCGGCCATGCTTTGCGTGCGTGCGCGGGCAGTCAATCCGCAACCACCTGCTGCAGCTAATATTCTTCCGAACTGAGACGCGACGCAGATTTGGCTGGAACGTTTCGCGCAGCTCGCCCGTGTTACCACGATCGGGTCGGGCGAAATATCGATCGGCATGCGCCGGTCTACTCCTCGTGAAAGCAAGTACCCGCCTCGGTTTTGCATTGCTGCTGTTGCTGACGGCAGAGCCGTTGTTCGCCCGAGCAACGGCGCTGACGCTCCACACAGCTTCTTCCGAACCGTTCATCGCCTATGCGGCTGGACCTCAGAATGCACATGCGGGCGTGGTCCTGGTGCACGACTGGTTCGGTGTCTCGCCGTTCTATACGCAGGCGGCGGAAAAGTTGGGCGAACAAGGCTATCGAGTCCTGGCTGTCGACCTGTACGGCGGCCACAACGCGACAACACACGATCAAGCGAGCAAGCTGCTGCAGTCGGTCCGGGACGACATTGCAGGACGGGAGATTGACGCCGCGATCACTCAGCTCGCCCAAGGCGGCCGACCCGTTGCTGTCATGGGATTCAGTATGGGCGCCAAGCACGCACTTGCGGCTGCGCTGCGCAACCCGGCTGTACGCGCGACGCTGCTGTGGTACGGAGCAACGATCAATGATCCGGCAAAGCTACGACAGCTTGCGGGACCTGCCCTGCTCGTTGTCGGCTCTCGCGACGGAACTTCCGCGGCAGAAAACGCCGCGGCATTCTCCAAGGCTGCCGATGCGGCGGGCGTGGGCGCGGAGGTGTATGTCTATCCCGGCGCTGACCACGCCTTTGCTCAACCGCTGTTCAACGCAGGCAAAACCTACGATCCAGTCGCTGCTAGTGTGGCCTGGCGACTGAGCCAGGACTTTTTGCAGCGGCGGCTACACTGACAATCGCTTGGCGTAAAAAATGCTCGAGTGGCCGACGGGATGGTCGACCATCGACGCCACTTGCTCGAAACCCAGGCGACGGTAGAACTCCGGCGCCTGAAAGCTGTGGGTCGCTACGAACATGACCCGACAAGCCTTCGCACGCGCGTGGTTCTCGACCGCCTGCACCAGCTCACTCCCGATCCCTCGGCCGCGTAGAGTTTCTGCGACCCACAGATACGCGATGTAGCAACAACCGCACCACGTGTAACCGCTTACGCCAGCCTCGATGTCGCCGGCGTCGCTCTCACGGATTGCAGTGAACGACTCGCCGTCATCGTGCCCGGTGGCGGCTGCGTTGTACTCGTAGATGCGCTCCGCGAGAAAAGCCTCGATCTGCGGCGCGTCGCCGGCACGAACCTTGATCGTCACAGGATCTACCCATTTGCAGCACGGCCAGTGCTCGTCGTTGCGACCGGCGCACCTCGACGCGTGCGCCGATAACCCAGGTGCGAAATATCGGGCGGAAAGAACATGGCCCAATTCCATTCGAGAAACAAGCGCGTCTTGCGTGCGAGCGTGGGAATTTTCAGCAGATACACGCCGCGCCAGAGCAGCCATGCCACGAAGCCCGAGAGCTTGATTCCGAACATCTCCGCGACGGCCTTGTTGTGCCCGATGGTCGAGAGCTGACCGACCGGCCTGAAGGCAAACGCGGTCGTAGCGCGACCCTGTAGCTGAGAGGCGATGTTCCGCGCGAGCTGGCGCGCCTGCCGATCGGCGAACTGCGCCGTCGGCGGAGAAATCTTGCCGTCGAGCTTGTTCGGCACCGCGGCGCAGTCTCCCAGGGCCCACACGCCTGCGAATCCCGGCACTGACATGTCCTCGTTGACCTTCACGCGTCCGCGCTCCTTGGGCAGCGGCGAATCTGTGACGAGCGAGTTCGCCTGCGTGCCGATCGTGCAGATCACCGTGCCTGCAGGAATGATCTCGCCGCTGGCCAGCGTTACTGCACGGTCGTCGATACGCGATGCGCGAGCCTCCAGCCGCACGTCCAATCCATGCATGCGCATCTTGCGCCCGGCGAATTCGCCCAACGAGGCCGACAACTCGGGCAGCAAACGATTCTGCCCGTGCAGCAGCACGACACGAATGTCATCCGGCTGGATCCGCGGATAGTACTTGAGGCTCGCGCGCAGGAAATCCGTCAGGACCCCCGCGGTCTCGACGCCGCTGAAGCCGCCACCGATCACGACGAAGGTGGTCAGCCAGCGCCGTGCTTCGGCGTTCGGCTGCAGCTCGGCCTGCTCCAGTCGAGAGACGATTCGGTTACGCAGGAACAACGCGTCGCCGAGCGTCTTGAGAGGCAGCGCATGCTGCGCCATGCCCTTGACCAGATCGAGATTGGCATTGACGCCGCACGCGAGCACGAGCTGGTCGAAAGGCAGTACGCCGCTCCCCTCGCCGAGGTAGTGAACCTGTTTCGCCTCGTAATCGATCTCGGTGACCTGCGCCATGCAGACGTTGCTGCAATGGATCATCTGCCGATGCGGAGCGATGACATGACCGGGGAGGATCGACGCGCCGACCACCTCGGGCAGCAGCGGGTTGTACGTGATGAAATTTTCCTGACTCACCAGAGTCAGCTTCCAGCCGCGCGGCAGTCGATGCTCGAGCTGCTGCGCGAGCGTAATGCCCGCGAAGCCACCGCCGACGATGACGAGATTCTTGAGAGGCAGCGGGGAAGGAGTCATGGCGAAGTACCCTGTGTGCGGGAATGATCACGCAACAACAGCGCGTGACCGTCCGGATCGCGAACGATGAGCTGGGAATCTCCCTCGACCGCTTGCGGGCCAGGAGATATGTAGGTGTAGTGGCCGT
>DATENH010000054.1:0-4328 GCA_035275145.1 Steroidobacteraceae bacterium | reverse complement strand
TGAAGCAAGTGTTCGCCGAGACCGCCGCGTACTGCAGCGGGAACTGAGGAGACGGTAAGCCATGAAGCGCGTTTTTCATCACAGCGTTGCACGACTTGGTCTTCTCGCACTGCTCGCGGTCACGGTGCTGTCCGGTTGCGGCGGCGGTGCTGCGACCACCGAGAATCCGGTGACGACGCCTCCGACCTCGGGGCCGACGTATAACGGCCCGGCGCCCGCGACGGCGGACATCCAGGCGTTCCGCATCAACTTCTGGGAAAACGTCCGCGCGACCAATCGTTGCGGCAACTGCCACAACGCCGGCGGCCAGTCGCCGCAGTTCGCGCGCTCCGACGACGTGAACATGGCGTACCAGCAGGCCGGCGGCGTGGTGAATCGCGAGAACCCTTCGCAGTCGATCATCGTTGCCAAGGTCGGCGGCGGTCACAACTGCTGGCTCGCCGACGCGAGCGCCTGCGCGAGCATCATGACGCGCTGGATTCAGGACTGGGTGGGCGCTGCCGGCACCGGCGGCCGTGCGATCGAGCTGGTCGAGCCGACCCCGAAGGACCCGGGCTCGACGCGTCGCCTGCCGACCACCGCGCCGCCTTCGTACTTCACCGACGGTGCTTCGCGCAGCGTGTACACGCTCGTGACGACGTACTGCGCGGATTGCCATCGCTCGACGGCCGCGACCAAGCAGTCGCCGTTCTTCGCGGCGGCGACCGTCGCGGAGTCGTACACGGCCGCGATTCCGAAGATCAACCTCGACGACCCGGCGAACTCGCGCTTCGTGATCCGCCTGGGCCGCGAGTCGCACAACTGCTGGAGCGACTGCGCCGCGAACGCCGCGGAAATGCAGGCCGCGATCCAGATGATGCACGACGCGATTTCCCCGACGCAGGTCGATCCGGCCCTGACGACGAGCAAGGCGCTGACCTTGTTCGACGGCACGGTCGCGAGCGGCGGCAACCGCTACGAGAACAACCTGATCGCGCTCTACGAGTTCAAGAGCGGCCAGGGCGGCGTGGCGTTCGACACCAGCGGCGTCGATCCGGCGGCGGACCTCACGCTGAGCGGCGACGTCACCTGGGTCGGCGGCTGGGGCATCAACATCAAGACCGGCAAGGCGCAGGCCTCCACGACTGCGAGCCGCAAGTTCCATCAGCTGATCACCGCGACCGGCGAGTACTCCATCGAAGCGTGGGTCGTGCCGGGCAACGTGGTGCAGGAAGACACGCGCATCATCAGCTACTCCGGCAGCACGACGGCCCGTAACTTCACGATGGGCCAGACGATGTACAACTACGACTTCTACGGCCGTAGCACCGAGACCGGTGCGAACGGCACGCCGACGTTGCACACCGCCGATGCGGACGAGCGCCTGCAGGCCTCGCTGCAGCACGTCGTGATGACCTTCGATCCGGTCAACGGCCGCCGTATCTACGTGAACGGCGAGTTCACCGGCGACATGGACAGCGCCGGCGGCGGCACGCTCGGCGACTGGGACAACAGCTTCGCCTTCGTGCTCGGCAACGAAGTCAGCAACAACCGTCAGTGGACGGGCGTGATCCGCCTGGTCGCGATCCACAACCGCGCGCTGACGCTGCAGCAGATCCAGCAGAACTTCCAGGCCGGCGTCGGCGAGAAGTTCTTCATGCTGTTCGGCATCTCGCACCTGATCAACGTGCCGAAGTCCTACATCCTGTTCGAGGCGCAACAGTGGGACAGCTCCGGCTACCTGTTCACCAATCCGAAGTTCGTCAGCCTCGATGCCTCGGCGATGCCGGGCAGCATCCCGATCAAGGGCATGCGCATCGGTATCAACGGCGCTGAGCCGGCAGTCGGCCAGGCATATCGCCTGCTCGATACGACCATCACGGACGCCAACTACGCGGCCGCGACCGGTCAGACGCTGTCGACGGTGGGCACGATCATCGGGCTGGAGCAGGGTCCGGCTGCCGACGAGTTCTACCTCTGCTTCGACGTGCTCGGTACGCGCAGCAACGTCTGCTCGAACTTCGCGGTCGGGGTCCCGCCGACCTTCGCCACCGTGCCGCGGCCGTCCGTCATCGGCTTCCGCACGTTCGACAAGATCAACGCGACGATGGCCGCGGTGACGGGCGTGAGCCCGAACACGGCGGCGGTGAAGTCCACGTTCACCAGCATCCGGCAGTCGCTGCCGGCGGTGGACAGCATCGACGCGTTCCTGGCATCGCATCAGACCGCAATCGCGCAGCTGGCGATCCAGTACTGCGACGCGCTGGTGGAGTCGTCGAGCGCGAGCAGCTACTTCCCGGGCCTGAACCTCAGCGGCGACCCCGCGACTGTGTTCGGCACTGACCCCGGCAAGGATCTGCTGATCGATCCGCTGATCAAGAACATGGTCGGCACGAACGTCACGTCGCAGCCGAGCGCCGACGATCTGAAGAATCCGTACACGCCGTCGAACAGTCTGGAGGGTCCGACGCGCCCCGGCCTGTACGGGCTGATCGATACGCTCAAAGCGTGCAGCGGCGCTTCGTGCACGAACCGCACGAAGCTGGTTGCCAAGGCCACGTGCGGCGCGGTGCTGGGTAGCGGCGCCACGCTGATCGACTGATCCGACTTTGCACCTGGGATGACACAGCCATGCTGATTATCAAATCGCGCAAGAAACGCTCGCTCGGTCTGAATGAGCCGCTGCGGCACGAGTCGCACAAGAAGCCGGTGACCCGCCGCGACTTCCTCGCGCAAGGGTTCACCACCGGTGCGGCGACCGTGGTCGCGCCAGCGGTGCTCGGTGCACTGCTCGGTTCGCGCAAGGCGCAAGCCGCGCTCGCCAACGACATGCGCTTCCTCGCCGACCCGGTCAACAACATCTGCAACATCCAGCAGGGCGCCGGCAAGATCCCGTTCATCTGCTTCGACCTGGCGGGCGGCGCGAACATCGCCGGCTCGAACGTGCTGGTCGGCAAAGAGGGCGGCCAGCTCGACTTCCTGTCGACGCAGGGCTACTCGAAGCTCGGCCTGCCCGGCACGATGCTGCCGAACAACGCCACGACGGACTTCATCAATGAAGAGTTCGGCCTGATGTTCCACTCGGACAGCGCGTTCCTGCGCGGCATGCTCGAGAAGACGACGGTTGCGACGCGTGCCGGCGTGAACGGCTGCGTGATTGCAGCGCGCTCCGAGAACGACACCGGCAACAATCCGCACAACCCGATGTACGGCATCGCGAAGGCCGGCTCGCGCGGTGAGCTGTTGACGCTGATCGGTTCGCAGAATTCGGACTCGGGCGGCAACTCGATGTCACCGGCGATGCTGATGGATCCGGCAAATCGCCCGACCAAGATCGATCGCGCTTCCGACGCGAGCGGCCTGGTCGATACCGGCGCACTCGGCACGCTGTTCACGAAGCCGGACGGCTCGCCCGATACCGATTCGACCGTCGCGGTCATGGAGCAGATGGCGCGCATCAGCGAGCAGAAGCTGCTGAAGGTCGATCCGGGCACGGGCGTCGCCGACCCCGTGAAACTGGAAACCCAGGTCAAGTGCGGATACGTGAGGACGGCGGACACGGTCAATCGCTTCTCGAGTCCCGCGGCGATCAATCCTGCGGCCGACCCGGACATCATCGGCACCGGCGGCATCTTCGGGCCCAACTTCGGCAACGACGGCGAGTTCCAGAAGACCTCGGCGGTCATGAAGCTCGTGGTCGAAGGTTACGCGGGCGCAGGTACGATCAGCATGGGCGGTTTCGACTATCACACGGGCGATCGCTCGACCGGCGAGCTGCGCGATCTGCGCGCGGGTCGCTGCATCGGCGCCTGCCTCGAGTTCGCCGCGCGTCGCGGCAAGCCGCTGATGATCTACGTGTTCAGCGACGGCTCGCTGGCCTCGAATGGCATGGTCGACAACTCGGTCGATGGCCGCGGCAAGGGTCAGTGGACCGGCGACAACCAGCAAACCGCGGCAGCGTTCTTCCTGGTCTACAACCCGGCGGCTTCCGGTGGTCGCCCGGTGCTGATGACCTCGGGCGCGGGCGCGGCGCGTCATCAGCAGATCGGCGCCTACAGCGCCGGCGGCGACGTGGTCAACAGCAGCAGCCCGGCAGCCAACAACGTGAACCTGCTGGTGCAGACGGTTCTGTTGAACTACATGGCCTTGCACGGCGAGGCGGGCCAGTACAACACGAAGTTCGGCAGCTCGCTCGGCGCAGGCGCTGCGCTGGACGGTCTGATTGCGTTCGAGCCGATCGTCAACGGCAAGATCGGCGGGTAAGAGTTCGCTGCAGGGAGTGGTGGTGGTGGCCAGAGGGCCCGGCGCAAGCCGGGCCCTTTTCATTGAAGGAGTGGCGTCTGGTGATG
>DATENH010000053.1:0-5943 GCA_035275145.1 Steroidobacteraceae bacterium | reverse complement strand
CCGACGCGCGGCGCGTGGAATGGGCCGGTCTATCTGCTGACGGATTCGGGTACAGCATCGGCCGCTGAAATGTTCGCCGCCCAAATGCGCGACCGCGGCATCGCCAAGACAGTCGGCGTGCGCACTCTCGGTCTGGGCTGCGGCTCGATGGTCGAGAGTGCACCTCTGACCTTGCCGCACTCGCGTCTGTCGGTTCGTATTCCGAACTGCGTGCGCTTGCGCGCCGACGG
The DNA here is from genome assembly GCA_035275145.1 of Steroidobacteraceae bacterium. GTDB lineage: Bacteria > Pseudomonadota > Gammaproteobacteria > Steroidobacterales > Steroidobacteraceae > Steroidobacter. Next base: position 5,713 of record DATENH010000053.1, on the reverse strand, counting down.
CACGGATGAGGTTGCTGGAGTCGCGCCTGATTTTCCGGTGCTGCCGACGGCCAACGAAAGTCCGCGAGCGCGCGCCGCGCGCGTTCTCGCTGTCATCGATCGGGATTTGCGTCGTTAGCCCGCGGCACGACTTTCTTTGCGTGGTTGCCGCCGAGCAGCTTCAGCAGGATCAGACCGCCGACGATCAAGGCACCGAAGCAAACGCCCGTGAACGCCATGCCCGGTCCGGTCTGCTGCGACTCCGGGTGATCGAGCAGCCAACCGTAGTAACCGGTGACGAATGCGTTGTACGCGGCGTGCAGGAGAATGCAGGGCCACAGCGATCTGCATCGCTCGTACAGCCACGCGGCAACGATGCCGATCGCAAGCGCCGTCATCATCTGATACAGGTTCAGATGCGCGATGCCGAACAGCGTCGCGGACCAGAGAATCGCGAACGTGCGCGAGTATTGGCGCAAGAAGCCGCGGAGGATCACGCCGCGAAAGAGCATCTCTTCGAGCACCGGTGCCGCCACGCACGAGAACAAGATCGGCACGATGCCGGGCGCCATCTGTTCCTCGAAGCGCGCCACGTCGTCAGCACTCATCGGGAACAGCCACACGACGATCGAGTTCGCCGCGCCCGCCAGGAACACGAGCCCAGGCACGAGCATCAGGATCGGTACCGTGACGAGCGTCATCGTCGCGCGAACCGAATGCCCGGCCGGATGGAACAACGCGCGATAGCCGATGCGCTTGTAAGCCATCAGGCCGATGAAGAGAATGCCGTTGCCGACGACGGTGATGAAGCCATACACGTCGCCGTCGTTCACGCCGGCAAGCAGGTCGGCGTCGAATACCGCAGCCGCGACGAACAGTTCGATCGCGATCAGCGCCGCGATCAGCAGCAGCGCTTGGACAGCGTTCGGATAAGACGGGTGGTGCTCGGTCATGCGGCCGGCTACTTCGTCGGAGCTTCCAGGCCCTTGCTGTACAGCACGCGGCCGTCGGGCGTCACGAGGATCGCGTCGATGTCGTCGAGGCGGTTGTAGATTTCCAGCGCCTTCTCGGGACCGAGCACGAACGCGGTCTTCGACAGTCCGTCGGTGCGCGTTGCCGTCGGCCCGATGATCGTCGCGCTGCGCACTTTGCTCGCCGAGTGTCCCGTGCCCGGATCGATGATGTGGTGATAACGCACGCCGTCTTCGTCGAAGTAGCGCTCGTAGTCGCCGGACGTGGAGATCGCAGCATCTTCGAGCGGAATGCGCGCGATCACTTCCTGCTTGCGATCCGGATGCCGAATGCCGACGACCCACGGCTTGCCGAAGCGGTCGCCGATGATGCGACTGTCGCCGCCGGCAGTGACGAGCGCGTGAGAAATGCCGCGTCCTTGCAGCAGGGCGATGCCGCGGTCGACCGAATGTCCCTTGCCGATGCCGCCGAGGTCGATGCGCACGCCCGGCTGCGTGAAGCGCACGGTCTGCTGTGCCGGATCGAGCACGACGTGCCGGTAGTTCACACCCGGCAGTGCAGCCTTGATCTCTTTCTCGTCAGGGTGGACGTGCTTGCGGAAGTCGTAGAGGTAGCCGACGCTCGCATACGTGATATCGAACGCGCCGTCGGTGATGCGCGAGTAATCCAGCGCCGTGGTCAACATGTCGAACAGCTCGGGCGAAATCTTCACCGGCCCCTGCGCCGCGCGCGCATTGACCATCGACACTTCGCTGGTCGGCTTGTAGGTGCTCATCGCTTCGTCGACCCGCCGCATCTCGTCCAGCACCGCCTCAATGGCGGCCTGTCCCTTGGCCTTGTCGTCGGCCCACAGCTCGACGCTGATGCGCGTCCCCATGATCCCGTCCTCGACCCGTTCGAGCCATTCGGCGCTAGCCAGTCGGGGGACGAGCAGAGTGGGGGCCAACAGGCAGAGCAATGTCACAGGCAGTGCGCGGCTGAGCTTCATGTACGTATGGTAGAGCACTCGGGCGCTTTCGGTATCATCGCGCCCCATGGATCAATTCGACGTAGTCGTCATCGGCAGCGGCCCGGCCGGCGAGGGCGCCGCCATGACGGCAGCCAAGCACCACAAGACCGTCGCGCTGGTCGAGCGCTACGTCGAAGTCGGCGGCGGTTGCACCCACTGGGGGACGATCCCGAGCAAAGCCCTGCGCCATGCAGCGAAGATGCTGCAAGACGTGCGTCGCCAGCCGCTGTTACGCGACTACTGCGATGTCTCGCGGCTGACTTACCCTCAGCTCCTGACGTCGGCGAACAAGGTGATCGACACGCAGGTGGCGAGCCGCCATCGCTTCTACGAGCGCAATCGCGTGCCGATCTACTCCGGCGAAGGGTCGTTCGTCGATCCGCACACGCTCGAGGTGCAGCCCGCGAACGGCAAACCGGTCCGCGTGTCGGGCAAACATATCGTCATCGCGGCGGGCTCGCGGCCTTATCACCCGCCCGAGGTCGACTTCACGCACGATCGCATCCGTGACAGCGATTCGATCCTGCACTACGGCCAGCATCCGTTCGCCGTCACGATCTACGGCGCCGGCGTCATCGGCTGTGAGTACGCGTCCATTTTCGTGAACCTCGGCGTCAAGGTGACGCTGGTCAACACGCACGACCGGCTGTTGTCGTTCCTCGACGACGAGATCGCCGAAGCGCTGTCGTATCACCTGCGCGAGCAGGGCTGCGTCATCCGCCACAACGAGCAGTTCAAGGCACTGGAGGCGCGCGAGCGCGACGTGGTGCTGCACCTGGAGTCGGGCCGCAAGATCAAGTCGGACGTGCTGCTCTGGGCGAACGGCCGCACCGGCAATTCCAACGCGCTGAAGCTGGAGAACGCGGGACTCACGAGCAACCAGCGTGGACAGATCGCGGTGAACCGGCAGTATCAGACTGCCGTGCCTCATATCTATGCCGTCGGCGACATCGTCGGCCCGCCTGCGCTGGCGAGTGCTGCGTACGTGCAAGGCTCGCACGCGGTCGAGCACATCCTCGATCCGAACGTCGCGCAGCACCAGCTCGAGATGATCCCGAGCGGGATCTACACGATCCCGGAAATCTCCTCGATCGGCCGCAGCGAGCGCGAGCTGCAGGAAGCGAAGGTGCCGTACGAAGTCGGCCACTGCGCGTTCAAGAACCTGGCGCGCGCGCAGATGACCGAAGAGAAGGTCGGCATGCTCAAGATCATCTTCCACGCGGAGACGATGGCGATCCTCGGCGTGCACTGCTTCGGCGACGGCGCCTCCGAGATCGTGCACATCGGCCAGACCGTGATGGCGAGCAAGGACATCAACGACATCCGCTACTTCACCGGCACGACGTTCAACTATCCGACGATGGCGGAGGCGTATCGCGTCGCCGCCTACAATGGCATCAACCGACTGACCTGATACGAATAACCCCAACGGGAGCCTGCGATGAGCATTGCAAAAGAGTTTCGGGAGTTTGCGGTCAAAGGCAACGTCGTCGACATGGCGGTCGGCATCATCATCGGCGCGGCGTTCGGCAAGATCGTCAGCTCGCTGGTCAGCGACGTGGTCACGCCGCCGCTCGGCTACATCATCGGCGGCGTCGATTTCACGAAGCTGGCGATCACGCTGCCGAACATACGGGAGGGCGCGGAGGCGGTCACGATCCGCTACGGCGTGTTCCTGCAAGCGCTGTTCGATTTCATCATCGTCGCGTTCGCGATCTTCATGATCGTCAAGCTGATCAATCGCGTCCGTCGCAAGGAAGAAGCGCAACCCACCGCACCGCCCCCGCCGCCGCGGCAGGAAGTGCTGCTGGAAGAGATTCGAGACCTGCTGAAGAACAGATGAAGAGAAGATCTCTCGCCAAGACGCCAAGACGCCAAGACGCCAAGAAGAATTTTGAAATATTCAGATTTCGAATCTTTTCCGACCTTGGCGTCTTCGCGTCTTGGCGAGAGTCTTTCTTCTTCACTATGCGAGCGCCGCAAAGGCGGCCCGAGTGAGATTCTCCGGCGCGTCACTGGTGCATGCGACGTTGTCCTCGACGCGGATGCCGCCGTACGGGCGGAACTCGTCGACGCGACGCCAGTTGATGTGCTTGCCGTGCGCGCCGCTGCGCGCTTCGTCCAGCAGCATGTCGATGAAGTAGAGGCCGGGCTCGATCGTCACGACGAAGCCTGGCTCGAGCGTGCGCGTCAGCCGCAGGTAGGGATGACCTTCGGGCGCAGCTTTCTTCGTGCCTTTCGCGTCGATGCTGAAGCCTGAGACGTCGTGCACCTGCAAGCCGAGCAGGTGACCGACGCCGTGCGGGAAAAACACGCCGGACAGGCCGCTCTTCACCGCATCGGCTGCAGGCATCGTGATGACACCCGAGTCGTGCAGCAGGTTGGCGATGCGCAGGTGCGCGTCGAGGTGAATGTTGGCGTAATCGACGCCGTTGCGAACCTGCGCGCAAAGCTGCAACTGCAGCGATTCCATGCCGGCGATCAGCGCCGCAAAGTCGCCGTCGCTGCCGGCGTAAGTGCGCGTGACGTCGGCCGCGTAGGTGTGGAACTGCGCGCCGGCATCGATCAGGAACGACAAGTGTTTCGGCGGCGCTTCGCGCTCCTGATGCTGATAGTGCAGGACCGACGCATTGGTATTGAGCGCGACGATGTTGGAGTAGGGCAGTTCCCGTTCCGAATGGCCCGTGGCGCGCACGTAGGCCATGTGGATCTCGTACTCCGACTTGCCCGCACGGAACGCAGCTTCGGCAGCGACATGTCCACGCGCAGCGGCGTGCGACGCGTGGCGCATGCACTCAAGTTCGTATTCGGTCTTGACTGCACGCGTGTAGTGCAGCCGCTGCAGCAGCTCCTCCGGATTGCTCTCGCTGAAGCCCCAGTCCTTGAACTGCTCCTGCCACTCGCCGATGAAGGCGCAGCGTCCCAGCTTGGTGAGATGGCGGCGGGCTTCGCCCGGCTCGCGAATCACCTCGATCTGGAAGTGATGCGTCCAGTAGCCGTGCGGGAGCGCCGGCGGCTTGTGCCAGTAGTCGGCCGGCTGCAGAAAAATCAGCCGCGGCTTCTCGCCGGGTCGATACACGAGCCAGCAATCGACCGCGTCCTCGAGCGGCACCCACAGCTTGAAATGCGGGTTCGGCTTGAACGGATACGGGTGATCGTCGAGGAACAGCAGGTGCGGGCTGCCCGCATGAATCGCGAGCGTGTCGAGTTTGCACGTTGCCATCGCATCGTCGGTGCGCTGGCGTTGAATGCGGAGGTGATCGTCGAACGATTGCGCGAGCGAGGCGGGCATGAGCGTGGTCTCGATGGTCGATATGTCAACGTTTCGTCATGTCAATGTTTCGTCAATGTCGCCCGCTGCGCACAGTGCACGAAACACTGGGATTTCCAGGTTCAAATCGCTACTCAAACACTCTAGAATTCCGCGCGTGCTAAGCAGTGCGGGCGAGAACTCTCTCCCAACCTGCTGTCACTGTCCACCTTCATCAGTCACATCAGGGTGATCATTCACATGAACACAAAAATGATTCTCGCCGCAATCGCGCTGTCGCTGTCGTTGGTCGCGTGCGCGAAGAAGGAGCCCGCCGAGGCCGCTTCGGATTCGGCTGCGCAGGCTCAGGAAAGCGCCGGCCAGGCTCAGGAAGCTGCTGGTGACGCGCAGCAGGCTGCGGGCGACGCCGCCTCTGCCGCCGGCGATGCGGCCGCGACTCCGCCGGCCGGCGAAGCGCCGCCTGCCGATCAGCCGCCCGCTGA
>DATENH010000052.1:0-17816 GCA_035275145.1 Steroidobacteraceae bacterium | reverse complement strand
GATCAAGTCGATCACCGACTTCGGCATCTTCATCGGCCTGTCGGGCGGCATCGACGGCCTGGTGCATCTGTCGGACATCTCCTGGGACGTGCCCGGCGAAGAAGCCGTGCGCAACTACCAGAAGGGCCAGCAGGTCGAGGCCATGGTCCTGTCGATCGATCCGGAGCGCGAGCGCATCTCGCTGGGCATCAAGCAGCTCGCGAAGGATCCGTTCTCGGCCTGGATCGCCGAGCATCCGAAGAACTCGATCGTCAAGGGCTCGGTGCGCGAGGTCGACGCCAAGGGCGCGATCATCGACCTGGGCGGCGGCGTGGAAGGCCACTTGCGCGCTTCCGAGCTGTCGCGCGACCGCGTCGAGGACGCACGCACGGTCCTGAAGGTCGGCGACGAAGTCGAGGCGAAGTTCACCAACGTGGATCGCAAGAGCCGCACGATCGCGCTGTCGATCAAGGCGAAGGAGATCCACGAGGAAGCGGAGGCGGTGCAGAACTACCGCACGGGGGAGACCTCGAGCGGCACGAGCCTCGGCGACCTGCTGAAGGAGCACATCGGAGGCGGAGAGAATTGAGACAAGGCTGTAGGCTGTAGGCCGTAGGCTGTAGCCAGAGTAAGAGCGAAGGTCTTCTTGTTCTGGCTACAGCCTTCAGCCTACGGCCTACAGCCTCTTCTGCAACAAGAAGAAGCCCGAGCATGACCAAATCGGAACTCATCGAGCTCATTGCAGCGAAGCAGAAGCACCTGCCCGCCAAGGACGTCGAGCTGGCTGTGAAGCAGATCCTCGAGATCATGAGCGACGCGCTCGCCCAGGGCGGTCGCATCGAGATCCGCGGCTTCGGCAGCTTCTCGCTGCACTTCCGTCCGCCGCGCCAGGGCCGTAACCCGAAGACCGGCGAGACGGTCGCGCTGTCGGGCAAGTACGTGCCGCATTTCAAGCCGGGCAAGGATTTGCGCGAACGGGTGAATGACGGCGCGGGCAGCCCGATCAGGGACTGAAGAGAGGCTGTAGACTGTAGGCTGTAGGCTGTAGGCTGTAGCCAGAGCGGAGTAAGCAGCTCTTCTCTGGCTACAGCCTACAGCCCACAGCCTACAGCCTTTCTTCTTTATGGCTCGCTTCTTCTTCTACCTTTCTGTTTCGCTCGCCGCCTTACTCGCGCTGCTACTCACCGCGATGAATTCTGGGCGGGTCGACGTCGAGCTCGCCTTCCTGCGGATTGCTACGCCGCTCGGCCTCGCGCTGGTCGTCGCCTTCGTCTTCGGTTTGCTCGCCGGCCTGTTCTGGCGCGTCTATTGGGTCGCCGAGCTGCTCGACGAGCGCGGCCGGCTGCGTCGCGCGTTGCGCGCGGCCGAGACGCGCGCGCGGGCACTGGCGGCTGCCGACGAAAATGCAGTTTGACCTGTCGCTCGATCTCGTCGTCGCGCTGTTCGTCGCAGCAGCCGCCGGCTGGCTGGTGGCGCAGTTCCGCTTTCGCGACCGCACGCCTCCCGTGCTGCCACCGCCGCCGAAGCCTGAGCGCAGCAACGGTCTGCGCAGTCAGGAGCCGCCGCGACGCTTGAACGAGGACTATCTCAAGGGCCTCGGCTTCCTGCTCAACGAAGAGCCGGACAAGGCGATCGAGGTGTTCCTGAAGATGGTCGACGTCGACAACGAGACGGTCGAGACGCACTTCGCGCTCGGCAGCATCTATCGGCGTCGCGGCGAGGTGGAACGCGCGATCCGCATTCACGAGAACATCATGGCGCGTCCGCAGCTCAGCGACGAGCATCGCCTCGAAGCGATGTTCGCGCTGGCCGAGGACTACTTCCGCGCGGGCTTGTTCGATCGCGCCGAAGTCTCGTTCCGGCAGCTCGCTGAGACCGATTCGCGCCGCGTGCCGGCGCTGCGTTACCTGCTGCGCATCTATGAGCAGCAGCGCGATTGGGATCACGCGATCGCGATTCACAACCGGCTGACCGCGCTCGCCTCGCCGGAGCAGCCGACGGCGATCGCGCATTATCACTGCGAGCTGGCGGAACAGGCGCGCGAGCAGGGCGATCTGGCCACCGCTCGCGAGCATTTGCACCGCGCACGCGAAGTGCAGAGAAATTTTCCGCGCGGTGCGCTGATTCGCGCCGACATCGCGCTCGACATGAACGAGCCCGAGCTCGCGGCGCTGCTGTGCCAGCGCTTCGTCGAGCTTCATCCGCGTCTGCTGGCGCTGGCGTTGCCGCGTGTGCTGCGAGCGGTGCGCGGCAAGGACGCGGGCGATCTCGAGCGGCGCTTCAATGCATGGATTCGTCCCGAGCCGTCCGCGCGCGCCGAGCTCGCTTATGCCGCGATCGTCGCGGGCCTGGAGCAGGAGCCGTTCGTGCGGGATTGCCTGCCGGATCTTCTTCGCGAGGATCCGAGCCTCGGCGAGATCGTGCGTTCGGTCGCGGGCGATCCGGGCCAGCTCTCGCAGCAGCAGCGCACGGACCTGGCGCTGAGCCTGGCGCGCATCCTGCGTCGGACGCAGCGCTACCGTTGCGTCGATTGCGGCTTCGCGAGCGCATCGCACTTCTGGCAATGCCCGGGGTGCCGCACCTGGGATGCCTTCGCACCGGTCGCGTTGCTCGATGTGACACCGGGCGTGCAGCGGAGATGATTTTCTCCGCGACTTGAGCAGTTATTCCCGCTCATCGCTCTCCTGCAGCGGCGCATCCTTGTGTCGCCGAACCCGGTAATTGTTTCAACACCTAGTTGTACACAGCAAGGAGAGCTTCATGTTCAAACTCATTCAGGCCCTCATCGTCGCCCTCGTGCCCGTCCTGGTCTGGGCCGGGCCGGTGGACATCAACACGGCCGATGCCGCCACCATCGCGAAGGAATTGCAGGGCATCGGCATGAGCCGCGCGCAGGCGATCGTTGCATACAGAGAGAAGAACGGCGCATTCCGCAGCGCCGACGAGCTGCGCAAGATCAAAGGCATCGGGCAGAAGGTGCTGGAGCGCAACCGCGCCAACATCAAAGTCGAAGGCGCGCCACGCAAGAAAACCGAGTAGGGCGCTGCCACCGGTCTTCCGGGTATCATCGCGCTCCTGCGAATACGACGGAGGTGCGCGGTGACCCAGGCGCAAGAGATCAGGACAGCAGTCTTTCCAGTGGCCGGACGCGGCACGCGGTTCCTGCCCGCGACCAAGGCGAGCCCGAAGGAGATGCTGCCCATCGTCGACAAACCGCTGATCCAGTACGCCGCGGAGGAAGCGCTCGCTGCGGGTGCCCGCAAGCTGGTGTTCATCACCGGCAGCTCGAAGCGCGCGATCGAAGATCACTTCGACAGCGACGCTGAGTTGGAGCAGGCGCTCGAGGCGCAGGGCAAGGTCGACCTGTTGAAGGCGTTGAAGGACATCGTGCCGGCGTGGGCGAGTTGCATTTACATCCGTCAGCCGTCGCCGCTCGGTCTCGGTCACGCCGTGTGGTGTGCGAAGCCCGTCGTCGGCAACGAGCCGTTCTTCGTACACCTCGCTGACGACTTGATCGACGGGCCGACGCCCTGCTTGCGCCAGATGGCCGCGGTGCACGCGGAGCGCGGCGGCAGCGTGCTGGGCGTTGAAACAGTGCCGCGCGCGGAGACGGACAAGTACGGCATCGTCGCCACTGAAGAGCGCGAGGGTCGCGTGAGCCGCGTCAAGCAGATCGTCGAGAAACCTCGACCGCAGAATGCGCCTTCGACGCTCGCCGTCGTCGGACGCTACCTGCTGTCACCGACGATCTTCCAGAAGCTGGAGCAGACCGGCCGTGGCGCCGGCGGCGAGATCCAGCTCACCGACGCGATTGCCGACCTGCTCGCGGACGAGCCGGTTTACGCGTACGAGTTCGAAGGCAAGCGCTACGACTGCGGCAGCAAGCTCGGCTATCTGCAGGCGACCGTGGAGTACGGCCTGAAGCACGAAGCGCTCGGCGAGAAATTCAGCCAGTACCTGGTTGGACTCGCCGCCAAGCTGAAGTAGCAGACAAGAACAAGAGCATCAGCCATCCCAAGCTGCCGCCGCCGCCACCGCCGCCCGAGGGTTGTTGTGCCGGCGGTGTAGTCGGCGGAGCTGGCGTGGCCATCGCCACGTCGGCGGTGTCGGTCCCTCCCGCGCTATCCGTCACCGTCAATCGCAGCGTGAAAGTGCTCGAGGCGGACACCTGCGCGGTCGTGAGCGGCTGCGTTGCATTGGCAAACGTTGGCGTCGCGCCGGTCACCGAAATCGCGGTCCATTGATACGACGCGATCGTGCGGCCGTTGGACGCAAAGCTACGGCGTCCGTCGATGCTGGTCGCGACGCCGACCGTGATCGAATTCGGCGCATCCGCGAGCGCAAGCGGCCGTTGCGCTGCGAGCACGGCCGCGTTCGTGTTCAACATGCCGGCGCCGCACGTATCAGTCGTGCAGATGCATTCCGCGGTCTGCGTGTCGCCAGCCGGCACGTGACACACAGTCGTCGTCGTTGCGCTGCTGGTAGGGAATGGACTGGCGGAATCCTGTAGCAGCGCGATGTACTGCGCCGGTGACAATTGCGAATTGAGCGAGTGGATCAGCGCCGCGGCGCCCGCGACCAGCGGCGCCGAGAAGCTGGTGCCGACGTTGATGTTCGCGACGTGGTCCGTGTAACCCGATGCGCCGGGCGTCGTCGCGCCGGTGTTCACCGCGGCCGTGATCGGGAACAGGCAGGGCGTAGTTGGCGTGATGTTGGTGTTGACGCAATTGCCGCCGGGCGCGGCGATGCCGGTGCCCGGGCCCAGGTTGCTGAAGCCGACCTTGGTCCCCGCGTGGCGAATGCCGGCCACGCCGAGCACGCCGGTGCAGTTCGCCGGTGCAGAGACCACCTGGCCGTCGTTGCCTACCGAGGCGACGATGAGCACGCCGCGGGCAATGATCTCGTTGACCGCCTGTTGATAGGCCGCGGAGCACGCGCCCGAACCGCCGAGGCTGAGGTTGATGATCTGCGCCGGAGTCGGGTTGACCGGCACGCCGGGAATCGAAATACCCGCGGCCCAGCGCATGCCGCTGATGATGTCGCTATCGGTACCGCCGCACTTGCCGAGCACGCGCACCGGCAGGACCAGCGTGTTCCAGCCAGTCCCGGCAACGCCTTCACCGTTGTTAGTCAGCGCCGCGATCAGGCTCGACACACGCGTGCCGTGCCAGGAGCTGTTCACATGGTCGCTGCCAGGGCCGGGCGCGCACGCCGGGATATTGAAAGGCGGTGCCGCAAGCTCGGCTGCCGTCACGAAGTCACCCGGATCGCTGGCATCCGCATCGCGGCCGTCGCCGTCGTTCGCGAACGGTGGGTTGAGAACGAAATCGAAGCCGTCGAGGAGCTTGCCGGCCTGCGATACGCGCAAGAGATCCGGATGCTCGAAACGCACGCCGGTATCGATGACGGCAACGACAGTCATGTTGCTGCCGACCGTGACGTCCCACGCCTGGTTCGCGTGCGTGGCAGCGATCTCGGTGCCCTGGAAGTACCACTGATCGTTGAATAGCGGGTCGTTGGGCGTGGCGTGCGCCCAGCGGTGGCCATCGGCGACCGCGTATTCGACGTTCGGGTCCGCCGCCATGCGTTCGAGCAGCGCATTCATGTCGCTTGCGTCGAGCGCGCGGTCGAGCTTCAGCACGTCTGTCTCGGCGGCGATCTGCTGCTTGCGCTGCATGTGCATGCCAGCCGACGTCCCCAACTTCTGCGTGCGCGTGCCGACGGCAGCGGCGCTCGAGGAGGAGCCGTCGCGCCACTTGACGATGATCTGGTCCGTCGGCGGCTGGGCCTGGGCGAATGCGGCCGCCGTGCCGATGAACAGCACCAGTCCGGCAATGATCCGCGCAACGACAACTCTCATATGCACTCCCAATGATGCCGCGGTCCGCAAAACGGTCGCGCGTGCGTGGTTCACGCTGCCGTACTGTGGCGCAGAACGCCGACACCCCGCGTTCTGCTTTCGAGTGAAATCCTGGTCATTTGTCCGCACAATCAGGCCGGACGGTTTCAGACTCTCGTTACAAATAAAGTCTCACTCCAGTGAGGGGTCCCCATGAGCGACAGTGCACCGGTGATCCGCAGCCTCGAGGACGGCGTACTTACGCTGACGCTCAACCGCCCGGATTCGCTGAACGCGCTCAATGCTCCGCTGGTCATCGAGCTGAAAGCCCAGCTGGAGGCCGCGGCGCGGGATGCCGACGTCGGGTCTATCGTGCTACGCGGCGCCGGACGGGGGTTCAGCGCCGGTGGCGATCTGCGCGAGGGCGCGACGCCGCGCTGGCATGGCGATGCCGCGAATGCTCACGAGGAATGGCGCGACTCGTTACGGGGCGCGATGGAAGCTTCGCGCCTGCTGCATCAGATCCAGAAACCGACCATCGCGATGATCCGCGGCCCCGCCGCCGGTGCCGGCCTGTCGCTGGCGACGGCCTGCGACCTGCGCATCGCCTCGACGACCGCGATCTTCACCACGGCCTTCGTCAAGGTCGGCTTCTCCGGCGACTTCGGCATCACCTATTTTCTGACGCGCCTGGTGGGCACCGCGAAGGCGCGCGAGCTCATGTTCCTGAGCGACAAGATCGACGCGGCGGAAGCGCTGCGCATCGGCCTGGTCAACCGCGTCGTGCCGGACGAAGCGCTGGAGGCACAGACGATGGCCGTTGCGCGGCAGATCGCGAGCGGGCCGCGCATCGCCAACCGCTACATCAAGCAGAACCTCAACGCGGCCGAAGAGGGCCGGCTGGAAGCGATGTTCGACATGGAGGCGACGAACCTGACCCGTACGCGTTTGACGCAGGATCATGCGGAAGCCGCGAAAGCCTTTCTGGAGAAGCGCCCGGCAGTCTTCAGGGGCAAGTGACTTTTCCGTGACGCGCCGCACCTTTAGTCTCTTGCGGGCGCCTCTCTCACCTCTGTAGCATCGCCCGCCAACAATTTGACAATACTCAGGGAATGAGTGCAGCGGGGCGGGGGCCGGGGTTCCTCGATGTACCAGATTGCGATCATCGGCGCTGGGCCCGCCGGGTTGAGCGCTGCCGCTCGCGCGGCAGACCGCGACCGCCGGGCCAAACGCAGCACGCCCAGCTACGTGCTGCTCGAAGGTTTCAACGCCCACGCCAAGACGATCCAGCGCTACCAGAAGGGTAAGCACGTCATGGCGGAGCCGGGCTTCCTGGATCTGCGCAGCGACCTGCAGTTCGCCGCCGGCAGCCGCGAAAAGATCCTGGCCGCGTGGGGCGACGGCCTCAAGACCGGCGGCGTGAATATCCGCTACGGCGCCGAGGTCCGCAAAGTCTCGGGCAACAAGCACGCCTTCAACCTGCAGCTCACGAACGGCGAAGTCGTGCAGGCCGCCCACGTCGTGCTCGCGATCGGCCTGGAAGGCAATCCCCGCAAGCTCGGCGCGCCCGGCGAAGACCTGGAGCAGGTCCAGTATCAACTGGACGATCCGAAAGAATTCCGCGACGAGACGATCCTGGTGGTCGGCGCCGGCGACTCGGCGATCGAGAACGCGCTCGCGCTGGCCGATCAGAACGACGTGTGGATCATCAACCGCGGCAAGGAATTCAGCCGCGCCAAGGATGCCAACCTCAACGCCGTGGTCGCCGCGATCGCCGACCAGCGGCGCCGCCTGAATTGCTACTACGAAGCGAGCATCAAGAGCGTCGTCCCAGGTGCGCCCGGCGCGCCGCCACTGACAGTCGTATTACAGACTGCGACCGGCGAAAAGACAGTCGAATGTCACCGCATCATCGCGCGCCTCGGAGCCATCCCGCCGCGCAAGTTCGTCGAGTCCGTCGGCATCAAGTTTCCGAACGAGCGCAACGACGCGATTCCCGAGCTGTCGCGCCACTACGAGAGCAATGTCCCGGGCGTGTACGTGATCGGCTCGCTCGCCGGCTATCCGCTGATCAAGCAGGCGATGAACCAGGGCTACGACGTGGTCGAGTTCATCAACGGCAACGATCTCAAGCCCGCCGATCACCCGCTGCTCGAATACCAGTTCCACGGCCTGCCGTTCGAGCGGCCGGTCGACGAGATGGTCGAGCGCTTCCAGACGCTGATCCCGATGTTCCGGCAGATGAACGGCCTGCAGTTCCGCGAGCTGATCATCGAGAGCGACGTGATCGTCACCTACCCGGAAGGCGCCGAGCACGAGGATGCGAAGCGCAAGATGAACGTGCTGGGGAAGCAGCTCGCGGCGAAGGAGCCGCAGCCGCGCTCCACGCGCATCGTGAAGGAGGGCGAGGCGATCTACTCGCCGGGCGAGTTCGGCACGTCGTTCTTCACGATCGTCGACGGCGAAGTGACGCTCGAAGGCGCACAGCCGCCGCACATCCGCACGCGCCTCGGCCGCGGCGAGTTCTTCGGCGAGATGAGCCTGCTGTCCGGCCGGCCACGCTCCGACAAAGCGATCGCCGGCCCGGGCTGCATCCTGGTCGAGACGCCGCGCCGGACGATGGTCAAGCTGATGAACTCCAACGAGGAGGTTCGCAGCGGCATCGACTGGATCTTCGTCGTGCGCGAGCTGCAGCGGCACTTCGCGCCGTTCGCGACGCTGAAGGATCTGCGGACGATTGCTGCGCGCGTCACGTTGCGACGCTTCAAGGCGGGCGACGTGCTCTTCAAGGAAGGCGAAGTCGGCGACTCGCTGTTCGTGCTGCGCTCGGGCGGTGTCGCGCTGTCGCGCGGCAAGGGCAGCGAGCAGATTCTCGTAGCGGAAGTTCGCTCGGGCCATCTGATCGGCGAGATGGCGCTGATGGGCGATCCGGTGCGGCGCGAGACCGCGACGACCACCGTTGCCGCGGACGCCATCGAGATCAAGCGCAAAGAATTCCTCGAGCTCGCGCGCCGTGAAGATGCGCGGCTCGATCCGCTGCAGAAAGACGTCAGCAAGCGCGTCATCGACAACGCGCGCATGCAGGTCCGGCCCGAAGCCGGCTCGCTGATGAACTTTCTGATGCGCGAAGGTCTCGGCGAAGCGACCAACGTGCTGGTGATCGACGAGTCGCTCTGCGTCGGCTGCGACAATTGCGAGAAGGCCTGTGCGGAGACGCACGGCGGCGTGTCGCGGCTCGATCGCGAAGCCGGCGCGACCTACGCGAACGTGCACATCCCCACCGCGTGCCGCCACTGCGAGCAGCCGCATTGCATGAAGGACTGCCCGCCGAACGCGATCAGGCGCTCGGAGAGCGGCGAGGTCTACATCAACGATTCCTGCATCGGCTGCGGCAACTGCCAGGCCAATTGTCCGTATGGCGTCATCCGCATGGTGTACGACGCGCCGAAGAAGCGCGGCCTGCTGTCATGGATGATGCTGGGCGGTAACGGTCCCGGCGAAGACCCGGGTTACAAGCCGAGCGCGGCCGCGAAGGAGAAAGGCAAGAAGGCAGTGAAGTGCGACGCCTGCGTCGGCATGGACGGTGGGCCGGCATGCGTGCGTGCGTGTCCGACCGGTGCCGCGATCCGCATCGGGCCTGAGCAGTTCGTGGATCTCGTCGAGGAGCGGAAGCGGTGATCCACCGCAATCTTCTGCTCTTTCGCGGAGCGCGCTACCTGTGGTGGTCGCTCGGTTTGCTGATCGTATCCGGAGTGCTCTACGCGACGCAGGGCAAGGTGCAACCCCCGAACGGGGGTACGTGGCAAGGCTACGTGCTCGGTTCAATCGGTGCTGTGCTGATCCTCTGGCTGACCTTCCTCGGCGTTCGCAAGCGCAGTTACAGCTCGACGATGGGCAGCGTGCAGGGCTGGACGTCGGCGCATGTTTATCTCGGCACGGCGTTGCTGATCATCGCGACGCTGCATGCCGGCTTTCAGGTCGGCTGGAATCTGCACACGCTTGCGTACGCTCTGATGATCATCGTGATCCTCAGCGGCTTCTTCGGGCTCTTCAGCTATCTGAATCATCCGGTGCTGATTTCGAAGAACCGCGAAGGCGGCAGCCGCGCCGAGCTGTTCGCCGAATTGTTCGAGCTGGACAAGCAATCGCGCACGCTGTCGCAGAAGTGCGCACCCGAAGTCGGCATCGCAGTCGCGAGCAGCATCGAGCGCACGACGCTGGGCGGCGGCGTCTACGCGCAGTTGTTCAGCGGCGATGAGTCGTTCTTCGTGCGCGGCGCCGGCGCGCCGGTGCGCAACGCGGACCAGCAAGGCGTGATCGACTTCGTTGCCGAGCGCTTGCCGCGCGCGCAGAAAGGGATCGAGGCCGCGAACTTGCAGCAGCTCATCGTGCTGCTGTGTCGGCGTCAGGCCGTCCTGCGGCGCATCCGTCGCGATATCCGCTTGCGCGGTTGGTTGAAGATCTGGCTGTACTTCCACATCCCCGTGACGTTCGCACTGTTGTTCGCGCTCACGCTGCACATCGTGTCGACGTTCGTCTACTGGTGACGCATGGAAGCACTGCTGCGAGAGCTGCACGAAGGCCCCGACGGAATCCCCGAGTACCGTGACACGGAGATTTCCGGCGCCGAGCTGACGATCGGCAGCGCCGCAGACCAGCGCATCCAACTGCTCGGCCGCGCGGTTGCACCCGAGCATGCGCTGATTCGCAAGTCCGGTGCGAAGCTCGAGCTGACCTGCCGCGGCGGGCGGAAAGTACGGGTCAACGGCGCAGAGCGCAGCTCATCGAAGCTGGAAATCGGCGACGTCATCGAGCTGGCCGGCCATCAGCTCACGATCGCCGAAGCGCCGGGCGGCTTCGACGTCGCGATCGAGCTGCGGCCGAACGAGAACATCGACGCGAGCGAATTCGAGAGCGCGTTCCGGACCGATCTGATGCAGACGTGGCTGTCGAAGCGGCCCGCTGCGTGGATGCTCGTGGCAATCGTGTTGATCGCCGGCGTCGTGCTGCCGGTGAGCGCGATCCTGATGCATCACGCGAATCGCGAGGTTCCGGCGTGGGTCCCGGGGGATGAGTTTTGGAACAGCGGTCCGCTCAGCCCGGCGCACCAGCAGGCCGCGGGTGTTCGCTGCGATACGTGTCACCAGGAGCCGTTCATCCGCGTCAAGGACGAGGCGTGCCTGAGCTGCCACAAGACGATTCACGATCACGTCTCGCCCGAGCACCTGGCGATGACGCAGCTCGGCCCGACGCAGCGCTGCGCGACCTGCCATCGCGAGCACAACGAGCCCGCGACCTTCCTCGTCAACAGCAGCGACTCGATGTGCATCGACTGCCACCAGGATTCGCAGTCGAAGTTCGGCAAGCTGCACGTCGAGCCGGTGAGCGGCTTCAGCGCCGGGCATCATCCGCAGTTCAAAGCGCGGCTGCTCAAGCCGACAGTCGTCGAGGCAGGCGCGACCGTCGCGCTCGAATGGAAGACGGAGATCGCGCCGCTCGGCCAGGCCGTCGAGCAATCGAACGTGAAGTTCTCGCACAACCAGCATCTCGATCCGGATCGCGTGCAGCGGCGCAGCGACAGCAAGCCGCTCAATTGCGCGGACTGTCATCGTCTCGAGCCGGACGGCGAGCACTTCGAGCCGATCACGATGGAGAACCGCTGCGCCGAGTGTCACGAGCTGACCTTCGATCCGGGTGCGCCCGACCGCCAGCTCCCGCATGGCAAGCCGCGTGAAGTCGTGCTGACGCTGCAGGACTACTTCACGCGCAAGTTCTCCGATCCGAACGCCGGCCGCGCGACGCGCGAACGCCGCCGTCTGCCGGGACACGAGGAAGAAGAGCAGACCTGCACCGGCGCGCCGTTCGATTGCGCGATGCGCAGTGCGCATGCGGAGATCGAAAATCAGTTCACCCGTCGCGGCTGCGTCGGTTGCCACCAGGTCGTGGATACCAAGAGCGAGAGCGACTTCGACCGCTTCCAGGTCTACCCGATCCGCTTCGCGCGCGATTACTTCCCGGCGGGGCGCTTCGATCATCGCAGTCACCAGATTCAAGGGAAGCTCACGGGCGATGCAGCATGCTTGTCGTGCCACAAGGCCAGGGAATCGCATGACAGCAAGGACCTGTTGCTGCCCGCGATGGGCAAGTGCGAGGAGTGTCACGGCGATCGTCCGAAGCTCGAGCGAGTGGCCGTGCAATGCGTGAGCTGTCACTCTTACCATCCGCAACCGACAGTCGCTGTCGAGGCGCCAGAATCATGAAGAAGACGCCCCTGTTGCTGGCTCTGATGATGCTCGTCGCGTGCTCCGGCGGCGATCCGGTCGCAACAACCACGGGCGCCGATCAAACGG
Organism: Steroidobacteraceae bacterium; assembly: GCA_035275145.1. Classification (GTDB taxonomy): domain Bacteria; phylum Pseudomonadota; class Gammaproteobacteria; order Steroidobacterales; family Steroidobacteraceae; genus Steroidobacter. Next base: position 5,648 of record DATENH010000052.1, on the reverse strand, counting down.
GCGGATGCAATGGCGCGTGCGGTGGCTCGACTACCAGCCTGACAGTTGCAGAGGTTCAGCAGGTCATCGCGCAGGCAGTTGCCGAAGCGCAGGCACGCAGCGTCAACGCGACGATCGCCGTCGTCGATCGAGTCGGCAACGTGCTCGCGGTCTATCGCATGGGCAACGCAGCGACGCGCTCGGTGACGATCACGACGACGCCAGGCTCTGCGGGTGTGAACGGCGGCCTCGAAGGCATTCGCCTGCCGGTCACGCCGGCACCTGTGAACATCGATCACGCCGCGGCCATCTCGAAGGCCATCACCGGCGCCTATCTCTCCTCGGAAGGCAACGCGTTCTCTTCGCGCACCGCGAGCCAGATCGTGCAGGAGCATTTCAATCCGCGCGAACAGTTTCAGCCCGCCGGCCCGTTGTTCGGCGTGCAGTTCAGCCAGCTCGCGTGCTCCGACCTGATGCGGGCGTTCGATGGCGTCGGGCCGAGCGCCGGCCCGCAGCGCTCGCCGCTGGGGCTGTCCGCGGATCCGGGCGGCTTCCCTCTATATAAGAGTGGCACCGTGGTCGGCGGCGTCGGCGTGCTGGCCGATGGCTTCTACACGATCGACCAGGACATCGCGGACAGCGACGCCGACGTGGATGAAGGGATCGCTTACGCCGCGACCTTCGGCTTTGCTGCGCCGATCGATCGACGCGGCGATCGGATCACTGCGGATGGCAAGACGCTGCGCTTCAGCGATGTGGACTTCGATCAGCTGCGCACCAATCCGGCGTCGGCGCCTGCCTTTGGATCCATCGCAGGTTCGGTCGGTGCACTGATAACGGTGCCGGGTTATTTCGACGGCGTGATCCGTGCCGGCACGAGCTTCGGTCAAGCCGCGTCGGGCATTCGTGCGGATGGTGATATCAACTATCCGGGACGCGATGCCTTTGTACTCGTGGATGCTGCCGACGCGTTGCGCTATCCGCCGCAGGCAGGGACCGATGGCGCGTCGCTCGGCGGGGCCGTGCTGACCCAGAACGAAGTGCGCACCGTCCTGCAGTCCGCACTCGACGTGGCGAATCGCGCCCGCGCGCAGATTCGCAGGCCCGTCGGCTCGCAAGCGCGCGTGACCGTTTCGGTCGTCGATACTCAAGGCCAGATTCTCGGCATCGCTCGAACACGCGATGCGCCGGTGTTCGGCACCGACGTCTCGTTGCAGAAGGCACGTACGGCAGCGTTCATGTCGTCGCCCACCGCGGCGGCCTTTCTCGCGACATTGCCGGACGCGAAGTACCTGACGACGAGTGACACTTCCGTCGGAGGCACGCGCGCGGTCGTGATCAACAACTATGTCACGGCGCTGCGTACGTTCCTCAATGACAGCAGCGCGCTCGCGAACGGCATTGCTTTTACCGATCGCGCGGGCGGCAATCTGTCGCGACCGTTCTTCCCGGACGGCATCGACAGCGCAGCAGCGGGGCCGCTCAGCAAGCCGGCGGGCGAGTGGAGCCCGTTTTCGACGGGCATGCAGCTCGACATAGTGATCAACGCGATCCTCCAGCATGTGCTGTTCGTGGCAGGCGCCGGCGTTCCGGACGTCGTCCCGGGGTGTGCCGGCGTGCAGTTGGCCAACGATCTCAGCAGCGTCGGGCAGACGATCACCGGCGTGCGAATCGGTAACGGTTTGCAGATCTTCCCGGGCAGCGTGCCGATCTTCCGCGGCGGCACGCTCGTCGGTGCGATCGGCGTGTCGGGCGACGGCGTCGATCAGGACGACATGATTGCGTTCCTCGGCCTGCACAACGCCGGCCTGTTGCTCGGCACGATCGGCAATGCGCCGACCGGTATTCGCGCCGATACGGTGATCGCGCAGGGCGTGCGGCTCAGATACGTGCAGTGCCCGCAAGCGCCATTCCTCGACAACACCGACGACAACGTGTGCGAGGGGAAGTGACATGAAAGAAAAATCATTCATGGCGCTGGCCCTGGTGCTGTTGGCGACGACGGCGACTGCAGCCGAGACCTGTTATCAGGACGACACGGGCCGCATCGTCAAGCGTCGGCGCCCCGGGTACACCGAGGTGCCATGCCCTGATGAGAATGCGCAGCCAGGCGAGACGCCGTCAGCTCAGCCAAACGCCGCTCCGACGCCTACCGAAGACACCGGCCGTGCGCCGCGCCGTCGTGTGCAGGAACGCGCGCCGCCTGCGTACGTATCGCCGATTCCGCGTCCAGGACTTGCGGACTACGTTGCCTCTGTGCCAGTGCCCGATCGTTGGCGCATCGTCGACACGCTCGGCTACAAGGAACGTTGGTTCGATCCCTACAACCGCAATACGCTGAAGGCCGATCGGCCGGTGCACGGCGACGATTGGTTCTTCAACCTCGGCGTCATCTCCGACACGGTTTACGAGCTGCGCGAAGTGCCGACAGCGGTCGGCGGCATCTCGACCGATCGACCCGGCGGCATCGATGTGTTCGGCAGCGCGGACCAATGGGCCGCCGTCGAAAACCTCGCGGCAGAGTTCGTCTACTACAAGGGTGACACGGTCTTCAAACCGCCCGACTGGGAATTCCGCCTCACGCCGGTCTTCAGCTACAACTACGTCGAGCTCGAAACGCTGCAAGGCGTGAACGCCGACGCGCGCGAGGGTAAGACGCGCAGCGACAGTCACCTCGGCATCCAGGCAGCCTTCGTCGACAAGCACCTGCGCAACGTCTCCGACAATTACGACTTCGACAGCCTGCGCATCGGCATCCAGCCCTTCTCGTCGGACTTCCGCGGGTTCCTGTTTCAGGACAATCAGCTCGGCGTGCGATTGTTCGGCACGCGTCACAACAATCGCTGGCAGTACAACATCGCGTATTTCCGCCGGCTGGAGAAGGACACGAACAGCGGATTGAACGACGTCGAGGCGAAATTGCGCGACGACGACGTGTTCATCGCGAACCTGTATCGCCAGGATTTCCCGGTGGCGGGATTCACCTCGCAGTTGACGCTGGCCTACAACCGTAATCGCGAGAACGCCGAGGCGTATTACAACAAGAACGACTTCATCGAGCGGCCTGCATCGCTCGGCCGCGAGGTGCCGCGCGAATACGACGTCGGTTACATCGGCTACAACGGCGACGGGCACTTCGGCCGGCTGAATCTCACCACGTCGATCTACTACGCCATCGGCGAAGAGACACCCGGCGTGTTCGTGCCCGAGAAGGTCGACATCGGCGCGCTGTTCGCCGCCGCCGAGTTGTCGATGGACTTCGACTGGATCCGCCCGCGCATCTCGCTGCTCTACGGCAGCGGCGACGACGATCCGTTCGACGATCGCGCCACGGGCTTCGATGCGATCTTCGAGAACCCGCAGTTCGCGGGTGCCGACAACAGTTACTGGATCCGGCAGGCCGTGCCGCTGATCGGCGGCGGCCGCGTGGCGCTGTCGGGTCGCAATGGCGTGCTCGCGAGCCTGCGCTCGTCGAAGGACGAAGGGCAGTCGAATTTCACCAATCCCGGCATCCTGCTCGCGGGCCTCGGCGTCGACCTGGACGTGCTGCCGACGCTGCGCGTCTCGCTGAATGCGAACACGCTGTACTTCGACAAGACCGAAGTGGTCGAGGTGGCGCGCAACCAAGGACCCATCGACAAGCACATCGGCTACGACGTGTCGGCAGCGCTGACCTGGCGGCCGATGATGTCGCAGAACATCGTTGTGCGCGCGTCGTACGCGACGCTGCTCGCGGGTGACGGGTTCAACGCGCTGTTCCCGGACGAAGACCCGGGCTACTTCCTGCTGAACGCGATCTTCAGCTACTGAGGTCGGCGATGAAGAAGCAGAAGAACAAAGTACTGGTGACGCTCCTCTGGAGCGTGGCGCTGCTCGTGGGCAAGGCTTCAGCCTTGCATGCCTCAGAGGAGGAACATGCAGTCGAGCGCAAGTACGTCACCGCGCCACCGTCACCTTCTAGCCAGACAGACGAGTCTGTGCAGACCAAGAGCGCCGGCTGCCTCACGTGCCACACGCAAACCGACGCCAGCACGATGCACCTGAACCCCGCGGTCAAGCTGGGCTGCACCGATTGCCACGGCGGCAACAGCTCCATTCGCCTGACTGGCGGCGCTCAGCGCGGCAGCGACACTTATACGAAAGCGTTCGAATCCGCCCACATCCTGCCGCGCTACCCGCAATCGTGGCACTACCCGTCGAGCGCGAATCCCGAGCGCAGCTACACGCTGCTGAATCGCGAGAGCCCGGAGTTCATCCGCTTCATCAATCCTTCCGACTATCGGATCGCGAAGGAATCCTGCGGCGCGTGTCACATGGAGGTGATCGAAGCGTCGGTGCGCAGCCTGCATTCCACCGGCGCGATGCTGTGGGGCGGCGCCGCGTACAACAACGGCATCCTCGACTTCAAGCAATACATCCTCGGCGAAGCCTACGACCGCGACGGCAACGCGATCGTGCTGAAAGGCCCGAAGATTCCCGACAACCTGATCGACGCCGCGGCGATCGCCGGTATCCTGCCGCAGCTCTATCCGCTGCCGACCTGGGAATCGCTCAAGCCCGGCGACATCTTCCGCGTGTTCGAGCGTGGCGGCCGCAACATCGCGAACCTGTTCCCCGAGACCGGTCTGCCGAACTCGAACGGGCAACTGCAGCGAATCGAAGAGCCGGGCCGGCCCGACTTCCGTCAGTCCAATCGCGGGCCGGGCACGGGCGCGCGCATTTCCGTGCCGGTGATCAACATCACCAAGACGCGCCTCAACGATCCGTTCACGTGGTTCATCGGCACCAACGATCAGCCCGGCGACTATCGCCATTCGGGCTGCGCCTCGTGCCACGTCGTGTACGCCAACGATCGCGATCCGCGGCATTCCAGCATCTACGCGAAGTTCGGCCACGACGGCCGCACGCAGACCGTCGATCCGACGATCAGCAAGACGGAGTCGGGGCATCCGCTGACGCACACGCTCACACGCTCGGTGCCGACCAGCCAATGCATGTTCTGCCACATGCATCAGCCGAACATGTTCCTCAACAGTTTCCTCGGCTACACGATGTGGGACTACGAGTCCGACGCGCCGCGCATGTGGCCGGAGAAGCAGCAGTACCCGACCTCCGAGCAGATCCGCAACGTGCTCGACCGCAATCCCGAGGCCGCCGCGGCGCGCGGCAAGTGGGCGGACGTCGGCTTCCTCGGGCAGGTCGCCGATCTCAATCCGCAGATGAAGGACACGCAGTTCGCCGACTACCACGGCCACGGCTGGAATTTCCGCGCGGTGTTCAAGCGCGATCGCAAGGGCAACCTGCTCGACGCGGCCAACAACGTGGTCAGCGACGACGATCCGCAGAAGTTCAAGAAGAGCGTGCATCTCTCGTCGATCCACGTCGACGTCGGCATGCAATGCGTCGACTGCCACTTCTCGCAGGACAATCACGGCAACGGCTACATCTACGGCGAGGTCGCGGCTGCCGTCGAGATCGCCTGCAAGGACTGTCACGGCACGGCGATGGAAGTGCCGAATCTCTACACGTCCGGCCCGGCCGCTCTCGGCGGCGGCACGGACATGACGACGCTGCGCACGCCGGACGGCCGCCGGCGCTTCGAGTGGGTCGGCGATGCGCTCTATCAGCGCTCGATGATGGACCCGAACCTCGAATGGGAGATGAGCATC
>DATENH010000051.1:0-12008 GCA_035275145.1 Steroidobacteraceae bacterium | reverse complement strand
TGAAGGGCAGCGCGCTCGAAGCGCCCGATGCCGAGGACACCGCGCAGGTTGCGCACCGGCGCAAGGACGGTGGCGCGCTCAAGGTTTCGCTGGGCTCGCATGAAATCGAATTCGATGGCCGCAGCGCCGATCTCGTGTCGGCTTACGACCTGGCGGAGCACGCTGCGTCCGAGCAGAAGCTGCGCGACGAGGCAGGCAAGCTGCGCGACGAAGCGGGCAAGCTGCGCGAAGAGGCGGTCAACCTCCGCAAGGAAACAGTCAGTGCGCGCACGCTGGTCGAAGCGGCACCGGACGGTTGCTGGATCCTCGACAGCAACGGCCGGCTGATCGACGTCAACGCTGCGTATTGCCGCATGGCCGGCTACAGCCGCGAAGAGCTGCTCGGCATGAATGCCTCGCAGATCGAGGATCAGAGCACGGGCGAGACGACGATGCGCCTGCAGCTCGGCCGCGTGCAGGGCGGCGGCCGCTACGAAACCAAGCATCGCTGCCGCGACGGCACGCTGCTCGACGTCGAAGTGAGCGTCGGCGTGATGGAAGCCGGCAGCGCCGGCGACAACATGGTGTTGATCCGCGACGTGTCGGAGCGCCGTCGCGAGACCGTGGTCCAGCGCGCCAGACAGCGACAGCTCGAATTCCTGGTCGACCTGTTCAAGCAGTCGGAAAGTTTCGACGAGTCGGCGATCGTGCGCCGGGTAATCGATCAGGCCGCGGACACCACCGGCAGCCCGCTCGCCTACATGTATTTCGTCGATCCCGCGCACAAGACGATCGCGCTCGCCGCGTGGCGCGATCGCAGTCAGCCGATGGCGACGATGGTGAATGCGGAGCCGCGTCCGCTCGCGCGCGCCGGCCTGTTCACCGAATGCGTCCGCGCGCGCCATCCGACTTCGAGCAACGATTTGACGCGCAAGCCGCAACAGGACGGCTTGCCCGATCTGCAGCGCTATCTCGCGGTGCCGATGATTTCCGGCGAAGAAACGGTTGCCGTGCTCGGTGTCGCGAACCGCGAAGCGGGCTACGGCGAAGACGATCAACGGGCGCTCTCGGCGCTCGCCGATGGCGTCTGGCGCGTGTTGCAATCGAAGCGTGCGCATGCCGTGACGCTCGGCTCGCTGCAACGAACCGACGTCGCCTTGCAAGGCATGATCGATTCGATGGTGCGCATGGGCGAGCGCCACGATCCCTATACGGCCGGCTCTTCGCGTCGCCTCGCTGCGTTGGCCGTGGCGCTGGGCCGCGAAGCCGGACTCGACGGCGAACGTCAGCACGCATTACGCGTGGCCGCGCTGCTGCACGACATCGGCAACATCGCCGTGCCGGCGTCGATTCTCTCCAAGCCCGCGCCGCTCACGGAGACCGAGCTCGCGATCATGCGCACGCACGTCGACGAAGGCTGTCAGCTCCTCGCCGAGATCGACTTCGGCGCGCCGATCGCCGACATCATCTACCAGAGCCACGAGCGCTATGACGGCAGCGGTTATCCGCGCGGCTTGAAAGGCGAGGAAATTCTCGTCGAAGCGCGCATCCTGGCGATTGCGGATACCGTCGAGGCGATGTGCTCGCCGCGTCCGTATCGGCCGGCGGCCGGCATGGAAGCGGCCATCGAAGCGATCAACAAAGGCGCCGGCCGCCTCTACGATCTGCATCTCGTTACGGCCTGCACGCGACTGGTCCGACAGCACGGTTTCACGCTGCCCGAATGATCAATGCGTGACGCGCGTCACGCATTTCGCGCGCGAGTTTTTCGGTTCAGCGTCTTCCCTAACTGCCTTGCCGGAATCCCCCCGGGTTCGATGCGGGGCTGCCCGATATGTCATGTCGTGCAGCTTCGAGCACACTGCGTGCCGTCGAACAAGGGCAAAACCGTCGAAAGACGGTGACGCAAAGCCTCCGGTCCTCGGGCGCGCTGACAGCAGCGCTCCACGGATAGCGGGGTTGCCGCGGTGACTGCGCTAGCAGGCAAAAGCCACGCCTTTTGACTGCGTCTCGAAAGGGCCTCGGCCGCTTTCGACCAGAAAACTAGCGCAGACGCGCGCGTGAAGCCGGCCTGACGGACTCCCGTCGCTCCACTTCCCTTGCCTAGACACGAGAGCTCGCTGTGCGCACGCGCGCGCCGAGCTCGATCACGGAAGTTTCGAGCGCCCAGAGAGTCCAAGTCGAGAGTTCAAATGTTGAAGTTCAGAGTTGCGATCGCGTTGTCGTTCTTCTTCGCCGCGGGCATGAGCACGACTGCCCAGGCGGCCAATCAACCCCCGACGATTTCCGGTACGCCCGCGAGCTGGGTGTATGTCGGTTCGCCGTACTCGTTTCGTCCGAGCGCGAGCGATCCGGACAGCACGAGCCTGAGCTTCACGATCGCCAACAAGCCGGCGTGGGCGAGCTTCAATGCTGCGAGCGGCCAGCTCTCCGGCACGCCGACTGCAGTGGGTTTCTGGACCAACATTCGCATCGCGGTCAGCGACGGCGTCAACACACGCGCGCTCACCAGCTTCTCGATTCGCGCGACCAGGCGCGACAACACAGCGCCGGTTCTGTCCGGCTCGCCGGCGACTTCGGTTGCGGTCGGCTCGACGTATTCGTTCCAACCGACGGCGAGCGACGCGCAAAACGATCCGCTGCGTTTCAGCATCGCGAATCGTCCGGCCTGGGCAACGTTCGATTCCTTGTCGGGCCGCCTGAGCGGCACGCCGGCCGCGGCCAACGTCGGCACGTACGCGAACATCGCGATCAGCGTCACCGACGGGTCGGCAAAAATTTCATTGCCGATCTTCTCGATCGTCGTGTCGAGCACTGCCAATCGGGCGCCGACGATCAGCGGCACTGCGCCGACCTCGGTGATTGCAGGTCAAACGTACAATTTCCGGCCGACCGCAGCCGATGCCGACAACAACACGCTCGGTTTCAGCATACAGAACAAGCCGGTGTGGGCGACGTTCAGCAGCGTGACGGGTCAGCTCGCGGGCACGCCCACGTCTGCGCAGGTCGGCAGCTATGCGAACGTCGTGATCAGCGTGAGCGACGGCAAGGCGAGCGCTGCGCTCGCGCCGTTTGCGATCAACGTCAGCGCAGCGTCGAACAAAACACCGACGATCAGTGGCGCGCCCAGTGGAACAGTCAACGCGGGCAACGCGTACACGTTCCGGCCGACGGCAACGGATGGCGATAACGACCCACTAACGTTCTCGATTGCGAATCGTCCGGCATGGGCCTCTTTCAATTCCACGACCGGGCAATTGTCAGGCACGCCCACCGGCGCGAGCGCCGGCGTCTATTCGAACATCGTCATCCGCGTGAGCGACGGCAAGGCGAGCGCGGCACTGCCGGCGTTCTCGATCACGGTGACCGACGAGCAGATCGGCGCGGCCGGGTTGTATTGGGAGCCGCCGACGACCAACACCGATGGCTCGACGCTGACGAATCTCGCGGGCTATCGCATCGTCTACGGCGCGACTGCGACGCAGCTGACGAAGACGATTCAGCTCGCGAATGCCGGCTTGAGCGCGTACGTCGTCGACGGTCTCGCGCCAGGTACTTATTACTTTGCAGTGCGCGCGTACACGAGCAAAGGCGTGGAGAGCGCGGACTCGAATGTGGTGCAGAAAATCGTGCGATGAGTGCCGGCGCGCCCACATTTTTATGTGAAGCGCGCGGGTCGCAACGTATGTCTGCTTGTGCAGACATTTGCAGCGGCGTGTGCGCTGTTGTTTACTCAATGTCGGTTGCTCAAGGGCAAAACCGCCGCAAGGCGGTGACGCAAAGCCTCCGGTCCAGAAGCGGCTGTGTACTGGGAAGGACAGACGTGCTGGATAGCGGGGTTGCCGGCTGGCGCTGCGCGCGTGAGCGTGTAAAGCCTGCCGTCATTCTGCCGCTGCCAGTCATCCTGGACCGTGGCTCTGCTCCCTTGCGTGAACGCTGCGTGCGCGGACAACCGCGCGACGACCAAGCGACGAGGTGGGAGCGCAATGAATAGTTCAATCGGGTTCGCGACGTGGGTAGCGCGGCATGCTGTCGTGCTGTTGATGGCAGTCTCGCTGGCAGGCTGTCTCGAAGAAGAGAAGCAAGACGATCCGTCGCAACCCGCCGAGCAGCCTACGAACGAACCGCCTCCCGCGCCGCCCGTTAACACTGCGCCGCAGATTTCCGGCACGCCCGACCCGGGTGGCCAATCCGGCAAGCTCTATTCGTTCACTCCGCAAGCGTCGGACGCCGACAACGATTTCCTCGAATTCACGATCGAGGGCAAGCCGACGTGGATGGCGTTCAGCGCGGAGACCGGTGCGATCTCCGGTACGCCCACCGACACCGACGTCGGCGACACCGCGGACATCACGATCAGCGTGACCGATGGCCGCGACTCGAGCTCGGTCGGCCCGTTCAAGATCAAGATCAAGCCCAAGGACGTGCCGCCGACGCCGAACTCGCCGCCGACGATTTCCGGCGTGCCCGCCAACGCAGTGACGATCAATCAGGCGTACAGCTTCCAGCCGACGGCGACCGATCCGAACACCGGCGACACCTTGCGCTTCGCGATTTCCGGCCGCCCGTCGTGGGCAACTTTCAGCACCTCGACCGGCCGCCTGAGCGGCACGCCGACGTCGGCGAACATCGGTACGTTCTCCAACATCGTGATCTCGGTGAGCGACGGCACGGCGAGCGCTGCGCTGCCGGCGTTCTCGATCCAGGTGCGCGACGTTGCGAACCAGCCGCCGACGATCAGCGGCACGCCGTCGGGCACCGCGACGACTGGCGTTGCGTATTCGTTCACGCCGAGCGCGTCGGATCCGGACAAGAATCCGCTGACGTATTCGGTCGCGAACAAACCGACCTGGGCCAGCTTCAGCACTTCGACCGGTCGCCTGAATGGCACACCGGCCGCCGCCAACGTCGGTAACTTTGCGAACATCATGATCTCGGTCAGCGATGGCCGCGCCACGGCGTCGCTGCCGGCGTTCGCGATCAACGTGTCGGCGGCGCCGAATCGCGCGCCGACGATCACGGGCACGCCGCCGACCAGCGTCAGTGCAGGCAGCGCGTACACGTTCACTCCGAGTGCTTCCGATCCCGACAACGACACGCTCGGCTACACGGTCGCGAACAAGCCCGCATGGGCCGCCTTCGACACCGCGACGGGACGCCTGAGCGGCACGCCGACCAGCCAGAATGTCGGCACGTTCAGCGGCATCGTCATCACTGTCAGCGACGGCAAGACGGGCGGCACGGCTTCGCTCGCAGCGTTCACGATCACGGTCAACGCAGCGCCGAACAACAAGCCGACGATTTCCGGCACGCCCACGACCAACGTCAACGCTGGTGTGGCCTACAACTTCCAGCCGACGGCCGCGGATGCGGACGGCGATACGCTCACGTACAGCATCCAGAACAAGCCGACCTGGGCGACGTTCAGCACGACCACCGGCAAGCTGTCCGGCACGGCCGTCGCGGGCACGTATGCCGGCATCGTGATCTCGGTGACCGACACCAAGGACACGGCTTCGCTCGCCGCGTTCACCATCACGGTCACGGCACCGGCGAATGGCAGCGCCACGATTTCGTGGACGCCCCCGACCCAGAACACCGACGGCTCGACGCTGAGCGATCTCGCTGGCTACCGCGTCCAGTACGGCACCTCCTCGGGTGCGCTGACGCAGACCATCGATGTGGCCAACCCGGGCGTCGCGACGTACGTCGTCACCGGCCTGGCCTCGGGCAATTGGTTCTTCGCCGTGAAGGCCTACAACAACGCCGGTGCAGAAAGCGCTAATTCCAACGTGGTCAACAAGACGATCCCGTAGGTCCCGCTAACCGCTGCTCGCCGATTCCGGGTATCCTCGGCCGCTCTTCCGGCGGCCTTGGGTTCCCTCATGAATCGCCCTCTCTGCGTGGGTGTCTGCCTGTTCATCGCGGCGGCCGTAACGGCCAGCGCCGCCGAGCCGAAATCCCAGCCTTCTGCCGTCCGGGTCCAGTTCACCGACGTCACGCTCGCCAACGGCCTGCGCGTGCAGCTCGTCGAGGATCACGGCGCGCCCGTCATCGCACTGAACATCGCTTACGACGTCGGCTCGCGCAACGAACGGCCGGGGCGCACAGGCTTCGCGCACCTGTTCGAGCACATGATGTTCAAGGGGTCGAGCAACGTCGGCGACGGCGAGCACTTCTATCAAGTGTTCTCCAACGGCGGCTCGATGAACGGCACCACCAGCGAAGACCTGACGCTGTACTTCGAGACGCTGCCGGCGAACCAGCTCGAGCTGGCGCTGTTCCTCGAGGCGGATCGCATGCGCTCGCTCGAGATCACGCAGGACAAGCTCGACAACCAGCGCAACGCAGTGCAGGAGGAGCGCCGGCTGCGCGTCGACAATCAGCCGTACGGGCTGGCCGACGAGCACTTCGACGAGCTCTTCTACAGCAACTTCGCCTATCAGCACTCGACCATCGGCTCGATGGAGGATCTCAACGCGGCCAGCGTCGCGGACGTGGCGCAGTTCTTCAAAACCTACTACGCGCCGAACAACGCCGTGCTCAGCCTGGTCGGCGACTTCAAGGCCAACGATGCCATGGCGATGATCCGCCGCTACTTCGAGAGCATTCCGCGTCAGGCCGAGCCGCCGGCGGTCGATCTGAGCGAGCCGGAGCAGAAGGCCGAGCGCCGCGAAACGATGACCGATCAGTTGGCGCGCGCGACGCAGGTGCAGATCGCGTACAAGACGCCGGCCGGCAATGCGCCCGATGTGTATGCGCTGCGCGTGTTGTCGTCGGTGCTGCAGTCGGGCGACAGCTCACGGCTGTATCAGATCCTCAACAAGGAGAAGGAGCTGGTGGTCGGGATCGGCGGTTTCGTCGACGAGCGCATCGGCCCGGGCGGCCTGTACATCGGCGTAACGGTGCGCCCGGGCAAGAAGGCTGAAGACGTCGAAGCGACGATCTACTCGGAGATCGAGAAGCTGCAGCAGCAGCCGATCGCAGAGTGGGAGCTGGAGAAGGCCAAGAACACGACGCGCTTCGGCTACCTGCAGAGCATTCGCAGCGCCTCGTCGCGTGCGACGCAGCTCGGCGTGTTCACGGTCAAGTTCAACGATCCCGGTCTGATCAACACGCGGCTCGCAGGCTTCGATGCCGTCACGCGTGCCGACGTGCAGCGTGTCGCCAAGAAATATCTGCAGCCGAACAGTCGCACCGTCATCGTTACCAATCCCGCGCCGCCGCCGGCGGCTGCGCCCGGCGCGTGAGGCACGCTCGCATGAAATTTTCGATTCGCCTTCTCGGCGGCGCGCTGCTGGTATGGACCACGCTCTGCGTCGCGCAACAGCCGGCCACGACGGAGTCTCCGGCTCCCGAGTCGTTGAAGGGCGTGAAGCTCAAGGGCAAGGCGCCCGTCAATCCGCAGACGTTGCGGGTGGTACTACCGCGTGCGCAGGAAACGACGTTGTCGAACGGGCTGCGCGTCGCGCTGCTCGAAGATCACAAGCTGCCGACGTTCTCCTTGCAGTTGCTGCTGACCGGCGGCGGCCTCGACGACCCTGCGAATCAGCACGGCGTCGCAATGGTCACTGCCTCGTTGCTGCGCGAGGGGACGACGCAAAGGACGAGTCGCCAGATCGCCGAGCAGCTCGCGACGCTCGGCGGTGCGTTTTCGGCTTCGGCCTCGCCGTCGTCGGGCGAGACTGCCATCGGCATCGGCGGTCTGAGCGAGAACGCGGACAAGATTCTCGCGATCGCGGCCGACGTCGTGCGCAATCCCGCGTTCCCCGAGGCGGAGCTCGCCAAGTACAAGTCGCGGTTCGTGTCCCAGTTGCAGCAGCAGCGCGCGACGCCCAACTTCGTCGCGCAGGAAGAATTCATGCGCGCCGTGTACGGCACGCATCCGGGCAGCTACGTCGTGCCGCCGGAGAAGGTGCTGCGCGAGCTGACTCGCGCCGATCTCGAGAGCTATCACAAGGCGCACTACCTGCCGAACAACGGCATCGTGCTCGCTTACGGCGACTTCAAGCTCGCCGACCTGGTGCAGAAGCTGGAGCGCGCCTTCGGCAATTGGCCCAAGGGCGACGCTCGCACGATCTCGCTGCCCGCGCTCACGCCGCCGGCGAAGGCGCGCGTGCTGCTGGTCGACCGGCCAGGGTCGGTGCAGACTTCGCTGTGGCTGGGCGGGCTTGGCATCGAGCGACGCAGCGACGACTACTTCGCCGTGCTCGTGATGAATCACATTCTCGGCGGTGGCCCGGCGTCGCGACTGTTCATCAACCTGCGCGAGGACAAGGGTTACACGTACGGCGTGTACAGCTTCTTCAACGGCTCGCGATTCCCCGGTGTGATGCTCGCCAGTACGGACGTGCGCACGCAGGTCACCGAAGGTGCGCTGAATGAGCTGATGTCCGAGCTGCGCCGGATCGGCAGCGAGCCCGTTCCCGAGGACGAGCTGAAGAACGCGAAGCGCGCCTTGGTGGGCGGATTCGCACTTTCGCTCGATTCGCCGCAGACATTGATCAGCAATCTTGCAACACAGAAGATCTACAACCTGCCCGCCGACTACTGGGACACGTATCCGCAGCGAGTCGAGGCGATCACGGCGGCCGAAGTGCAGCGGGTCGCGAAGAAGTACTACGACGCGGGCCGGCTGCAGATCGTCGCCGTCGGCGACGGCGCGTCGGTGAAGAAGGTGCTGGAGAAATACGGCACGGTCGAGACTCCGGCACCGGCAACAGCCGGCGCACCCTGAAAAAAGACCAAACATGAGTTCCAACCCCCAGCAGACGTCTGCTCAGCGCTGGCTGTGGCGCATCGCGCGCATCGAAGGGCATGAGGCTGGCGCTGCCGTCGCAGGCTTCGCTTACATCTTCTGCGCCTTCACGGCCTACATGATTCTGCGGCCGGTGCGCGAGACGATGGGCATCACGTCCGGCGTCTCCAACCTGCCGTCGCTGTTCTGGGGCACGCTCGCAGTGACGCTGCTGACGCAACCGATCTTCGGTTGGCTCACGTCGCGCTTTCGGCGCACGGTGTTCCTGCCGTGGGTGTACGGCTTCTTCGCGCTCAACCTGCTCGGGTTCTACTTGTGGTTCCAGGTCGAGAGCGAGCACACCTGGATCGCGCGGGCGTTCTTCGTCTGGATCACGGTGTTCGCGCTGTTCGTGCCGTCGGTGTTCTGGAGCCTGATGGCCGACATCTTTCGTCCGGAGCAGGCGAAGCGCCTATATGGCTTCCTGGCCGCGGGGACCAGTGCCGGTGGGGTGCTCGGGCCGCTGATCGCGGCGACGCTGGCGCCGGTGGTCGGGACCATCAACCTGCTGCTGTTCTCGATGGTGTTCCTGGGTGCGTCGATCTTCTGTATCCGCTATCTCACGATGTGGCACGAGCGCGCGGTTGCCGCGCACCAGGCAGCCGCCGAGGTGCGTGGCGACGTCAATCAGCCGCTCGGCGGCAGTCTGTGGGCCGGCTTCTCGCTGGTCGCGAAGAGCCCGTACTTGCTGAGCATCGCTGCGTTCATTCTGCTGCTCACCTGGGTCTCGACCTTCCTCTACCTGCAGCAGGCGGAGCTGGTCGAGAAGGCGCTACCCAATCGCGATCAGCAGACGCAGCTGTTCGGCTGGGTGGACTTCACCGTGCAGTCGTTGTCGCTGGTGATTCAGCTGTTCGCGCTGAGTCGCTTTACCAAGTGGATGCGGCTGTCGACGGTGATCATGATGGCGCCGATCCTGATGGTGTTCGGCTACAGCGCGCTCGCGCTGTTCCCGGTGCTGTCGGTGCTGCTCGTCGTCATGGTGGTCCGGCGCGTCGGCGAATACGCGCTGGTGCGGCCCTGTCGCGAGATGCTGTTCACCAGCGTCGACCGCGAGACGAAGTACAAGGCGAAGAATTTCATCGACACGGCGGTCTATCGGACCGGCGATGCCACGAGCGGCTCGGCGCACGCGCTGTTGTCGTGGCTCGGAGTTGCGACGTCGGGGATCGCGTGGGTCGGTGCAGCCGTTGCAGCAGTGTGGGCGGTGCTGGCGTATCGCATCGGCAATACGCACGAGCGTCACGTCGACGCGCCGCGCACAGAGAGTGGAGCTGCGACCGCGCCCGCGTCTCGGACTACTTGAGCTCGAAGCGGATGCGTACGGCGGCGCGCTGCGCGACCGCCTTGCCGTCGCGCATGATCGGCTCGAAGCGCCAGCGCTTCACGGCATCGACCGCCGCCTGATCGAACAGCCGTTGCGGCTCCGCACCCCGCACCACCAGGTCTTGCGTGCTGCCATCGGGTGCAACGGTGAATTCCACGTCGACCCAGCCGGAAAGGTTCTGACGCTCAGCGGCGCTCGGATAGACCGGCGGCACTTCGCGAACCCGCTTCAGCGTCTTCGCCTGGACGACTTGCGACTCGAAGACGCGTTGCTGCTGCAGAGTCGCGAGCTGTGTTTGCAGAGACCGGGTCGCAGCCATGTTCGGCACGAGCGTGTCGACGCGGCTGAGGAACGCGCTGGCCGTCGCGACGTCACCGGCTGCAAGCGCGGTGCGCGTGCGATCCAGGAACGCGGTGGCGAGTTGCTGCTGCTCGGTTCGGACCCCGATCGAGTACGGATACTTCGTGCGCAGCGCAAGCAATTGCTCGTAAGCGTTATTGCCTGGAGGTTCGAGCAGAATGCCTCGCCCGCGCAGGCGTGCGACGTTATCGAGCTCGCCCGCACTGGGGTCTGAAGCAGCAGCCGCTGCAGCTGGCGCTGCTGTTGCTGCTGCCGGTGCCGCGGCTCGGGGCGCAGGCGCTTGGACTTCCGGTGTCGGCGATTCGACTTGCGGCTTCTGCGCCGCTGCCTGAGGTGTCGTTGACCTGGCTGCCGGTGCAGATGCAGGCGCGGCCGTTCGCGCCGGCGGCCGCTTCACGGGCTCAGGTGGCGGCGCGATGCTGATCGGACTGTGTGAGCTGCGCGACAGCGTCAAAAGCTCGGCGCGAAGCTCGTCGAGTCGCGCGTACTCAGGCACTGCGTGCTGCAAAGTGCCTAGTGCAGTCGCGCCGCGCGCGGGATCGCGTGCTTGCAGCGCTTCCAGAACGCGACCTTCGAGCTTCATCCCGACACGTTCGAGTCCGGTGTGTGCACCGACGTTGTCCGGCTGCAAGGCGAGAACCGCGCGGAAGTATTCGACGGCATTGTTGCCGCGTGGATCGACCAGTCGATCGGTCGCCAGCGCCATCTCGCCGCGTGCGAGATAGTCCGCGACCTGTTCTTCCTGCGTGAGCGTGCCGACCGCGCGCGGCGGCGGCGCGACGGGGACAGGCTCTTTGCGGCTCTGCCACCAGAATGCACCGCCTGCGGCGGCACTCAGCAGCACCACGAGAGTTACGACGATCGCAGCGGTGTTCGAGCGCGGGGCGATGTGCTTGCCGGTGATGAGATCGATCGGCACAGCGTTGCGCAGTTCGTTGTAGCGCCGGGTCGCGGCCGAGAGGAACAGGTTGGCGCGCGCCGGCGAAACGGGCTTGTGCAGGAACCGGTAGATGCGCTGATCGCTGACGAGCATCGCGACGGAATGCTCTTCGTCGCGCCGTCCCGTCGCCATCAGGATCAACTCGGGAAACTGCACGTGCAGGCGATCGAGCAGGGCGGCGGCATCGCCACGCAAGGTGCCGAGGTCCGCGATGAGGATGCTGCACCGGCCGCCGACCAGCAGGTCGACGGCGTTATCGGCGGAAGGAGCGTGCCAGATCGCGTGCTCGGGACCGGCCGCCTCGCGCAAGGTGGCGAGCAGGCCTGCATCCGACGTGAGCACTACGACATCGAGAACGTGACCCGGAAGCCCGGCGCCGGCCTGCAACGCAGCGAGGTTGGGATCTTGCCGCGTGCTGTGCACATCATTCTCTTAGACGTTGTGCGGGAGACCCCGCGCGCGACTCACTCGAGGCAAACGACGAGCTGCGCCGAATGACTGCGCCAGTTGATCGGAATGACGAACGAGCGGATGTTGTCCGGCGTGACGACTTTCTCCGGCTCGCCGGCGACGACCGTCGGCACCGAGATCATGAAGTCCTTGCC
>DATENH010000050.1:0-7593 GCA_035275145.1 Steroidobacteraceae bacterium | reverse complement strand
GTCTCGCTGTCCTGCGACTTCGAGGAGAGCGTGTTCGCCTCGCGATTCAGCTCTTGCATCAGGAAGTCGAGGCGGCGGCCGGCGGGCTCGGAGGAATCGAGCACCGCGGCGACTTCGTCGAGGTGACCGCTGAGGCGGTCGAGCTCCTCGTCGACGTCCATCTTGTGTGCGTAGAGGACGAGCTCTTGCTCCAGTCGCTCCACGTCCGGAGCGACGCCGAGCTGCGAGATGCGCTCGACGATGCGCTCGCGCAAACGCTGCGAGACTTCGGGCAGGCGCGTCTTCACCGTTTGCACGTGCGTGCGCATCGAAGTGCAGCGTGCGAGCAGCAACTCGCGGATTCGCTGGCCTTCGCGATGACGCGTGTCGTTCAGCTCCGTCAACGCCTCGCGCAACAGCTCGAGTGCGGCGACCAGCACCGGCTTGGCATCGAGCTCGGCTTCGCGCACGACGCCGGGCCAGCGCAGCAATTCCAGCGGGCTGACGGCGGCCGCATCGGGGAGCCGCGAGCGCACTTGCGCGACTCGCGCGAGCAGCTCGTCGAGCAATGCGTTGTCCAGCTCCAGCGAACGCTGCGAGCCGCTGGCCGCTTTGAGGTACAGGCTCGCGTCGACCTTGCCGCGGCGGAGCGCCGCTGCGATGGCCTGGCGCGATTCGTTGTCGAGTGCCTTGAGCTCATCCGGCAGCCGCAGCGAAACCTCCAGGTAGCGGTGGTTCACGGTCCGCAGCTCGCAGACCAGCGTGCCCCACGGCCCCTGGCGCTCGCGCCGCGCGAACCCTGTCATGCTTCGGATCATTGAGCTCAGATTAAGGCAAACGCTGTCTTACACGGGTGTTCGCGCGGTGATATAAAGCGCCGCGCCCGGCCGATCGCCGTGGCGTCGAAGTGTAGCAGCAGACAGGCCTCGCGCCGGAGCCCGCTTGCGGATCGACTATGCAGAGCTGAGTCTCGTCGGAGACCGCGAAGACAACCAGGACCGCGTCACGGTCTCGGCGCAGGAGCAAGCCGCTTTGCTGGTGGTCATCGACGGCATGGGCGGCCACTCGGACGGCAGCCGCGCCGCAGACACGGCGCTCAAGAGCCTGCTCGAATCCTTCCGTCACACCTCGCTGCCGATGTTCGATCCGCTCGGCTTCCTGCACATGGCGCTGAGCCGCGCGCACGACGACGTGGCGAAGCTCGGCAACGGCCAGTCGATCGACACGCGGCCGCGCGCCACCACCGCGATCTGCCTGGTGCAGGAAGGTGCGGCATTCTGGGCGCACATCGGCGATAGCCGCGTGTACCACATGCGTCACGGCAAGATCCTCGAGCGGACCCGCGACCACAGCCACGTCGAGCTGCTGCTGCGCGAAGGCAAGATTACCGAGGAAGAATTGCCGACCCACCCGATGCGTAATTTCGTCGAGTGCTGCCTCGGCGGCGACCCGGCGATTCCCGAGATGACCGTGAGCGGCCGCCACGTCCTGCAGCCGGGCGATGTCCTGCTTCTGTGCACGGACGGCATCTGGGCGAACCTGCGCGACGGCGACATCGCCGGGTTCTTCAAAGAGGACAATCAGGAGCTGCGAGCCTGGCTCGAAGCGCTGGGCCGGCGCGCGGTGCAGGCCTCTGCGCCGTTCAGCGACAACAGCACTGCCGCCGTGCTGCGCTGGCACGGGTAAACTCCCCGTCCATGAAAGCGAGACCCAGCGGGCGCGCTCCCGACGAGCTGCGCCCTGTGCGCATCACCCGCCGGTTTACCCGACATGCCGAAGGCTCTGTGCTCGTTGAGTTCGGCGACACGCGCGTGCTGTGCACCGCGTCCGTCGAAGACGGCGTTCCTGCGTTCCTGCGCAATACAGGCCGCGGTTGGGTGACGGCCGAATACGGCATGTTGCCGCGCTCCACCCATACGCGTAGCCGACGCGAAGCAGCGCAGGGCAAGCAAGGCGGCCGAACGTTGGAGATTCAGCGGCTCATCGGTCGCGCGCTGCGCGCAGTCGTCGATCTGAAAGCGCTCGGCGAGCGCTCGGTCACCATCGATTGCGATGTGTTGCAGGCGGACGGCGGCACGCGCACAGCGTCTATCACGGGCGGCTACGTCGCGCTCGTCGATGCAATCGATACGCTCGTGCGCAAAGGCGTGCTGAAAGAAAGCCCGATTCATGGCCAGGTCGCTGCGGTGTCCGTCGGCATCTGGTCGGGTGTGCCCGTGCTCGATCTCGATTACGCCGAGGATTCGGACGCCGAGACCGACATGAACATCGTGATGAACAACGGCGGCGGCTTCATCGAAGTGCAGGGCACAGCCGAAGGCCACGCGCTGCGACGGCACGAGCTCGACGAGCTGCTGAACCTCGCAGCGAACGGCATCGGTCAACTGCTCGCGCGGCAGCTGGAAGCGCTGCACGCCGACTAGGCGGGCGCGCACATGCGTGTCGTGCTCGCGACTGGCAATCCCGGCAAGCTGCAGGAGCTGCGGGCGATGCTCGAGCCGCTCGCGATCGAGGTCGTGCCACTCTCGCTGTTCACGCGCACAGCCGTTGCGGAGACGGGACTGACTTTCGTCGAGAACGCGATCATCAAGGCGCGGCATGCCGCGGAGCTGGCGCAGCTCCCGGCCATCGCGGACGACTCGGGGTTGGAAGTCGATGCGTTGCAAGGTGCGCCCGGCATCTACTCGGCGCGCTACGCCGGCGAGCACGCGAGCGACGACGACAATCTACGCAAGCTGCTTGCGGCGCTCGACGGGCGCAAGGCCGCGGAACGCACCGCGCGCTACTGCTGTGCACTCGTCTACATGCGATGGAGTCACGATCCCTTTCCGCTGATCAGTCAAGCGAGCTGGGAAGGACGCATCGTCGAGGCGCCGCGCGGCAGCGGCGGTTTCGGCTACGACCCGATATTCGAGCTGCCGGAGCGTGCGATCACTGTCGCCGAGCTGCCGGCGGACGAGAAGAATCGGCTGAGCCATCGCGGTCAGGCGTTGCGCGGTCTCGTCGCGCAATTGCAGCGAGAAGTCGGGTGAGCACGCTGCCGCCGCTGGCGCTTTACGTCCACATGCCGTGGTGCGTGCGCAAGTGTCCGTACTGCGACTTCAACTCGCACGCGGCGCCTGAGGTGATTCCGCAGCAGCAATACATCGATGCGCTGCTCGAGGATCTTGCGATCGATGCCGGCGCCGCGCACGGACGCGAGCTCGTCTCGATATTTTTCGGCGGCGGCACGCCGAGCCTGTTCGCGCCGGACGAAGTCGGGCGTTTTCTCGAAGCTGCTCGCTCGCTCGTGCCGTTCGCGCCGGATGTCGAGGTGACGCTCGAAGCGAATCCGGGCACGGTCGAGCATGGCCGGTTCAGCGGCTATCGCGACGCCGGGATCAATCGCGTCTCGCTCGGCGCACAGAGTTTCGACGCCGATCAGCTGCGCACGCTCGGCCGCATTCACGGCAGCGGCGACATCGCGAAAGCCGTGGCGGAAGTGCGCGGCGCGGGCATCGAAAATTTCAATCTCGACCTCATGTACGGCCTGCCCGCGCAGACGCTGCAGCAGGCACTCGCCGATCTCGACGCTGCGCTCGCGCTCGAGCCCGCGCACATCTCGCACTACCAGCTGACGCTCGAGCCGGGCACGGTCTTCTACCATCGACCGCCGTCGTTGCCGGACTCGGATGCGATCTGGCAGATGCAGGTGGACTGTCAGGAGAAGCTCGCCGCACGCGGCTACGAGCACTATGAGGTCTCAGCCTATGCACGCACCGGAAGGCGGAGCCGCCACAACCTCAACTATTGGCGGTTCGGCGACTACATCGGCGTGGGCGCGGGCGCACACGGCAAGTTGACGTGGCCGCCGAGCGAGGAGCGAACACGGCTCACTATCGTTCGCAGCGCGCGTATCAAGCAGCCGCGCGAATTCCTGCGGCGAGCTGCGGCCGAGCGCGTGAGCGATCGATTTACGGTGGCGCACGAAGATCTGCCGTTCGAGTTCATGTTGAACGTGCTGCGACTGACCGACGCTTTCAGCGAGGCGGACTTCGCGGCGCGCACGGGCCTCGCGTTCGGAACGATCGCGCGCGCGATCGGTGAAGCTCAGCGCAAGGGGCTGCTGCAACCGGCAGGGCCGGGGGGATGGCGGGTCACGGAGCTGGGCCAACGGTTCTTGAACGACCTTCAGGCCCTGTTCCTGCCGGAGCGCACGGACGCTGGGCAGTCAGGGGCAACGCCGGCCGCGTAGCAAAAGTTCCACGTCGGGCTTCACTGATGCATGCAAGTTCGTGAACGAGCGCACAAATTTTTCGGCCGCGGCCGTTCGTGCGCAGCGGTTGCGCGCGGGGGTTATGCACACGGTTGCACGTCTTGCAACGACCCTCTGCGTTGATGACTGTTTTACATGCGACATCTCAGCAGCCGCTCGCAAGCCACTGAGCGCACAGGTCAAAAACCACTGCTCAAAAAGTGAGCAATTTGACGATGTCACATTTTTGTAGCGATGCACCGTAGCGAGCACCTCGGTCATCCACACACTTATCCACAACTTTTGTGGATAACCGCAGCAAGATTGCCCGCCTTCCGCCGCGGCACCCGGCCAAATGGCTTTTCAGCGGATTTTTTCTTGCTAGCACGGACTTGCGTCGCTACACTGCGCGCCTTTTTCGCTCGGGCGGCGCACAGAAGTCGGCAGTCATGAAAGACGGAATCCATCCAGAGTACAAAGAGATCACGGTGACCTGCAGCTGCGGGAACACCTTCCACACGCGCTCGACGCTGGGGCACGACCTGCAGATCGAAGTCTGCTCGAACTGCCACCCGTTCTATACGGGCAAGCAGAAGATCGTCGACACCGGCGGTCGCGTCGACAAATTCCGCAAGAAGTACGCCCGCTAAGACCGGCCAACGGCCCGGATTCGCAAAAAGGGGCGCTCCGGCGCCCCTTTTTAATTGTCCCTTCATTGACCATTCATCCGCCGGGCTTCATGGTGGCTGTTGAGCTGCCACTGAACTCGCCGGCCGGCCCAGGGATCCAAGCTTGTGGCCCGCTCGATCGAGGGGTTAGCTTTGGTTTTCAAGACTGGGCAGGGACTCACCATGCCGTTGAATCATCTCGTCCGAGGGGCATTCCTGGCGGCAGCCGTCGCGGCTGCGCTCACGGGCTGCTCCACCAATCCGGTGACCCACTCGCCCGATCTGGTGTTCCAGAGCGAAGCCGGCGAGATCGCGAAGTCCAAGGAAGTGCACCCGCTGATGCTGCAGCAGTTCGGCGGCCAGTACGACGACCAGCAGATCGCGCAGTACGTCAATGAAGTGGGTCAGCGCGCGGCCAAGGCCAGCCAGCGTCCGGAGCTGACGTACACGTTCACCGTGCTGGACAGCGAAGAGATCAACGCCTTCACGACCGGCGGCGGCTACGTCTACATCACGCGCGGCATCCTGACTTATCTCAACAACGAGGCAGAGCTCGAAGCCGTGCTTGGCCATGAAATCGGCCACGTCTGCGCGCGTCATCCGGTGCGCCAGCAGAGCAAGTCGACGCTCGCCGGCATCGGCGCCGCGGCAGTCGGCATCTTCACCGGCAGCCCGGACCTCGCAGGTCTTGCGAATTACGCGGGCGCGGCGCTGGTCAGCGGCTACGGCCGCGACCAGGAGCTCGAGGCGGACCGGCTCGGCGCGGAATACCTGGTGAAGACCGGCTACTCCCCGCAACACATGGTCGACGTCGTGCGCCTGCTGAAAAACCAGGAGCTGGTCGAGATCGCGCGCGCACGCGAAGAGAACCGTCAGCCGCACGTCTATCACGGCGTGTTCGCCAGCCACCCCGACAACGACTCCCGTCTGCACGAAGTCGTGGCCGCGGCCGACAAGTTGAAAGGCGCGGCCGATCCGCGCGACCCCGAGCGGGACAAGTACCTCAAGACGATCGAGGGCCTGCCGGTGGGCACGAGCGCCGCGCAAGGCGTGCTCAAGGGCAACCGCTTCTATCACTCGGGTCTCGGTCTGACGCTGGTGTTCCCGAGCGGCTGGCACGTGGAGAACCGTGCCGACAGCGTGGTCGCGATCTCGCCGAACAAGGAGAGCGTGATCCAGATGCAGACCCAGGCGCCGCCGCCCAACACCAACCCACGCGAATTCCTGTCGCGCATGCTCGCGCAGTACAGCGCGGGTCAGGCCGAGCCGCTCGAAGTGAACGGTCTGCAGGGCTACACCACGATCGTGCGCTCGGCGCGCACCAACTTCGGCATCGTGCCGGCCCGCTATGCGGTGATCTATTACAACAACCTGGCCTACGTATTCTCGGCTGCGAGCAAGGGCTCGGCGGGCGCGCCGTCGGCCGATCCGCTGTTCATGTCGACGATCAAGACCTTCCGGCGGATGAAGCAGAACGAGTACGCGATGGCCGAGCCGCTGAAGATCAAGATCATTCGCGCCGACGAGAACACGCGCGTCGCGGACCTGGCGAAGAAGTCGCCGCTGCCGAAGTACGCCGAACAGCAGCTGCGGCTGCTCAACGACCTGTACCCGGACAAGGAACCGAAGCCGGGCCAGCTCATCAAGGTCATCGAGTAGCCCCACGCCCCGTCCCGGCCCCCATCCCCGGCGCGCTGCTTGATTGAAGCGGCGCGCTCGTGTAACTCTGCGCGGCCACCACTGGGACCGCAAATGGCCGAGAAGAAATTTGAGCTGACCAACCTCGAGAACGGCAAGAAGTCGACCGTCGAGGTCAAGAGCGGCACGCTCGGCCCGGACGTGCTGAACATCGCGAACATCACGCGCGACCACGGCGTCTACACGTTCGACCCGGGGTTCATGGCGACCGCGGCCTGCGAAAGCCGCATTACGTTCATCGACGGCGACAACGGCGTGCTGCTGCATCGTGGGATTCCGATCGAGCAGCTCGCCGAGAAGAGCAATTTCCTCGAGATCGCCTATCTGCTGATCAACGGCGAGCTGCCGACCAGCGAGGGGCTCACCGAGTTCATGCACGCGGTCCAGTACCACACGATGATCAACGAATCGCTGCTGCGATTCTTCAACGGCTTTCAGTACAACGCGCACCCGATGGCGATGCTGTCGGGCGTGGTCGCTTCGATGGCGGCCTTCTATCACGACTCGATGGACATCCATAACCCGCGCCATCGGGAGATCTTCGCCCATCGCATCATCGCGAAGATTCCGACGATCGCGGCCGCGGCGTACAAGCATTCGCTCGGCCAGCCGTTCATCTATCCGCGCAACGATCTCGACTACTGCTCGAACCTGCTGCACATGTTCTTCGCGGTGCCGTGCGAGTCGTACCGCGTCGACCCGGTGACGGCGCAGGCACTCGACCTGCTCTTCATCCTGCATGCGGATCACGAGCAGAACGCCAGCACCTCGACCGTACGCCTGGCCGGCAGCACCGGCGCGAATCCGTACGCGGCTATCTCGTCGGGCATCTCCGCGTTGTGGGGCCCGGCACACGGCGGCGCGAACGAAGCGGTGCTCGCGATGCTCGAGCAGATCGGCACCGTCGAGAACGTGCCGAAGTACCTGGCGAAGGCCAAGGACAAGAACGACAACTTCCGGCTGATGGGCTTCGGCCATCGCGTCTACAAGAACTTCGATCCGCGCGCGACGATC
>DATENH010000049.1:0-19561 GCA_035275145.1 Steroidobacteraceae bacterium | reverse complement strand
GTACGGCTACTACTCGAGCCGGTACATCGTGAACGACTATCACGTGTATCACCTGCGTCCGCCGCCGTACGGCTATCACTATGTGCGCGTCGACCACGACGTCGTGCTGGCCGCCATCGCCAGCGGCATAGTCGTCTCGGCGATCTACGGAATCTTCAACTGAAGGCGCCGCTGCCCCCTCTCTGTTTTACCTCTCCTGCGGGGGAGGCCAGGGAGGGGGCAATTCTCTCAGCCTCCCGGCCAGCCGCTCGGCGGCGGCGCGGCACTGGCAACCTCGCGATACGCCTTCCACCCGTCGCCGGTATTCCGAAACAAGACCAGATAGGTATCGCGGAGCTGCTGCGCCGTGTCGGCTCCTTCGGGTGTGTAGGTTGTGAGCGAAGTGCCAAGCTCATAAGCCCATTCGCGGCTCAGTGCCACCACCTCGATCGGTTTGATCGCGATGGTGGCGCCCGGAGGGAAGGGCGCTCCGTGCGCTGCTGCCGCCATGGCATTCCAGTCCGGTGCGCCCGGTTGGACCATCACGGCTCCCTTGGCCAAGAGCGGTGTCAGCGATTCGGCAACGCCGGAAGCGACCCCGGCTTCGTACTTCGCGCGCAGCTCGTCGATCTCGGTCCGGATCGACGCCTGCTCTGCCGCGCTGAGTGGAGCGGAGCCGTCGCGCTGGCACCCCACGAGACCGATGACCGTCGCGACCAGGACGCACATCCAGGGATTCATGGTGGACCTCCTCATGGACGATCAGAGGTGGACGCGCCGAGTGTATGCGCCGTTTGCCGTGCCGTGGAGACCGCTCGCCACAAATCCACGGAGCCCGTCCGCCGCCGCCCTACAGTCGCCGCAGACCTGGCAAAAACGGAGCCTTCGTCATGCGGTTCACCTTCATACCTTGGGTCGTGCTCTCGACGGCTGCATTCGCCTCCGGTGAAGTCACGCTGCCGTGCTCGTGCGAGGAGTCGCACGAACCGGCCGAGGCGATCGAGACGATGACGCGCGACATCTCGCTTGGAGCGCACGCGCGTGCCGAATCGCTGGAGTCCGTGGGCGGCTCCATCACGTTGCGGCGTGATTCGCGAGTCAGCGGCGATGTCGAAACCGGCCGCGGCGAGCTCGTGCTCGAGCCCGGGTCCGTGGTCAACGGTAAGGTTTCGAACAACTCGGGCACGATTCGCATCGATGGCGCACGCGTCGGTGGGCTGGTCTCGACGACCGACGGCGACATCTACGTCGGAGCTGACTCGCAGCTCGACGGCGGCATTCTCGTCCACAAGCGCGATGTTGCCGGGCTGTCGTTCTTCGATCTGAAGCTGGGCGTTCCGATCGGCCGTAGCACGCCGCCGCGCGTGGTGATCGGACCGCACGCGAAAGTTGCGGGCAAGCTGCGTTTCAAGCGGAAGGTCGAGTTGCTGGTGAGCGAGAGCGCGACGATCGGGCCGGTGGTGGGAGCGACGCCGGTGATGTTCTCGAGTGAAGAGCCGCCGCCAGCAGTGATCAAGGACTGATCACACGCTCATCAGCGTCTTGAACAGCCGCGCCTGGCGCCGCGAAATCTCGACTTCCGGACCGCCGCGCAATTGCACGTGCAGCTGGCCGCTGGTGCCGGGCTCGACGGCCTCGATGAACTCGACGTTGATGATCTGCCGCCGGTTCGCGCGAAAGAAGCGCTGCGGGTCGAGGCGCTCTTCGAGGCTGCTGAGCGGACGGCCGAGGAGCGGGCGCACATCGCGCCAGTGCAGCCTCACATAGTTGCCCTCGGCGACGATCAAGCACACCTCGTTCAGCGGCACGAACCAGCAGCGCGCGCCGTCGCGGATGAACAGTCGCTCGACGATCTGCGTCGGTGCGGGAGCGCTCTGAGCCGGCAGCGGTCCGCGAGCCCGCGCGAGCGCGCCGGCAAGCCGCTCCGGTTCGATCGGCTTGAGCAGGTAATCGAGCGCGTTGACTTCGAATGCTTGCACGGCGTGATCGTCGTAAGCGGTGGTGAAAATCACGCGCGGCACGTGCTCGAGCCTCGTCAACAGATCGAAGCCCGAGCCGCCCGGCATCTTGATGTCGAGAAACAGCAGCTCCGGCGTGCTCGCTTCGATCTCCTTGGCAGCCTCGGCGATGTTGCTCGCCTCCGCGACGATCTCCACCCAGGGAAACTCGGCCAGCAGCCGGCGCAGCTCGCGCCGCGCCAGGGGCTCATCGTCGACGATCATCGCTTTCATACGGCGTGGCCTTGTGGAATGCGAATACGCGCGAGCGCGCGAGCGGGATCCGAGAGATCGAGATCGAGCGAGCCGGCGGCGCCGAACAGCAAGCGCAGCCGCTCGGCCGCGTTGCGCAGGCCCACGCCGTGCGATGGAGATTGGCTCGGTGTCGCGGGCCGCGGGTTCTCGACTTCGATGATCAGCGCGCCGTCGCGGACTTCGGCACTGATGCGCAGGACGCCGCCTTCCGGCAGCTCGGCGATGCCGTGCTTGATCGCATTCTCGACCACAGTCTGCAGCAGCATCACCGGAATGTGCGCGACGCGGGCTTCGAGAGCAATCGTACGCTCGATGTGCAGACGATCGCCGAGCCGCAGCGCTTCGAGCTGCAGATAGTCAGCGACGATCTCCAGCTCCCGCTCCAGCGAAACAACTTCTTCCTGGCCAGCCGTCAGCGTGTAGCGCAATGTCCGCGCCAGCTGCGTCACCGCGTTCTGTGCGCCCTTCGGATCGTCGGCGATCAGCGCGCGCACGCTGTTCAGCGAGTTGAACAGGAAGTGCGGATTGAGCTGCGACTTGAGTACGCGCAACTCCGCGACTTTCAGCGCGTGCGCCAGCTCGGACTGGCGGAGTACGGCTCGCTGCCGGTCGCGCACGGAAGTGATGCCGAAGTACAGGCCCATCCAGAACGCGAAGGCGGCGCTCCAGTTCAGAGTCCGCAGCAGCAGGTCCATGCTCGCGAGCCACAGGCCTGGCTTGCCCGCGAGCTGGGCAATCGTCTCCTGGTCCTCGGGTCCGCCACCCCACATCATCGCGATCGACATGAAACTCATGATGACCGCGATCGGAAAACCGAGCGCGAAGGAGGCGACCAGCACTCGAGGCACGAGCGGGGCGATACGCAACGTATCCCAGCGATGTCGCTTGATGTATCCGCGCACCAGGTGAGTGAGGAGCAGCGCGATTACATTGATCGACACGACTTCGAAGACGATCCGCCAGGTCGGCCCGGCGTTGTCCCGCGACATCGCCGTGATGGTCTGCCCGACGGTGTTCAGTCCCCAGCCGAACAGCTGGCAGAGCCAGTACGCCCACACGTTGCTTCAGCCCTTCTTCGCCGCGAGCTGCTTGAGCAGCTCGGCTTCGCGCGCAGGTGTCAGGCCGACGGCGAGCTTGTCGCGCTGCTCGGCAGGACGCTTGTTGTTCCATTCGAGCGTATCGCGCACCGTCATTTCGAGATCGCGGAAGCGCAGGCCCTGCTGTACGGCGCGTGCCGAGCTGACGAGCAGCGCGCCGGCGAGCGGGCCGTTCGACGGCAGCCAGATCGGAATCTCGCCCTTCTCCATCATCCCGTTCTTCTGGATGAACTCTGCATTGGCCCAGACGAACGTCGCGTTCGAGCCGCTGACGCGCTTGCCGGTCTCCATCAGCTCCCCCATCGTGTGTGCGCCGGGCGGCGTGCATGCATTGAAGCGACCTGCCGGCCGCTGTTCGGCGCAACGACGCACGAACGCCGCGAGATCGCGCACGTCGATGTACTGCAGCGGATCGCTGGCGCTGCCGGGCGCGAGCACTTGGCCGCCGCGCGCAGTGCGCGCGACCCAGTACGTGAAACGATCGGTGCTGTCGCCGGGGCCGACGACGTAGTGCGGTCGGACGATCGTGGAACGAGATCCATACGTGCTCTCGACGACCTGTTCGCAGCCGGCTTTCAGGCCGGGGTAGGTTTCGTTGGTGACTTCTTCCACTGTGGCGGCCGGCGGTGCCGCGACCTTGTCGTCTTCATTGAGCCCCGGCTTCGGGAACGTGCCGTAGACGGAAATGCTCGAAATGAAGAGATAGTGCTGCACGTGATCCTTGAGCAGGTCTGCGCTCAGCTTGACCTGTCGCGGCACGTAGCCGGAGTCGTCGACGACGACGTCCCAGTCGCGGCCCTGCAGTGCGTCGAGCTTGCCGTCGCGGTCGCCGATCAGCGTTTCGAGATCCTTGAACAGCCCGGGATTGCTCTTGCCTCGGTTGAAGAGCGTGATCCGATGTCCGCCCGCCTGCAGCGCCTGCACGAAGTGCGGCCCGAGGAAACCGGTGCCGCCGAAGATCAGTACGCGCAGCTTCTGTTGCTGCGCGAACGTGCGTCCGCTTGCCAAGGTGGCGGCCGCCGCCGCAGTGAACAGTTGGATCGCCTCGCGTCGCTTCATGGAAAGCCCCTCATGGCTGACAGGTCCGGCAGCGTGAATGTAAAGCCAGCCGGGCTACGGACGGAAGTTCGTGTTGAACGGTCGAACGGACCGGTTCAAAGGTCGAGGCGCAGGAAGGCGGAACCCTCGATCGGGTTGAAGCGGTAGGCGGTCGTCGGCCGGAATCCGAGCGACAGGTACAGCGCCTGCGCCTCTTTCATGAAGGGCAGGGTGTCCAGCAATACGCTGCGATAGCCGATGTCTCTGGCGACGGCGATGATGCGCTCGACGAGGACCCGGCCCAGGCGGCGCCCGCGCGCGGCAGGAATGACGTAAAGGCGCTTGATCTCGCCGATCTCTGCCGAGAACTGTCGCAGGCCGATGCAGGCGAGGGACAGGCCCGTTTCCTGGGCAAGGATGAATGCGCCGCCCGGTGGCGCGTATTCAGTGGCGAAGTGCCGGAGCTCCTCGTCGAAGTTCTGAAAGGAGAGATCGACATCCAATGAGGCTGCGTACTCGCGCACGAGCCGCCGCGCTTCATCCCATTCATGCGGGCTGGCGGCCTGGAACAATCGGATCGAATCGCCGGCGTTGGAAGTCACGAGCCCCGTGTCCCGCAGCAGCCAGAATTCATCTGGATCGGCGGGCATTTTACGGAGCCGTAGGAACAGAACACGCAACAGTCGCCGCTCTTCGGGCGCAGCACAGTTGCACAGCCCTTGCAGTCGTAGAAGTAGACGCACGCGTCGGTCGGCATGGTTTCGACTGCGACGTGCCCGCACTCGGGACATTTGAGCGTCGAGACGAGCACCGGGTTTGCGTTCATCGGGGGCCGAGCACGACGCGAAACGCCATGAGCGCGGCGGGGTGGTAGATCGTCGAATGCTTCTCCGCGGGAAACCGCTCGAAGCGCCATAGCAGTCCGTGCGGCGATGTGCTCGCCTGCAGTACTGCGAAGAGGCGTTCGGCTCCGTCGCCACGCTCTTCGCTGCTGCTCGCGAACCACAGCCACTTGTTGTCCATCCGCGGCAGCGCGCGCAGCCGCTCCGCCGCGCTCTTCGCCAGGGCGCCGTCGTTCCACCACAGACTCGGATCGATCGCGATGTACGAGTCGAACAGGTCGGGCTCGAGCATGAACGTCTCGATCACGAACAGTCCCGCCAGCGATTCGCCCACGATCGCGGTCTCCTCGGTCGTGCGATAGCGCGCCTGCACGTCGGGCATCAGCTCGTCGCGCAGGAATTTGCGAAACGCCGCCGAGCCGCCGACGCGTGGCGCAATCTTCTTGTCTTCCTGGTTCTGCGTCGGACCGGTCAGGTCGCGGCGCCGCTCGGTGTTCTCGATGCCCACGAGCACGAACGGGCGCATCGTGCCGTTACCGACGCAGACCTGGACGAGCCCGGCGATGTGCAGAAAGTCCTCGGCGAGACCGCCATCCGGCATGTAGAGCACCGGGAATCGCAGGTCGGGCGCTTCGGCGTAGCCGGGCGGCAGGTAGACGTTGATGCGTCGGGTCTCGTTCAGCACCTGCGACTGCAACGTGAACGTCTCGCCGATCGCCAGCGGCGCGGCTTTTTCCGCTGCGTGGGTGACGTTGAATGCGAGCAGCCAGCCGAGGACCGGAAGTACACGTTGAGCACGCATGGGGCGCACTCTATCATCGACGCCACAGGACACCGGAGGCGCAGATGAAACTTCGGGCCATCATCGCAATCCTGGCGACGCTCATCGCGTGGCTGCCGCTGCACGCCGCAGAGCCCAACATGGGCGTGATCGCGTTCGAGAATTCCGGCGCGCCGGCGGCTCAGACGGATTTCCTCGGCGGTATCGCCGCGCTCCACAACTTTCAGTATCCACTCGCTGCGCGGGCGTTTCAGCGCGCGCAGGCGGCCGATCCTGAATTCGCGCTCGCCTATTGGGGCGAGGCGATGTCGTACAACCACGCGGTCTGGCGCGAGCAGGATCCTGTCGCGGCGCGTGCGGCGCTCGCGAAGCTCGGGCCCACGCCGGAAGCTCGTGCGGCGAAAGCGAAGACGGCGCGCGAGAGGGCATACCTCGCCGCCGGCGAAATCCTGTTCGGCGATGGCGAGAAGGCCGATCGCGACCGGCGTTACGCGCTCGCGATGGAACAGCTGCACGCGAAGTATCCGGACGATGTCGATGCGACCTGCTTCTACGCACTGGCGCTGCTCGGCACGTCGGAGTCGGGTCGAGACGTGCCGACGTACATGCGTGCCGCTGCGCTCATGGAGGAAGTGTTCGAACGCAATCCGCTGCATCCCGGCGCTGCGCATTATCTGATCCACTCGGTCGACGACTCCGTGCACGCACCGCTCGGGCTCCGAGCCGCGTATGCCTACGCGAAAATCGCGCCGGGGTCGCCGCACGCCCAGCACATGACCTCGCATATCTTCCTTGCGCTCGGCATGTGGGACGAGACCGTCGCGGCGAACGAGCGGACCATTCAGCTCATCAACGATTTCATGCGCGCGCGAAACAAGGACGCACCGGTCCTGGGCTGCGGTCATCCGGTCACGTGGCTGTCGTACGCATATCTGCAACAGGGTCGGTTCACCGATGCCCGGCGACTGGTCGACGCTTGCGGCGAAGAGATGCGCAGCCATCCGGTCATGCCGGAGCACGAGATGGGCGCGCAGAGCGCACTCGACTCCGACAGCAGCTCCGCGGCTTCCTTCGCAGCGATGCGCTCGCGTTACCTGATCGACTCCGGCGACTGGTCCGGACGGGTCGCTGCAATGAAGGTGAACGTCGAAGGCCTGATCACCGCCGAGTTCACCCGCGACTGGGTGGATGCCTACAGTGCTGTTCGCTACGGCAAGCTCGACGCTGCCGTCGCGGCGATCGAGCGCTCGAAAAATTCCACGAAGCGCTATGTCGCGGCGGCGACTGCTGCAGGCATCGCTCCTGATGCCCCGGCACAGCGGCTGGCAAAGATCGAGCAGCAGCAGCTCGACGGATTGCTGCTACTGAAACGCGGTCGCACGAATGACGGCATCGCGCTCCTCTCGCAAGCGGCCGCCGGTGAAAGTGCGAGCCCGATGGAATTCGGTCCGCCTTCGCTCGACAAGCCGGCCAACGAGCTGCTCGGCGAAGTGCTGCTCGAACACAGTCGCGCCAAGGACGCGTGCAAAGCGTTCGAAGCTGCGCAGGTGCTGGCGCCGGGCCGCGGCCAGTCGCTCATCGGCCTGTCGAAGTGCGCCCGGCAGCTCGGCAATACTGAAGTTGCCGACAACGCCGACGCACGGCTCGCGAAGGTGCGGCTGCGCGAAGCGCTGACCGCTAGTCCGTAGGTGTTCCTTCTTACATAACTGCGTTGACACCGTCAGCCGCGCGAGCGCACGCTGATCGCGCTGAAAAAGGCACACCTCTCGAAAGGGAGGGTCGCAAAGCTACCGGTCTAAAGGATTCTTCCTATGACAGCGGGGTTGCCAGTGAGCGATGTGTGAGCGCTATGTCATGCCGAATGCGGAGCAGGCCGAAACGGAGTTCGGCGTCGTGCGCCGCTGGTGGCAATTCTCCCCGAGCTTCAACGTCGGCCCGTCGCGCTACGTGCCCGTGATCCGCATGCACGACGGCGTCATCGAAGGCGTCATGCTGCGCTGGGGCTTGATTCCCGACTGGGCCGAAGCGGACGCGGCCAAGGCCTGCGCGGCGACCGCGTCGATCGCCGAGATCGAGCACGCGTCCGCGACGCGCGGCGGCTGGGAGCTCGGACGCCGCTGCATCGTGCCGATGTTCGGGTTCTATGCCTGGCAGCTCACGTGGCAGGGTCACCGCCAGCCGTTCTTCGTTCGTCTGGTGAATCGCTCGGTGTTCGGGGTGGCTGCGGTGTGGGATCGCACCGAAGCCGACGACGGCGACGACGTGATCGAAAGCTGTGCCTTGATCACCGTGCCGCCGAATGCGCTGTTGGCGGAATTACAAGGATCGAACAATGAAATGCCGGCGATCCTCGATCGCCGCGACTATGCGGTCTGGCTGACGGCGGCCCCCGCGGTCGCGAAGACGGTGCTGCAGCCGCTGGCGCAGCAACCGATGATCGCGCACCCGGT
Organism: Steroidobacteraceae bacterium; assembly: GCA_035275145.1. GTDB lineage: Bacteria > Pseudomonadota > Gammaproteobacteria > Steroidobacterales > Steroidobacteraceae > Steroidobacter. Next base: position 11,122 of record DATENH010000049.1, on the reverse strand, counting down.
CAGCCCGCGGATCAACTCGTTCCGCTACGACGACGAGCACCTGATCCGGCCGCTCGGGAACATTTCCCTGCCCATGTCGGTATGACAAAGGATCGGCTGCCGATGTGGGGAGATCATGGTGTCGTTGCGCTGCGCGCGCTGGGTTGCAGGGCTGCTCGTCTTGCCCGTCATCGTCGCGTGCTCGAACGGTCGCGGGTCGGTGGAGGACCAGCAGGCGCCACCGGCGCAAGGCGCGCAGGATAGTTTCAGCATCGGCGGCAATGTCAGCGGCCTGGCCGGGAGCGGGCTGGTGCTGCAGAACAATGGCGCGGGCGATTTGCCCATCGCTGCGGACGGCGGGTTCACCTTCGCCACTCGCGTCGCAACCGGCACTGCTTACAGCGTCGCTGTCCTCTCTCAACCTACATCGCCGTCGCAGACTTGCACCGTCGCTCGCGGCAGCGGCAGCGTCGCGAGCGCCAACGTCGCGGACGTCGCAGTTACCTGTGCCACCGGGCGATTCTCGATACGCGGCACAGTCACCGGGCTGACGGGCTCGGGCCTGGTATTGCAGAACAACGGCGGCAACGATCTGACGGTCTCCGCGAACGGTGCTTTCTCCTTCGCCAACCGGCTGATCGACGGTGCGACGTACGCTGTAGTCGTGCGTACGCAGCCGAGCGGACAGAACTGCGTCGTGCACAACTCGACCGGCACCATCGGCGGCGCCGACGCGACCGATATCGAGGTGGCCTGCACGTCGAACGGCTTCACGATCGGCGGAGCGGTCGCGGGGCTCGCCGGCGCGGGCCTGACGTTGCAGCTCAATAGCGGCAATGACCTGTCGATCGTCGGCAACGGCGCATTCGCGTTCGAGACGGCTCTGCAAAATGGCGCCAACTACGCGGTGTCGGTGCGCCGGCAACCGACGAATCCCGCGCAACAGTGCACGGTCGGCAACGGCTCGGGCACCGTAGCGGGCGGCAACGTCACCAACATCGCGATCAACTGCGTCAGTAGCACCTTCACCGTCGGCGGCACCGTCAATGGTCTCACCGGCTCAGGTCTGGTGCTGACGCTCAACGGCGGTAACGATCTGCCGATTTCCGGCGCTGGCGGCTTCACGTTCGAGACGCCGCTGACGAGCGGATCGCAATATCGCGTGCGAGTCGCGACTCAGCCGGCGAACCCGACGCAGGTGTGCACCGTGGCTGGCGGTGACGGCACGATCGGCGGCAACAACGTGAACAACGTGCGAGTAAGCTGCGCGTCGAGCACGTTCGCAGTCGCTGGTACGGTCAACGGACTCATGGGCCGCGGACTGGTCCTGCAGAACAATGGCGGCGACGACGTCGCCATGAGCGCGGACGGCTCATTCAGCTTCCCGACGGAGCTGGCGAGCGGCGCGCAATACAACGTCACCGTGCGAACGCAGCCGACCGATCCGACTCAGTCGTGCACGGTCGCTAACGGCCGCGGCACGATCGGCAACGCCGATGTCGGCAACGTCGCGGTGAGTTGCAGCACCGCTGACTTCACCATCGGCGGTACGGTGAATGGTCTCGAAGGGTCGGGCCTGGTTCTGCGGAACAACGGCGGCGACGACCTGACGATCGATGGCAACGGCGACTTTCACTTCGACACCGCACTGCCGAGCGGCGCGCGCTATGACGTGAAGATCGCCACGCAACCGACCAATCCGAACCAGACCTGCACGATTGAGCGGGGCGCCGGCACCGTCGGCTCGAATAACGTCACGAACATCGCCGTCACCTGCGAGACGCGGGACTTCAGCGTCGGCGGCAAGGTCACGCATCTGCGCGGCATCGGTAGCATCGTCATCCAGAACAACGGCGGCGACGACTTGCAGATCGGCGCGGAAGGCCGATTCACGTTCCCAACCCGGCTGCCCAGCGGCGCCTCTTATAACGTCACGGTCAGCCGTCAGCCGCTGTTCGCCCGCTGCGAGGTGCGCCACGGGTCCGGCACGATCCGCGACAAGAATATCGATGACGTCGAGGTCCGCTGCGACCGGTGACGGCGTAAAGCAGATCCTGTAAAAATGCGGCATGTCGCCGCGCCTCGCCTGGATTCTCATCGCTAGCCTTGCGCTGCCTTCGTTCGCATTCGCGCAAGCAGAACAAGAGGTCGTCAAAGCGATTCACGCCAGGCTCGAGGCGCTTCGCCGCAACGACCTGGCCACGTGGGCGACTCTCGTCGCCGACGACATGATGGCGCCGATCGAAGGAGCGACCCGCTCGAAGCAATCCTGGCTGGCGCAACACAAGGCGTGGCCGCGCGAAGTGAGCTACCGGTACGGGCCGCTGCAGGACCTGAAAGTGCGCATCGATGGCGACACCGCCGTCGCGACGTTCCATTCCGATCAGTTGACCGAAGTCAGCGGCCAGACGACGTCGGTTCACAAATGGCAGGTCGAGACCCACGTGCGCCGCAATGGCCGCTGGCTGTTGCTCAGCGTGGCAGATGGCCTGATTCCGCCCGAGCCCAAGGCGGCCAAGGTCGATCCGTCGATTCTCGACAGCTATGTCGGTCGCTACGAATGGGCCCCGACGCTGGTCGCGAAGATCGAGCGCAAGGGCGACGTTCTGCTGGAGCACCTCGGCGCCGGCGAGCCCGCCGAATGGCGGCCGGAGACTGCAACGACGTTCTTCATGCCCGGCGCTGCGGCGGGTGGCGACGCGTCGCGCATCATCTTTGCGAAGGATGCAGGCGGCCGCGTCACGCACTACATTTACCGCGAGCTCGGCGCCACCGACCGCATCGTGAAGAAGATCGAGTAATGCACCTGGGCCCGCGCAAGATCATCGTGAGCATCGTCGCTGTCGTCGTCTCGGCTGCGGCGTGGGGACAAGTCACGAAGCTCGAGACCCGGGTGAAGCATCGGCCGGCCTTCGTCGACTCGGACTTCGGTCAGATCGCCAAGTACGTCGGCGAGCTGACCAGCCGCACGTTCCAGCTCGAGCCAGGCGTATGTGCGCAGGTGACGGCGCACTGGGACAAGGCGCTCACGTCCGAAGAGTTCTACGCCGAGGTCCTCGCCATCGCGCGCGCGATGGGTTACGTCGTGGTCGAAGAAGGCCTGGTCACGAAGATCCAGCTCGCCCCCGATACGCCGAAGGACCCGACGCCGCCGTGCCGCCGCTATCCCGAGCGCAATTCGCAGAACCGATGATCAGAGTGCTTTACTGCGCGTGCCTGGTGCTGGTCAGCGCAATGGCAGCGGCCGAGCCGCAGCCGGCGTTCACGCACACACTCTATTTGATTCGCCACGGCGCCTACGTCGCCGACCGCAATGCCGATCCGCAGCTCGGCCCCGGCATCACGCCGCTCGGCGTCGCGCAGGCGCGGCTGATCGCGGCACGCTTGAGTGCGTCGGGCGTTGCATTCGACTCCATGACCTCGAGCACATTGCAGCGTGCGCGCGATACGGCGGCCGTGATGCACGAAACACTTTCGAACGTGCCCGTTGCGCAGTCGGCGCTGCTCAGCGAGTGCACGCCGCCCACGTTCGAGGCCGCTGAGGGTGCAGCGGCGACCGAGCAAGCTGCGTGCGTGAAGCAGCTCGACCAGACGTTCGCGGAGTTCTTCACCGTCGCGAAGAACGCGAAGCGCAACGACATCCTGGTCGCGCACGGCAGCGTCATTCGCTATCTGGTGGTGAAAGCGCTGAAGGTCGATCCGCGCGCGTGGCTCGGGATGACCGTGGCGCACGCGAGCCTGACAGTGATTCAGGTGCTGCCGGACGGCTCGATGAAAGTGCTCGCAGTCGGCGACAGCGGGCACATTCCGGGCCCGCTGCTCAGCTGGGGCGACGCCAACGATCGTCAGCTCGCCGTGCCGACGCGCTGACCGAGCGCCTGCGGGTTCACCTCGGTCTTTGCCAGCGAGCTGAGGTCCAGGTCGAATTGCCGATCGGCCTCGGCGAAGGCATGGAAGCGCTCGGCCTGATCCATCCGACCCAGGGCCTTCGCATGCGCGGCCAGGGATCCGTAGCTGGTGATCAGGTAATGCACCATGTGCTGGAGCGTGGCGACTAGAACGACGTCACGCACGTTGGTGGCGCAGTTTTCCGCGATCCGGCTCGCCTCGTGCACGAGCGCGCGCATCACCGGGTTGCGATGACTGCTGCCTTCGTGTTCGGCGGTTCGCCGGCGTAGCGTCGCGACGTACTGGCTCACTCGTTCCGCGAGCGGACCGTTGAGCAGCGTCACCCAGATTTCATCGACGATCGCGCACGCCTGCGTTTCCGCACTCCGCAGCTCGCGCAACTCGGCTTCGTAGACCGCTTCCATGCTGTCGATCGTGGACGAGCCGCCCAGGCCGGCGCGGATCCGCAACCATTGCTCATTGAGCGCTTCGCGCGGCGACTTCACGCCACTGGCGGCGGCTTCGGCCGTCGGCTCGACCACGCGAAACCGGCTGAACAAACGAGTACTCATGGCTGATCTCCTAACCGCTTGCGAAAGGCGTGGCCTTCGCCGCGCTTTCAATGGCGAAAAGTCGCCGAGGCGCTTTTCGCTAACCTTCCTCGCGCGCCGGCTCGACCGAGACCTCGGTGCGCTCTTCGACATCTGTGTTGTAGATCATTCGGTACAGCTTCCAGCTACCGCCGATGCGGCGCCAGACGTGCAAGTACTTTCCTTCCTCCACGTCCGAGCCGCGGCGCACGTTGCGGATCCGGTAACGGCCCTGCTCGACACCGAGATCGCCGCTCACCAGCGTCATCTCCGTGTCGGTGTCGTACGCGAATCTGGGCGTGATCGTGTCCTGAAAATACGCCTCGATTTCCTGGCGGCCGCGGATGGCGGGACCGTGCTGAGGCAGGATTTGCGCGTCGTCGGCGAAGACCGCGACGCTGGCTGCGACGTCGTGGCGCGTGATCGCCTGTTCCAATGCACTGGTGACGTCGGCAGGTAAAGTTTCGTCGTGCGGCGAGCAGCCGCAGATCGCCGCGGCGCACAAGATGCACAGGGCAAAAGTGCAGGCCTTCATCGCACGCCTCCCGGAAGCGGAACGAAAGCCGTCGACGGCGACAGTCGCGTCGGCGGCTTCGAGCCTCAGCCCCCGAACGAAAGTGAACAACATCGATCCGCGTCGAGCTTAGTCCCTTGCGTGCGTGCTGGCTATTGCGCCATTACACTGCCGTATGCCAATCGATATCGAGCCGATCGGTTACGTCAAAGCGCCGAGACCCCATGCCGAAGATGATTTCTGGGGCGGCGAGCAGGCACGCATCGAGCTCGTGCCGCAGTTCGCGCCCGAGGCGCTGGCCGGCCTGGGGGAGTTCTCGCACCTCGAAGTGCTGTTCTATTTCCAGCAGGTCGACCCGGCGAAGATCGTCGCCGGCGCGCGCCATCCTCGTAACAACAAGGAGTGGCCGGCGGTGGGCATCTTCGCTCAGCGCGGCAAGAACCGGCCGAATCGTCTCGGTACCACGATTTGCACGCTCGTGCGCATCGAAGGTCGCGCGCTGGTCGTGCAGGAGCTGGACGCCATCGACGGCACACCAGTCATCGACATCAAACCCGTGATGGCCGAATTCCTGCCGCGCACCGCCGTTCGGCAACCGGCGTGGTCGCACGAGCTGATGCGCGAATACTGGTTGACGAAGTAAGCGCCTTGCGAGACACCTGTAGGTCGATTCAGCCCGAGCCGGAATAACTCTCGCAGAGACACAGAGATCGCCAAGGGGAAGAAAGCAACTTGAAAGATTCGGATATATAAAAATTTGAATGAGATGAGGCTGGACGCTGACTCTCTGGTTCTTCTTTGCGCTTTGCGATCTCTGCGAGAGATATCTCTGTTTCCGCTCAGGTCAGCAGCGGCGTCAGCTTGGGATCGCCTTTCTGCATTGCCTGGCGATAGGCGGGACGCGCGCCGATGCGTTGCAGGTACGCGAGGACGTTGGGATTGCCGGAAATGTCCCGTGGCGCGAACACGCGCATGGTCGTGAGCGGGAACAGCATGATGATGTCCGCGGCGGTGAACTCGGGACCGGCGAAGTAGGGAGCCTCGCCGAGCCGCGCTTCCACCATCTTCCACGTCCGGTCGCAGCGCTCGCGCATGAGGCGCGTGCGCGGCGACTCGTCCGGGCTCGGCTTGATCGCACCGGCGAACTGCACCGGCATCATCGAGCCGTTCGCGAAGTGCAACCAGAACAGGTAGTCGGGATAGTTCGGCGCGTCCGGCCGCACCGTCAGCCGGCCTTTGCCGTAGCGCGCGATGATGTATTCGATGATCGCGCCGGATTCCGACAGAACCACCGCGCCGTCGACGATCACGGGCGCGGTCTGGAACGGGTGCAGGGCTTTGTACTCGGGCGGCGCGAGCCGCGTCACGGGATCGCGCTCGTAGTTCACGAGGCGATAAGGAACCGACAGTTCCTCGCACAGCCAGACGATCCGCTCGGACTGGGAAATGCCGAGATGGTGCACCGTCAGCATCAGACACCCCTCACTTGATGAGACTGTCTCGCATCTTCGACAGGGTCGAGGTCGGGCCGCGGAAACGCACGTGCAGCTCTTTGGTCTTGTAGTCGATGACCAGGATATCGAGCAGCCCGAGCACGTCCATGCCGAGCAGCAGCGCGGGCTCGTTGGTGAGCTGCCAGTGATCGAAAATCGCCGTGTCGGTGAAGGTCACGCGCACGCCGCTGATGGTCGCGTTGCCGAACGCGATCGGCGGCGTCGGGATGTTGTCGCCTACCGCGACATCGAGCGTGACGCCGACGATTTCCTCCTTGTCCGCCTTGCGACCGGTGCGGCGATTCAAGGCTGTGCGCAAGGCTTGATTGCCGATCGTGCGCTGTGCGCCGGTATCGATGACGGCAGTCGTCGCCACCGTGCCGATGCGGGTCCGGAATGCCAGGAGCTTGCCGCGCGTCAGCTTCAGCGGAATCTTGCTCATGCCCATGCCGGGCCGCTCGCTGCGCGACATCATGATCTCGATGAAGTCGCGGCGGAAGTCGATGTAGATGCGCTTGTCGCCGAGCGCTTCGTTGCCGAGCACGCCGTCGGCGCCGCCGAACACATCGGGCACGATCGGCAGCGTCGTGGCTCCCATGAGCAGCTCGCCGACCTCGAGCTGGTCGATGGCGACTGTCGAGACATCGGTCGAGCCGGTGACGCCGTGCACGCGCATCGACGTAGGTTTCATCGGAATGTTCAGCGCGCGGGCGACCCTGGGCAGGAGCGCGGATTTGCTCGCGCCGGTATCCAGCACCAGGCGAAACGGGCCCTGGCCGTTGATCAGCACCGGCGCCCAGATGCGCCCGATACTGTCGCGCAAAGTCGGCGCCACGTAGCGCGGCTCGGGAGCTTCGACCCGGACTTCTTCGATGGGCGGCGCGCCCTCGGCGGCGGGCGACGGCGGCGCCGTCGTCGGGATGATTTCCGACCCTGCCGAGCCGGGCGGCAATTTCGGCGCCTGCGCAGCGGGTTCCTCTGCGCCGACGCACGGCAGTGCCGCGCTCAGCAGCACTGCTGCCAACAGTAAACCGCTCCATCTCGACATCTATTCCCCCACGAACGGCAGCTTCTTGGACTGCCCGCACATAAGAGAGTTTCGCTGTGACGCGCGAGTCCGGCCTCCCCGGACGAATCGTGCGCGATGACGCACGGCGAGTCTAGCCGGAAGGGCCGGGAATGTGACCAGGAGGTCATTTCCGACACGCCAGGGATCGTTTCGAGACGGAACCCGCTCCCTGATCGCGGTTCACACCGCCGGGATCGGCACCTGTGACACTTCGATTCGCGACGGGTCATGGCGCCGATCCGGCCCGCCGAAGTTTCCGTTGATACCGGGCGTCGACGGTGTGGGAACTGTCGTGGCCAAAGGCGCGCGCGTGCGGCGCTTCGCCATCGGCGACACGGTTTATGCATACGAGTTCGGCAATTCTCGCGGCGGTTTCTATGCGCAGTTCGCCGTCGCGGATGCAGAGCACGTGAGCCCGGTCCCGAAAGGTCTCGACGCGCGCGCCGCCGGTGCTGCCGCAGTGACCGGACTGACGGCGATGCAGGGCATCGAAAAGCTCGTGAAGCGGCTCGGCGCCAAGAAAGTCATCGATGCGCGCAACCTGGAATCGATCGAGCAGCTGCGCGAGTTCGCGCCCGATGGACTCGATCGAGTGCTCGCGCTGGCCGGCGGCAAAGCGCTCGAGCGCTGCCTCGAGTTCGTGCACCCGCAGGGAAGAGTCGTGTATCCCAACGGCATCGAGCCCGAGCCGATCGCGCGCCGCACGTTCCGTATCGGCGCGTTCGATGCCGTCGCGAGCCCGCGAGAGTTCGGCAAGCTGCAGCGGCGCATCGACAGCGGAAAAATCCGCGTGCCGATTACAACAGTCTATTCGCTGGCGCGCGCGGCGGATGCGCATCGTCACCTCGATCGCGGCCACGTGCTGGGACGAATGGTGTTCGGCGTGCGCCGTTAGCAATCGCGGGTTGACATTCGCGGCGCCATCCACAACCATATGGTTGTGGATGCGCTCAACCTGACTTTCCTGGCACTGTCCGATCCGACGCGGCGGGTCATTCTCGACCGGCTGCGCAAAGGCGCGGCAACGGTCAACGAGCTCGCCGAGCCGTTCGGCGTTTCGCAGCAGGCCATCTCGAAGCACCTGGCCTATCTCGAACGCGCCAGCCTGATCGAGAAGCGCAAGGAGGGCCGTCAGCAGTTCTGCTCGCTGCGCGCCGCGCCGCTGAAAGGCGCTTACGACTGGATGGCGAGCTACCAGCAGTTCTGGGACGAAGCGTTCGATCGACTCGATGTCCTGCTGAAGGAGGAGAAGAGACGTCATGCCCGCAAGAATCGCTGACGACTCCCGCACCCTGCGGATCGAGCGCAGGTTCGACGCGCCGCGCGAGCTCGTGTTCGACGCGTGGACGCAGCCCGAGTACCTGATGCGCTGGTACGCGCCGCACGGCTGCACGATTCAGCTCGTGAAGCTCGAAGCGCGGCCGGGCGGGCGATTTCACTGGTGTATCCACAATCCGTCGTTCGGCGAGTGCTGGTGCGTCGGGGAGTACCAGGAAATGGTTCGACCCGAGCGCATTGTCTACACGCTTGCGACTGCTGACAGCGCCGGCAACCAGATCGAGCCCGCGCAGGCGGGACACGATCCGCGCTGGCCGCGCGAATCGCTGGTCACGGTCACGCTCGCGGACGTCCGCGGCTCGACGTTGCTGACGCTCGAACAGAATGTTCTCGAATCGCTCGCCAAGCACACCGGTGCGCATCCGAGCTGGCTGCAGATGCTGGAGCGACTCGATGAGATCGTGGCTGTGAGGAAGGCCGGCCATGCTTAGCGGCTACGCGGACGTCAACGGCATCAGGCTGTACTACGAGACGTACGGTCCGGAGCGGGGCGTGCCGCTCGTACTGTTGCATGGAGGCGGCTCGACGATCGATGTGACCTGGGGCCGCATCCTGCCGTTCCTGTCGCGCGATCGGCGCGTGATCGCCGTCGAGGAGCAGGCGCACGGTCGCAGCAGCGATCGCAACGCTCCGGTGCGTTTCGAGACGTCTGCAGACGATGTCGCTGCATTGTTGCAGCACTTGAAGGTCGAGCAGGCGGACGTCTTTGGATTCAGCAACGGCGCGAGCGTCGGCTTGCAGGTCGCGATTCGTCATCCGCGAGTCGTGAGGAAACTGGTATTCGCGTCTTCGTTCACCAAGAAGGCCGGCGCGCAGCCGCAGCTGTGGCAGATCATCGAGACCGGCGACATTTCGAACATGCCGCAGCCGCTGAAGGATGCTTTCCTGAAGGTCAACCCGGACCCCGCGAAGCTCCAGACCATGCACGACAAGGATAACGAGCGGATGCGTCACTTCGCCGACGTGCCGGATGCCGACGTGCGGGCGGTTCGTGCACCGACTTTGATCCTGCTCGGCGATCGCGACGTCGTGAAACCCGAGCACGCGGTCGAGCTTGCGCACTCCATGCCGAACGCGCGCCTGATGGTCCTGGTCGGCGGACACGGAGACTACCTGGGTGAAGCGGTCATGACGCAGCGTGCGACGCGCGCACCTGAGCTCACCGCGGGGTTCGTCGAGGAATTTCTCGACGCGCCCTGAGCCTCAGCCCGTCTGATAGATGTTCGGCTTCAGCACTTCCATGATCCGGTCCGGCGCAGACAGGGGTGTGAAGCCGTATTGCGCATACAAGCCATGCGCGTCGCGCGTAGCGAGCATCATGCGGCGCAGCCCCTGCAGGTCCGGATGCTTCGTGACGTGCTCCATGAGCTTTTTCGACAAGCCATGGCCGCGATGCGCCTCGAGCACGTAGACGTCGCAGAGATACGCGAAGGTCGTCTTGTCCGTGACCACGCGCGCGAAGCCGACCTGCTGGCCTTGCCAGAACACGCCGAAGCACAGTGAATTGGCGATCGCCCGCGCGACCGTCGCGCGCGGAATCCCCGGCGACCAATAGCTCTGCGTGAGGAATGCGTGGATCGCGTCGACATCGAGGCGGGCAGGATCAGTGCTGAATTCGTAAGCGGGCATGCGGATCCTCTATGACAAAGCCTTCTTCTTGCGTGCGCCGATGTGCCCCGCGGCAGCGGCTCGCAGCAGTCGTTGGAAGGTCGGGCACTCCATGTGACTCGGTGCGCGGCACGCCGCGCCATGCCGCAAGCCATCGCGCATAGCGGTGAGCTCGCGGATCGTCCGGTCCAGCTCGTCGGCCTTCGCCGCGAGCACTTTGCGGTCGATGCGCGGCCGGCCGTCGGCCGCGAACATATGCGCGAGCTCGTCGAGCGAAAAGCCCGAGGCGCGGCCAAGCGCGATGAACGCGAGCCGTTGCAGCACTCGCGCATCGAACAGGCGTCGCAGCCCGCTACGGCCGATCGAGGCGATCAGGCCTTTCTCCTCGTAGAACCGCAGGGTCGACGCCGGTACGCCGGAGCGCCGCGCGACCTCGGTGATGTCCAGCGGTTTCATCGCTTGACCTCAAGTCAACTTGAAGTGGCAGAGTGCAGTTGCCGGGTTGGAAAGGCAAGTAACAGGAGACGGTCGTGGCAGCAGTACAGAGTCGAAGTGACGAGCAGGCGAAGCTCTGGAACGGCAGCGCCGGCTGCGCGTGGGTCGAAGCGCAGGCGTTGCTCGATCGCACGCTGCAGCCGTTCGA
>DATENH010000048.1:0-3015 GCA_035275145.1 Steroidobacteraceae bacterium | reverse complement strand
GGAAGGCGGCAGCACGATCACGATGCAGCTCGCGCGCGGTCTGTTCCTGAGTCCGGAGAAGAGCTATCGCCGCAAGCTGATCGAGATCTTCACGACGTTCCGCATCGAGCAGGAGCTGACCAAGCAGGAAATCCTCGCGCTGTACTTGAACAAGATGTTCCTGGGTCAGCGCGCGTACGGCGTCGGCGCCGCGGCCGAGGTCTACTTCGGCAAGACCGTCGAGCAGCTGACGCTGCCGGAGATCGCGTTGATCGCCGGGACGTTCCGACTGCCGTCGCGCGACAACCCGGTCGCGAACGCCGACTTCGCGAAGCAGCGCCGCGCGTACGTGCTGCGGCGAATGCACGAGAAGGAATTCATCACGCAGGATCAGTACGACATCGCATTGAACGCGCCGGTGGAGTCGCGGCTGCACGGGCCGGCGGTCGAAGTCGAAGCGCCGTACGTCGCGGAGATGGCGCGCGTCGAGCTCTTCAATCGACTCGGCGTGGAGGCTTACACGGCTGGCTACGAAGCGGTGACGACAGTGGACAGCCGCTTGCAAGGTGCAGCCGTACGAGCGCTGCGTGCTGGATTGATCGAGTACGACCAGCGTCATGGATATCGCGGACCCGCGGGACGCGTCACGTTGCCCGCCGGCGCACGCGACCAGGAGCTCTCGCAGGCGCTCGAGGACTACTCGCCGCGCGGCGGACTGGTCCCGGCGCTGGTGCTTTCTGTCGACGAAAAGAGCGCAGTCGCGTACACGCGCGCGAACGGCAGAATCAGCCTGGCGTGGCCTGCGATCAGCTGGGCGCGCGCGCCGCTTCCCGACGGCAGCATCGGGCCGCAGCTACAACGCGCGGCAGACGTGCTCGCAAAAAACGACGTCATCTATGTCGCGCAGGAAATTTCCGGCAACTGGCGCATGGCGCAGGTTCCGGACATCCAGGGCGCACTGGTCGCGGTCGATCCGAAAGACGGCGCGATCGCCGCGCTCACCGGCGGCTTCGATTACTTCGCGAGCAACTACAACCGCGCGGTTCAGGCGAAGCGCCAGCCCGGCTCGGCCTTCAAGCCGTTCCTGTATTCCGCGGCGCTCGAGCAAGGCTTCACGCCGGCGAGCCTCATCAACGATGCGCCGCTGGTGATCGAAGACCCGACGCTCGAAGGTAGCTGGCGCCCGCAGAACGTGACGCGCGAATTCCGCGGGCCGATGCGACTACGCGAAGCACTGGTCCGCTCGCGCAACCTGGTCTCGATTCGCATCATGAACTCGCTCGGCCCCGCGTACGCCACGCAATACATCGAGCGTTTCGGCTTCCCGAAGGACAGCCTGCCGCGCAACCTGTCGCTTGCGCTCGGCACTGCGTCGGTTTCGCCGCTTGAGATGGCCGGCGCGTACTCGGTCTTCGCCAACGGCGGCTTCAAGGTCGAGCCGTATTACCTCGACCGCATCGTCAGCCCGGAGGGCAAGGTGATCTACGAGGCGCAGCCGCGCTTCGCGTGTCCCGAGTGCCTGCAACCGCCCGCCGCGAACGCCGACACCGCAGGCGAAGGCGGCAACGCGACGCCGAGCGACGCGCCGATCCGGGCGCCGAGCAACGATGAGATGCGTTGGGGCGGACTCACGTATCTGCAGGAGCAGTGGCTCGCCCCCTCGGTGATCTCGCCGCAGAACGATTTCCTGATGACGGACATGATGGGCGACGTCATCAAGCGCGGCACGGCGACGCGCGCGCTGCAGTTGAAGCGCGGCGATCTCGCCGGCAAGACCGGCACGACCAACGATCGCCGCGACACCTGGTTCTGCGGCTTCAACGCCGGGCTGGTCGCGACCGCCTGGGTCGGCTTCGACCAGGAGCGTTCGCTCGGTCCGGGCGAAGAAGGCGGCCGCACGGCGCTGCCGATGTGGGTATATTTCATGGCGGAGGCACTGAAGGGCGTGCCGGAGCAGCGCCGGCCGGCGCCGCCGGGACTGGTGTCGATGCGCATCTCCGCGGACACCGGGCTGGCCGCGCGGCCGGGCGATCCGGACGCGATCTTCGAGACTTTCATGGCCGGGCACCTGCCGGCCGAGCCGCAGCTCGACAGCGCGCTCGGCGACGGGCAGCAGGACCCGGAACAGAAGAAGGAAGACGACTCTTTATTCTGAAGCGATGAGCAAACGTAGTAATCCGCGCGCGGAGCAATTACGAGCGGCGCTGGCGCAGGAAGCGGCCCGCATCATGTCCGAGCAGGGCATCGACGATTACGGACTGGCGAAGCGCAAGGCAGCCGAGCGTTTCGGCGCGAGCGACATCGCGGTGCTGCCGAAGAACACCGAGATCGAAGCGGCGCTGGCGGCGCATCATCGCTTGTTCGAAGCGAACACGCATTCGACGACGCTGAGCGCGCTGCGCCGGACGGCACTGCAGGCGATGCGCCTGCTGCAGCGATTCGAGCCGCGCCTCGTCGGGCCGGTGCTCAGCGGGACGGCATCGGCGCACTCGGAAGTGAACCTGCACTTGTTCGCGGAAGGCGCCGAGCCGGTCGCGCTGCACCTGATGGAGAAGGGCATTCCGCACAGGATGGGCGAGCGGCGGTTGCGTTACGAGCCGAACCGGCTGGTCGCTTATCCGGTGGTGCACTTCGTGGCGGGCGATCGCCCGATCGACGCGGTCGTGTTTCCGATCGACGGGATTCGCCAATCGCCCGCGAGCCCGGTGGATGGCAGGCCGATGAAAAGAGCAGACACCGCCGAGATCGAGGCGATGCTCGAAGAATCAGGCTGACTTCCTATCGCTTCGTGATTTCGACGTAATCGCGCTTCGTCGGGCCCGTGTACAACTGGCGCGGACGGCCGATCTTCATCGCCGGGTCGGCGATCATCTCCTGCCAATGCGCGACCCAGCCGACCGTGCGCGCGATCGCGAACATCACGGTGAACATCGACTGCGGGATGCCGATGGCGCTGTAGATGATGCCGGAATAGAAATCCACGTTCGGATACAGCTTGCGCTCGACGAAGTACTCGTCCTTGAGCGCGATCTCCTC
>DATENH010000047.1:0-5553 GCA_035275145.1 Steroidobacteraceae bacterium | reverse complement strand
CTTGTTGCTGGCCGAGTAGCCGATCATCACGTACTGGTGGTTGGCGCGACCGATCAGATGCTTGCGATACGCAGGCTCGTTGAATACCTGCGTCATGACTTCGCCGCACGCGCGCAGCGCCGCCGCGGATTCGAACAGCGGCGCGACGTCCGTCGGCACGTCGCCGGAACGACTGTCCGTCGTATCTGCCCAGCGGGACAGCAAGAGCACCGAGAGCATGTCGTCGACGCCGCGCGCGGCGCTGATGACATACGGCCCGATGGCGTCGGTGCCGTAGCGATGTCGGCAATGAGTCAGCGCTTCGAACACCCAAAGGCTGCGCTTGCCGCTGGGATCGAGGACGCAGACCGGCGCTTCGTCGCGCTCGAGCGCCTCGCGCAGACGCGCGGTGCATTCCTCGCTGCTGCGGGAGGACCACTGCGGATCGCCCAACCCCTGCGCGATGACGCTGCGATGCGCGCCGGCATTCTGCCGGATGTCGAGCGTCGCGAGATGGAACCCGAACGTGCGCACGCGACGGATCAGGCGCCGCACCTGGAACAGCCCGGCGTGCTCGCCCGTGTTGGCCTTCAGACTGTCGGCGATGACATTGAGGTCGCGCAGGAATTCGTCGGCGGAATCGTAGTGATTGGCGCGCGAATCGTAGGTCGCGCGCAGCCGCTCCATGATCTGGCCGAGGAACACGCGATACGGCATGCGATCGTGCCGTGCCGGCGACAACGTCGCTGCACCGGGCAGCAGCGTCATGTACTGATCGATCCGCGCCTCCAGTGCCGCTGAGATGCCGACGCGCGTCGCGCTCTGCGAGAGCGTTTCGGCCAGCCCCTGGCATTCGATGAAGTAGCGGTTGACGATGATCTGCTGATGGCGCGCGACCGTTTCGCGAATCGCCTTGGCGTGCACGTCCGGGTTGCCGTCCATGTCGCCGCCGACCCACGAGCCGAAGCGCAGGATCTCGGGCAGCTCGCGCTCGCGCACTTCGGCGCCGTACGCCTGCTCCAGCGCCGTCTCGATCTCCTCGTAGAAGATCGGCACGATCTGGAACAGGATCTCGCCGATGAAGAACAGCACGTGCTCGCGCTCGTCCGCGACGCTGAGCCGCTCGCGCGAGTTCTCCGCCGTCTGCCAGCTGCCGGTGATCTCGCTGCGAATGCGATCCCAGATCTGCCGCGTCTCCGCCGCCGTGCGCGACAGGCCGAGGCGGCCGAGCAGGAGCTGCGCGATCTTCTGCTGCTTGCGCAGGATCGTGCGGCGGGTCGATTCGGTGGGATGCGCCGTGAACACCGGCTCGATCCAGATCTCGATCATCAGGCGGCGGATCTCGTCCACACCGAGTCCCTGCGCCTTCAGCCGCGTCACGGCTTCGACGATGCCGCCGGGCTGCGTCGTGCCCTCGTTCAAATACTGGCGGCGGCGGCGGATGCGATGCACCTTCTCCGCCATGTTGACCATCTCGAACCACAGCGAGAACGCGCGGACCAGGTCGCGGGCTTGCGCGGCCGGAATGTCGCAGGTGCGAGTGGAAAGCTCACGGGCGCCTTCGGCGCTACCGTCGCGCCGCGCGATCGCCGCCTGACGGTCCTGCTCGACTGCTTCGAACAATGCGTCGCCGCCCTGCTCGCGGATCACCTCGCCGACCAGCGCGCCGAGCATGTGCACGTCTTCGCGCAGCTCGGCGTCTTTGAGCGGAAAGGAAATGTCGGAGCGAGGCATGGCGGTAGGCGGGAAAGTCTAGCAGACGCGACACGAGGCTTCTTACCCGTGTCACTTGTGTCACTCTTGTCACCTGCGTCACTCGGGGTTGCCTATGTCCCTCACCGCTCAAATTGCCGTCTTCCTGGGCGCCACCGTCCTCGCGATTCCCTTGTTCCGGATGCTGCGGCTCAGCTCGATTCTCGGCTACCTCGCAGCCGGTGTCGTGATCGGGATCCTGGGACGGCGCATCGTGCCGGACACGGAGCTGGTGATGCACACGGCGGAGTTCGGCGTCGTGCTGCTGCTGTTCGTGATCGGCCTGGAACTGCAGCCCTCGCGCCTGCGCGCGATGCGCAAGGCCGTCTTCGGGCTCGGCGTCGCGCAGGTCCTGGTGACCACGACAGTCTTCACTTTGATTGCGGTCGCGCTCGGCCTGCCTGTGAACACTGCGCTCGTCGTGGCATTCGCTCTGTCACTGTCTTCGACACCGCTCGTACTGCAATTGCTGGCAGAGCGCCAGCAGCTCAATACGCATTACGGTCGCTCCAGCTTCGCGGTTCTGCTCTTTCAGGACATCGCGGTGATGCCGATGCTCGCGATCCTGCCGCTGCTCGGCGGCATGCAGCAGGACATGACGCAGACGCTGTTGAGCGCCGGCAAGGGTCTCGGCGTGCTCGTGCTACTGGTATTCGGCGGCCGATATCTGCTGCGGCCGGTGCTGCGCATCGTGGCCGAGACGAAAGTCAGCGAGGCTTTCACTGCAGCCGCATTGTTCGTGGTGCTCGGAACGGCGTTGCTCGTCGATGCTGTCGGCCTGTCGATGGCGCTCGGTGCCTTCGTCGCCGGACTGCTGCTGGCCGACAGCGAGTACCGTCATGAGCTCGAGGCCGACATCGAGCCGTTCAAGGGCCTGCTGCTCGGCCTGTTCTTCATGTCGGTCGGCATGTCGGCGAATCTCGGACTGTTGATCGAACAACCTGGGCGCATCGCGCTGCTGGTGGCAGGCTTGATTGCCGTGAAGCTCGTGCTGCTCTACGCGCTGGCGCGCGCGACGCGCCATTCGCCGGAAAGCGCCCGCGGCCTGGCGTTCGCCCTGCCGCAGGCCGGCGAGTTCGGCTTCGTGCTGTTCTCGCTGGCGGTGAGCAATCGGGTGCTCGATCCCGAGCTCGCCGAGATGCTGGTGATCGTCGTCACCATCTCGATGATCGTCAGCCCGCTGCTCATGTCGCTGCACACGACCGTGATCGAGCCGCGGCTCGTCAAGCCCGAGCGGCGCGAGTTCGACCGGATCGAGAGCCAGGACAGCCGCGTCCTCATTGCCGGCTTCGGGCGCTTCGGCCAGATCATCGGCCGCGTCCTGCGCATGCGGCGGATCTCCTTCACGGCGCTCGAAGGCAGCGTCGCGCAAGTCGACTTCGTGCGCCGCTTCGGCAACAAGGTGTATTACGGCGACGCTTCCCGCCTGGAAGTGCTGCAGGCGGCAGGCGCTGCGCGCGCCGAAGTGTTCGTGCTCGCCCTCGATGACGTCGATGCATCGGTGCGCACCGCCGAGCTGGTGCGACGGCATTTCCCTCATCTCAAGGTCATGGCGCGAGCCCGCAATCGCCAGCACGCGCTGCGGCTCATGGACATCGGCGTGCGCTACTTCATTCGCGAGACGTACCTGTCGAGCCTCGACCTGGCGCAACACACGTTGGAAGCGCTCGGCCTGACGCGCGCGGACGCGATCGAGAGCATCCGGCGCTTCGACATTCACGACAAGAAGCAGCTACAGGTGCAGCGCGAGTTCCGTGACGACGAGCAGAAGCTGATCCAGTCGGCGCAACAGGCGGCGCGCGAGCTGGAGCAGTTGTTCGAATCCGATATGGAGCCGGCGCAGGCGGAGGAGCGCCGGGCGGAAGCTAGCTGATTGCCTGGATCGTGCGCGTGTAAGCGGAATGCACGAGGCCTTCGATGGCCTTCTCGGCGCGCGGCGCGAGCAGCAGTCGCAGCATCACCTCGTCGGAAGGCCGTGCCGGATCGTCGATCAGCACCTGCTCGATGAAGCGCGTCACGCGATGCTGCACCTCGTTGATGAAGCGCAGCTTGTGCGGATCGATCGGCTGGTCGCCGCCGGAGCCGTAGAAATTGCGCGCTTCGAGCGTCATCTCGTACATGAAGCGCGCGAGCAGCCGCGACTTCTCCAGCGACGACATGTCGACGAAATGGCGAATTTCGGAATCGAGGTTCATTGCCGCGGATCATCAGCGCAGCGCCGGGGAATGGCAAGCGCCCGGCGGCCGGCGGTGCGCCCGCCCGGACGGAAGGTATAACCGCCGGTTAAGTAGGAGTCAGGGTGAGACCTGACTCACAAAAAGAGCGTCTAGGCCGGGAAGAAGTCGATCGGCTTCGTCACGGTGATCGTGCCGACGTCCTTCGCTTCGAACTGGAACAGCTTGATGCGCGCGACCAGCTTACGCTCCAACTCCGGATCGTTGAGCTCGCTCGACACCACTGCGCACTTCACGACCGAGCCGTCGGCGCCGATCGTCAGCTCCAGCACGACCTTGCCCTGGAGATTGGGGTTGTCGCGCAACGCGCGAGTGTAGAGCGCGTAGATCGCACCTTTGTTCTTGTCGAAGACCCTCGCGATCTCTTCCTCGCTGCGCGAGGCCTTGCCGCTACCGGCGCCGTGCTCGACCTTGTTGGTGCCTTGCGCTGCGAGCGTCGCGGACGAAACCTGCGTGGTCGTGTGGCCGGTGAGCGAGCCCGCGCCGCCGCCGTAGCCGCGACTCAGGCTGGCGGTGTTGATGCCGCCGCTGCTCGTGCCGACCTTCGAGGTGATCAGCGAGCGCTCCGAGCGCGTCTCCTCGCCGATCTTGCCGGTCAGATTCTTGGTCTGCGTCTTGTCGAGAACCGCGTTGTCGCGCAGGTCCGCGAGCTGGTCCTGGAGCTTGAGGAGGCCGGCGTTCTGGGCGCGCTCGCGCGCGTCCGGCTTCGGCGGCGGCGGCTTCGGCTGCTCGACCTTCTTCTCCGGCTCCGGCTTCTTCTCTTCGATCTTCGGCGGCGGCGGTGGTGGCGGCACCTTCTTCTCGAGCACCAGCTTGACGATGCGATCGGGAATTTCCGGCGCCTTCGCCGCGTGCTCGCGCACCGGCAGCAGCGGGATCAGGATCGCGAAGATCGCGAAGATGATGAACGCGTTCCGCACGACCTTGCGGAAGCGCCGCTCCACTTCCTCGGTCGGCGACCAAGGCAGGTCATACAGTCGGTAGAAAGGAGCAAGTACCATGATGGTTACACTGGCTCTCTAGTTGATCAACGACGCCGTGCGCGCAGTGGCCTGGGCCGTGCCGACGGACTCACGCTCGATGACGGCGAGCGACACCTTGCCGTAGTCGGCATCGGTGGCCGTGGCCATCACCTTGCGCAGCACTTTGTAGGGCGTGTTGCGGTCACCGAGGATCGTCACCTCGCGATCCTTGATCTCGTCCTTCGCCGCGCCGGCCAGCACCTTGTCGGCCTGGCTCTGCAACGCAGCCTTCAGCGGCGCGATCACCGCCTCCGGCGAGGCTTCGATCTGCGCCAGCGTCGCGATCGAGCGGCCGTCGACCAGCAGATCGTCCTTGGTGATCATCACCACGACGGTCGGCCGCGGCTTCTTGTCCGAGATCGACTCGGGGATCGAGATGTTCTTGGTGTTCGGCAGCACGTCGACATCCGAGGTGTGCACGAGCAGGAACACCACCAGGATCGTCAGCATGTCGATGAACGGCACCAGCGTCATGTGGTTGCCGCCCTCGACCTTGTTGCTGCGCTTGCGGTGGCGCTTGATTCGATAAGGCGTCATGTCGGCGCGTCTCCCACCGAGACATCCGG
>DATENH010000046.1:0-3988 GCA_035275145.1 Steroidobacteraceae bacterium | reverse complement strand
CCGCCGCTGGCGATGCCGCTGCCGCTCCGGCCGACGCCGCCGCCGCTCCGCCGGCCGACCAGCCGCCGGCCGAGCCGAAGCAGCAGTGAGAGACTGATTACTGGTAACTCAGTAATCGTCCCGATATCGACGAGCGATCGTCGATCTCAGGATACCGGGCGGGACTCTCCGCCCGGTGTCCTCGGAAAGCGGAGCCTCCCTCGGAGGTGAACCGTGACAGTCAGCATCCGCGACGCGCAAAACTCCCCGCAGGACCGTGCCTGGATCCAGGCGCAGTACCCGGAATATCTCGAGGACCTCTCGCAGACCAGCATGAACACCGGGATGTTCCCGGCGAAGGGCGAGCACGGCGAGCGCGAGCAGGAGCTCATGGCGCGGTGGTTCGCGGACGAGACTTCGCATCCGCTCACCATCCTCAAGAACGACAAGCCCGCCGGCTTCGCGCTGGTGAGCCGCCCGCCGCGTCATCAGCGGCAGGAAGTCGATTACCGCATGGCCGATTTCTTCATCACGCCGCGCTCGCGGCGCCTGGGTATCGGCCGCGATGCGGCGGCGCTGATCTTCAATCGCTTCGCCGGCACGTGGGAAATCGTCGAGTTCGTGTACAACAAGCCTGCGGTGGCGTTCTGGCGCTCGATCGTCAGTGCGTATACGGGAGGCAAGTTCCGCGAGCGGCTGTCGCAGGGCGAAGTGCATCAAGTCTTTGTGTCTGGCAAGGCCAGAGCAGGCAGATAAGAGTCAGGCTAAAGCCTGACATCTTCATCCCACTGCTGCTCTTCTTCTCGGCGGCTTCGCCTTCCGCTCCAGCACCGTTCTCAAATACTTCCCCGTGTACGACTTCTGATTCGCCGCGATCTCTTCCGGCGTGCCGGTCGCGACGATCGTGCCGCCGCCGCCGCCGCCTTCCGGCCCCAGGTCGATGACCCAGTCCGCTGTCTTGATTACATCGAGGTTGTGCTCGATGACGACGATCGTGTTGCCTTCATCGCGCAGCCGATGCAGGACGCCGAGCAGCTGCTCGATGTCGTAGAAGTGCAGCCCGGTCGTCGGCTCGTCGAGGATGTACAGCGTGCGGCCGGTCGAGCGCTTCGACAGCTCCTTCGCGAGCTTCACGCGCTGCGCTTCGCCGCCTGACAGCGTCGTCGCGTTCTGTCCGAGGCGGACGTACGACAGGCCCACGTCCATCAGCGTTTGCAGCTTCGGCGCGATCGCCGGCGCGTGCCGGAAGAAGTCGAGCGCGTCCTCGACGGTCATCTCCAGCACTTCGTTGATGTTCTTGCCCTTGTAGCGGATCTCCAGCGTCTCGCGGTTGTAGCGGCGGCCTTTGCAGACATCGCACGGCACGTAGACATCCGGCAGGAAGTGCATCTCGACTTTGATGACGCCGTCGCCCTGGCACGCCTCGCAGCGTCCGCCTTTGACGTTGAAGCTGAAGCGACCGGCCTCGTAGCCGCGGGCGCGCGCTTCCGGCACGGCGGAGAAGATGTCGCGGATCGGCGTGAACAAGCCGGTGTAGGTCGCGGGGTTGGAGCGCGGCGTGCGACCGATCGGACTCTGGTCGATGTCGATCACGCGGTCGATGTTCTCGAGGCCTTCCACCCCGTCGTTCGGCGCCGGATCGGTCGAGGCGTCGTTGAGCTTGCGCGCGACGAACTGATACAGCGTGTCGTTGACCAGCGTCGACTTGCCGGAACCCGACACGCCGGTGACGCACGTCATGACGCCGAGCGGGATGTCGACGGTCACATTGCGCAGGTTGTTGCCGCGAGCATTGATGATGCGCAGGAAGCGGTCGTCCTGACGCGGAATGCGCATCGGCGGAATCGCGATCGCGCGCTTGCCCGAGAGGTACTGGCCCGTGATCGACTCTGCGCTCCTGGCGATGTCTTCCGGCGTGCCTTGTGCGATCACCTGGCCGCCGTGCACGCCGGCTCCCGGGCCGAGGTCGACGACGTGATCGGCGTGGCGAATCGCGTCTTCGTCGTGCTCGACGACGATCACGGTGTTGCCGAGATCGCGCAGCCGATTCAACGTGTGCAGCAGGCGATCGTTGTCGCGCTGATGCAGCCCGATCGACGGCTCATCCAGGATGTACATCACGCCGACCAGGCCGGAGCCGATCTGGCTGGCGAGGCGGATGCGTTGCGCTTCGCCGCCCGAGAGCGTGTCGGCGCTGCGATCGAGCGTCAGGTAGTCGAGGCCGACGTCGCTCAGGAACCGCAGGCGCTCGTGGATCTCCTTGACGATCTTCGCGGCGATCTCGCCGCGCCAGCCTTCCAGCCGCAGACTGTTGCTGAAGGTCAGCGCGTCGCTGACGGCCAGCTTTGCGATATCGGGCAAGGTGCGCTCGGCCACGAACACATTGCGCGCGGCGCGATTGAGGCGTGTTCCGCCGCACTCGGGGCAGGGCTGGTTGCTCAGGTACTTCGCGAGCTCCTCGCGCACGGCGAGCGATTCGGTCTCGCGATAGCGCCGCTCGAGGTTCGGAATCACGCCTTCCCATTTGTGGGCGCGGCGCATGGTGCCGCCGCGCGCATCGACGTAGCGGAAATCGATCTTCTCGTCGCCGCTGCCGTACAGCACCACCTTCTGGGTCTTCGCCGACAGATCCTGCCACGGCTCCTCGACGTCGAACTTGTAGTGCTTGGCGAGCGATTGCACCAGCGCGAAGTAGTACGCGTTGCGCCGGTCCCAGCCGCGGATCGCACCGCCGGCGAGCGACAGATGCGTGTGATGGACGACGCGCGCGGGATCGAAGAACTGCTGCACGCCGAGGCCGGAGCACGTCGGGCACGCACCCGCGGGGTTATTGAACGAGAACAACCGCGGCTCGAGCTCCGAAATGCTGTAGCCGCAGATCGGGCAGGCGAATTTGTCGGAGAACACGAGCTCCGGCTTCTTCGCGTCGTCCATGAACGAGACTCGCGCGACACCGTCCGCCAGCCGCAAAGCCGTCTCGAACGATTCGGCCAGGCGCTGGCCGGCGTCGGAGCGCACTTTCAAACGGTCCACGACCGCTTCGATCGTGTGCTTCTTCTTCGGATCGAGCTTCGGCGGCGTTTCCAGCTCGGCGACGATCCCGTCGATGCGGGCACGCACGAAGCCTTGTCCGCGGAGCTGCTCGATCACGTGCGCATGCTCGCCCTTGCGGGCATCGATCAAGGGCGCGAGCAGCAGGATCGGTGTGCCTTCCGGCAGCCGCAACACCTGGTCGACCATCTGGCTGACGGTCTGCGCGAGCAGGTCGATGCCATGGTCCGGGCAGCGCGGAATGCCGACGCGCGCGAACAGCAGTCGCAGGTGGTCGTAAATCTCCGTCACCGTGCCGACCGTCGAGCGCGGGTTGTGCGAGGTGGATTTCTGCTCGATCGCGATCGCCGGCGACAGGCCTTCGATCGAATCCACGTCGGGCTTTTCCATCATCGACAGGAATTGCCGCGCGTAGGCCGACAGCGACTCGACGTAGCGGCGCTGGCCTTCGGCGTAGATGGTGTCGAACGCGAGCGAGGACTTGCCCGACCCCGACAGGCCGGTGAACACGATCAGGCGGTCCCGCGGCAATTCGAGGTCGATATTGCGCAGGTTGTGAGTACGCGCGCCGCGGATGAGGATGGAAGGCATCGGGGCCGAGAATTGAGGGCGTTTCGGGATCGATCAATATACATGGATGTCCGGGGTCGAAATCCCCCTGCTGAGCACCCCCACACCCGCTACAATCCCGCCCCTGTTTTAAAGAGGGGTCGGCCATGGCGCGCGGAGTCAACAAAGTCATCCTGGTGGGCAATCTCGGGGCCGATCCGGACACGCGCTACATGCCCAGCGGCAAGGCGGTCACGAACATCCGGGTCGCCACCAGCGAATCCTGGAAGGACCGCACGACCGGCGACATGCAGGAGCGCACCGAATGGCACAGCGTCGTCATGTACGACAAGCTGGGCGAGATCGCGGCCGAATACCTGCGCAAAGGCTCGCAGGTGTACATCGAGGG
>DATENH010000045.1:0-4414 GCA_035275145.1 Steroidobacteraceae bacterium | reverse complement strand
CTGCAGCGTCGCCTGCTCTTCCATGCACCGCGGTAGCAGAATTGTCACGGTCGTGCCCTGCCCGACCGCACTCTCGATCGTGGCGACACCGCCAGCCTGCTCGGCGAAGCTGTCGACCATCGCGAGGCCGAGGCCGCTGCCGCGCCCGGATTCCTTGGTAGTGAAGAACGGCTCGAACACGCGCTTGAGCACGTCGGGCTCGATGCCGACCCCCGTGTCGCTGACGCTGATGGAGACGAACTCGCCCGGCTCGATCTCCGGGTGATCGCTGCAGAAGATCGAATCGAGATAGACGTTGCGGGTGCGCACGGTCAGGCGCCCGCCCTCGGGCATCGCATCGCGCGCATTGATCGCGAGATTGAGGATCGCGTTCTCGAACTGGCCCGCGTCGACGCGCGTGTGCCAGAGGTCGTGAGCCTGCACCATGTGCACTTCGACCGATTCGCCGAGCGTTCGCTGCATCAGCTCGGTGAGGCCCGAGAGCTGGCGGTTCGCATCGACCACGACCGGATCGAGAATCTGCCGGCGTGCGAAGGCCAACAGACGCCGCGTCAGGTCAGCGCCGCGCACAGCCGCACGCATTGCCGTGTGCACCTTGCGCGCGAGCGTCGGCGTTTCGGAAACGCTGCGCTCCAGGAGCTGCAGATTGCCGATCACGACGCCGAGCAGATTGTTGAAGTCGTGCGCGATGCCGCCCGTGAGCTGGCCGATCGCCTCCATCTTCTGTGCTTGCAGCAGGCGCGCTTCGAGGCGCCGCTGATCGGTGAGATCGTAGATGATCGAGAAGAAGCCGAGCACGCCGCCGTTCTGGTCGACCTGCGGCACGTAATGGTTCTGCCACTCGCGCATGATGCCGTGACGCATCGCCGTGTGCCGTGAGTGCACGCGCTCGCCCGCCATCACCTTGTCGACGTACGGCATGACGACCGTGAACATGTCGTTGGGCAGCAGCTCGCGCAGGCCTTTGCCGATCATCTTCGCCGCCGGAACGCCGACCCATTCCTCGAATGAGCGGTTCGCGTACGTCATGACGAAGTCGCGATTGAAATAGTTGATCGGCGTCGGCACGGCGTTCAGCGTCAGCTCGAAGAAGTCGCGCGTCTCGCGCAGCTGGCGCTCGGCGACCACGCGATCGGTGACGTCCTGCAATGTGCCGTGCAGCCGCACGATCTTGCCGTTGCGCCGCTCGGCCTTGATGATCATGCGCACCCACAGCTGCCGGCCGCGCGCGCTAGTCAGGCGCAGGTGCAGATCGCTGCTGGCACCGGTGTCGATCGCGTGCTGCGAAGCTTCGATCAGCTTCTTCTTGTCCTCCGGGTGGAACATGTTGCGGCTGGCATCGAGCTCGATCGGCTGGCCGAACGGCAGGTCGTGGATCGAGTACAGCGCTTCGGTCCAGTGGATCTTGTGGGTGTCGACGTCGTATTCCCAGCCGCCGATGCGCGCGGTGGTCTGCATGTCCTTCAGGAGATTGTCGAGGCGCACGCGCTCGCCGACGTCGTGGAACACGAGCACGGTGCCGACCGTCGCGCCCTGCTCGGTCACCGGCACGATGCGATATTCGACTGGACGGAACTGGCCGTTCTTACGCCGCAACAGCGCGCCGACCCCGCGCATGATGTCTGTGGTGTAGCGCACGCGGCGGACGGGATCGGTCCGGTTGTCGTCGTCGGTCTGCGTGTTGATCAGAACGCGGTAGTCGAGACCCGGCAGCTCTTCGATGTCGTAACCGAGCAGCTTCGCCGCAGCGGGGTTCGCGTAACGGACCTGGCCGACGTTGTCGAGCTCCAGCACGCCCTCGCCCGCGCCTTCGACGATTGCCTGGTTGCGGCGGTTGGTCGCAGCGGCGTCGTTGCGCGACGGCCCGACCTTGCTCTCGCCGCGCCTGAGCAAAATCCAGACGAGCGGCACTGCCGCGAGCAACAGCCCGACGACGAGACCCGCGATCCCGGAAACGGTGAGCAGTCCGTGCAGCGCTTCGGTCAAGGTTTCTGTCCGGGCTCCCGGCCCGCGTACCAGTTCACAGCGTACTGCATGAGCTGTGCCGATGTGCGCAGCGACAGCTTGCGCTTGATCCGCTGCCGATGAGACTCGACGGTCTTGACGCTGAGGTTGAGCGCTTCGGCGGTCTGTCGCGTCGACAGGCCTTTGCCGATCATGTGCAGCACCTGCAGCTCACGATTGGTCAGGCTGTCGACCGGATTCGAAGAGATGTACGCGCCGCCGGACGCGAACTTCTCGATCATGCTGTTGCCGACCGCTTCCGACACGTAGATTCCGCCGTCGAGCACCCGGCGCAGCGCCACCAGGAACTGATCCGAGGCAGCCTGCTTCATGATGTAACCGTTCGCGCCGGCCGACAGCATGCGCTCGGCATAGATCGCTTCGTCGTGCATCGACAGCACCAGCAGCGGGAGCGAGGGATAGTGCGCGCGAGCATCCTTCACCAGCTCCAGGCCGTCGCCCTGCTTGAGCGACACGTCGACGATGACGGCGTCCGGCTCCAGCTCGCGGATCAGCGATTTCGCTTCGCGCGCCGTCTCGGCTTCGCCGCACACTTCCAGATCGGCTTCGGCCTCGATCAGGCGGCGCAGCCCCTGCCGGACGATCGGATGATCGTCGACGATCAGCACACGTCGCTTGCGGTCCTTCGACACGCCGCTGCCCGACGGCCGATGGGCGGGCTTGAACAGAGAGGGGCCAACGGTCATTGCATCACTCCTCAGCAATAGTCCTTGTAGTGTTCGGCGGCAGGTTTGCTCAGCCTGCTGCCGTGCTCAGCCGGCCGCGACGGCGTACGCGCGGGGCGCGCGCTGGTTGCGCCAGAGGTTCCAGCGGACATTCGCAAACGATGCGCGTGCCTTGCGGCTCGACCCGCTCGAAGCGGACTTCGCCGCCGAGTATGCGCGCACGGTATTGCATGATCTTCAGTCCCATACCGGCGGCGTCCACTGCGTCGACCGGCATGCCGGTGCCATCGTCGGTTACGGTCAAGCGCACCTTAGCGCGAGCGCCGTGCAAGTGCAGCCGTATAGTCCGCGCGCGGCCGTGCCGGACGGCATTGCGCACGGCTTCCTGCGCGATCCGATACAGATGGTTCGCGAGCTCGGCGCCGAGCGGACGGATCGTCTTGACCCGATGCGTGCACACGATCTGCACGCCGTAGAGCTCGGCCGCATGCATGGCGAGGCCGTCGAGGGCGTCGGACAAACCGCCGCGCTCCAGATTCACCGGCGACAGGCCGCGGGCGAGTGCCCGGGTACTTTCGATGGCGTTGTTCACGAGCCGTGTGATGCTCTCGATCTCCGGCAGGATCGGCGCGTACTCGCTCGAAAGGCGGCCGGCAACCCCGCGTAACATCAGCGCGATGCCGGTCAGCTCCTGGCCGAGCCCGTCGTGCAGATCGTTGCCGATGCGGTATTGCTCGCGGTTCACAGCTTGCAGGATCGCGCGCTCCAGTTGCTTGCGCTCGCTCACATCCTGCAGCACCACCAGGCAGTGACTGCGGCCGGCAACGTCGAAACGCGAGAGCAGTCCGGCCGCGGCGAAGTGGCTGCCGTCGCTGCGCAAGCCGTCGAACTCGACGCGCATCGAGCCCTGCCCCTGCGGGTCGGAAGCAAGCTGCTGCCAGCGCTCCGGCTGCTCGAACGGCCAGCCGGCGAGCGTCGTCATCGCGCGGCCGATCAGCTCGCCGCGGCGATAGCCGAACATGGTGTCGAAAGCGGGATTCGTGATCTCGATGACCGCCTGCTCGCTGACGACCGCGACGCCTTCGAGCATCGATTCGATCATGCGCGCCTGCGTGGCGATCGCGCGCTCGGCGCGCACCTGCTCGGTGGTGTCGGACGCGATCATCGTGATCGCGACGATCTGCTGCTGCGAGCGGATCGGGCTGATGCGGATATCGAAGTGACGCGACTCGCCGTCGTCGAGCATCGCGGAGTAGCCGTCGACCTGACCGGTCGCGAGCACCCGATGCATCGCTGCCAGCGCCTGCGGGTGCAGGTCGTGCGGCAGGAATTCGGTAACGGGAACGCCTTCCAGATCCTTGGCGCTGCGACGGCCGACGCCGCGGTTCGCGAGCAGCACACGCAGGCGCCGGTCGAGCACCAGCACATAGTCGGGCACCGACGCGATGAGCTCGCGCAGCTGTTCGCTCGCCCAGGCAGCCGGGGAGGACAGATCGCTCGCGGCGGGGGCGGCGGTGACCGCAGTTTTTTTCGTCGCAACGCTCAAAAGGGGCCTGCACCGGCGCTCTTAGTTGACCGCCGCATGGTGTTGGAGGCCCCGTGTAGGGGATATCAGTTAATCCCTTAATGTGGTGGGCGACGCGCACGCCATCGGGTGAATCTGCGCAGCGCGTCGCGCCCCGCAAGGGCGAGGGGAAACAAAGCGTTGCAGTCGCCGAGGCGCT
>DATENH010000044.1:0-69413 GCA_035275145.1 Steroidobacteraceae bacterium | reverse complement strand
CGTCGCGATGCGTGCGCTCGAGATGTGGGGTGGTGTGGAATGCACCGTCAATCGCGTGCGCGATGAGTGGCGCGACCAGCTACGCGACAGCGGCCATGACTTGCGCGTCCAGGATCTGGACCGTTTCGCACAACTCGGGCTGCGGCGCTTGCGATACCCAGCGTTGTGGGAAAGGACAGCACCGCACGCGCCGGACCGTTTCGATTGGCATTGGCTGGACCAGCGGCTGACACGTTTGCAGGAGCTGGGCGTCGAGCCCATCCTCGGCTTACTCCATCATGGCAGCGGCCCGCACTACACGAACCTGCTCGACGCGCGCTTCCCTGAACTGTTCGCTGGGTACGCGGCGGCGGTCGCAGAACGCTTTCCGCATATCGATCACTACACGCCGATCAATGAACCGCTGACGACCGCTCGCTTCAGCGCGTTGTACGGTCACTGGTATCCGCATCGATGCGACGACCACAGTTTCGCGCGCGCGCTCGTGAATCAAACACGCGCCACGACGCTGGCTATGCAAGCGATCCGTCGCTGCAACCCTGCGGCACAGCTCGTTCAGACCGACGATCTCGGTTATACGACCAGCACTCCGGGGCTTGCTTACCAGGCAGATTTCGACAACGAACGGCGCTGGCTCGGCTGGGACCTCCTGCACGGCGCAGTCGATCGCCGGCACGCGATGTGGAGTTACCTGCAGAAGGCCGGAATTGCAGCGACCGAGCTCGATTGGTTTCAGGAACACCCGTGCCCGGCAGACATTGTCGGGATCAATCACTACGTTACGAGCGATCGCTACCTCGATGCAGACCTGTCCCGCTATGCACCCGCGCGACGAGGCGGGAATGGTCGTGACGCGTACGCGGATGTCGAAACCGTTCGGGTCGCCCGCGAATCTGCGGGCATCGTTGGCGCGCTCTCGGCAGCGTGGACACGCTATCACCGTCCACTCGCAATTACCGAGGCGCACCTCGGATGCACCCGCGAAGATCAATTGCGCTGGTTGCACCAGCTTTGGCGCGCAGCGCACGAGGCATGTGCTGCGGGTATCGACGTTCGCGCCCTGACCCCATGGGCGCTGCTCGGCAGCTACGATTGGGACAGCCTGGTCACTCGTAACGTCAAGCACTATGAAGCAGGAGCTTTCGACGTTCGAGCATCGCCGCCACGCGCCACAGCCATCGCGCAGCTCATCGCCGACCTTGCAACAGGTGCCGTGCCGAGGCATGCAGCGCTCCTCGATGAGCCAGGTTGGTGGCAGCGTCCCGGCCGATTCCTGGATCCCGCTCAGGCCAGCGTGGCGACACCGCGACGGACAAGCAAGGCTCTCTTGCTAACCGGAGCCTCAGGAACTCTTGGGCAGGCATTCACTCGATTGTGCGCGGCACGTGGGCTGTGCGTGCGAGCGTGCACGCGCTTCGATCTCGATATCGGCGATCCCGCATTGATAGAGCGGGTGCTCGCGGAAACGTCGCCCTGGGCGGTGATCAACGCGGCTGGTTACGTGCGGGTCGATGACGCCGAGCTCGACTGCGAGCGCTGCTATCGCGAAAACAGTACTGGCGCGGAGCTGCTTGCGAATGCATGCGCCGCGCGCGCACTGCCGTTCGTTACATTCTCATCGGACCTCGTGTTCGCCGGGGAACGCCAGACGCCCTACCTGGAGACCCACGATGTAGGCCCGTTGAACGTTTATGGTCTAAGCAAGGCACGCGCGGAGCGCGCCGTACTGCAGGCACATGACGGCGCTTTGATCGTGCGAACGAGCTCGTTCTTCAGTCCCTGGGACGAGCACAACTCTCTGACGACTGCACTGCGTGCCCTGCGCCGGGGCGACTCGTTCGCAGCAATAGACGATGTGGTCGTGTCACCCACGTACGTGCCGGACCTCGTCAACGCCTCGCTGGACCTGCTGCTGGATGGCGAGCGCGGTTTGTGGCACTTGGTGAACGACGGTCGCCTGTCATGGGTCGAGCTGGTACGTCGCACAGCCAAGCTAGCCCAAGTCAGCACGACGCGCCTGCAGTCGCGCAGCTGGCGCTCCTTCGGCCTTACGGCGCAACGTCCCGCATTCAGCGCTCTCACCAGCGAGCGCGGCAGTGTCATGCCGAACCTCGAAGACGCGCTCGCGCGTTACCTTGCTGCAATGTGAGCGACACCGAAGGTGCCATCACGGATCGCGCGATCGTTCAAGGGAGCCGAAAGTCCGCCATCCACAGTGCCGGCGCAGCTCAGTCCAGCGTGCCAGCGCGGATCCACTCGCGCCCGAATCCTCCTGCCTGCAAACTCCGGCGCCTTGCCGAGCTGCATCACCGCCTGCGCATGGACGATTCGCCGGAACGCCGGTGCGTCGGCGGCGTTCTACTCTCATGAGCTGGATGCGAACAGTGCTGAGACCGAAGTCGCACTCGACACAGGCCAAGGAAGCAATCCTCGCCAACGTGCATCGTGGCTTGCTGCTCGCGACCGCATCGCGGCGCCTGCAGGACTCAATTTCGTCCCGTCGCGCATCGGCGGAAGCGCACCACCTGCTGACTGCCGCGAAGAGGTTATGCCAGGAAACGCCTGATCTAGACGAAGAGGACGGGCGCGTCCGCGTAGCCATCGCGTCGCTGACCCACGCGCTCGAGTCCGACCTGGATTGAACCAGCTAGCTGGAAGGGTTGCGGCCCTTCCCGCTCTGCTTGCAACTGCTGGGCAAGTAGCCAGGTGCTCACGCAAACATAGGAGCGTTCTCGTACGCAACGAACGCACGGCTGGAGTATCCCGGCGGCATACAGCAATGTGCCCCGCTGCTCAAAGCCTGTCGATCCTGCTGAAGTGAATCGGTATCTAGGAGGCCATCGTGTCCACCGAACAGTCACGCGACCCGGCGGCCCGGCGCGTCGATCATCAATACTGCATCGATTCAAGCGTACGACCCATCGGAGTCGCTCCCGCCGTACGCAGCGACGAAAGGTGCGATCATCAACTTCACTGAGAGCCTCGCGAAACAGGCAATGAAGCGCGGCATACGCGTCAACGCAGTGGCGCCCGGTGCGACGTGGACGCCGCTGATACCGCAAACCGGATTTCCGGACGAGAAGGTCCAGCGGCCTCGCGAGTTTCCGTTTCGATCTGCATGTGCGCGATGCGATCGAACAGCCTCCGCCTGCCCAGCTCGGGCCACCAGTCATAGAGAAAGACTTCGACAGGCCTCCACATCGCAACCCAACCGAGGATGAGCAGACCTTCGGAGACTATCGTCACGCCGGAGTTCGAGGCACCAACGAGTACTTGGCGAAGCAGCAGACACGCACCCAGGAACGTCAGTCCAATGAGGAGACTGATTGCGCCGCGGCCCAGGAGTAAACGCAGCTGCTGACGAGTGTGACGGCTTCGGTATTCGAAGTAGTGGCGGATCGCAGTTACTGCGTCCACGGCTTCTTCGTCAGAAGTTGGCGCGGGCAGGTGCAGAACCAGCTTGCTGGGGCGGGCACCAACTTCTCGCGCGGCACTGACGAGATACTCCTCTGCAGCCGGATCCAGATCTCTCTCGTGAAAAGGCGACGGATCCAGTGTGTTGAACAACTGCTTCAGCTCTCGCAACCTGATCTCTATCAGGTACGTACCGCGGTCGCTTCGATACACGCCGAGCCGATGAGTGCGCATGACATTCACACGACCGAGTGCTGCTTAGAATGGCAGCACCGACGCGAAGTCGGGCGGCTTGATGATTAACGCATCGCACGGCAAATGCTCGAGTACGTCTTCCGCTGTGCTGCCGATGAACACTCGCTTCAGCCCGCTGCGAGAGATGGCGCCCATCGTCATGATGTCAGCCCGCAGCGCACCTGCCATGTGCGGCAGAACTTGAGCGGGGCCACCGACTTTCAGGTGGACGTTCTCGTCCGACACTCGATACTCCGTGATGAGGTCACGCAGCAGCTCTCGCCTCTGTGCCTCTTCCTTGGCGAGTTCTTGCTCCGAAGGGATGATTGGCGCTGGCGGGCCTCCGGAGGCGGCCGCCGCGATGATCGAGGCGGGCAGATAGACGTGCAACAGATGCAACTCGCCACGCAGACGCTTAGCCAGGAGCGAAGCGCAATCCATGATGCGGTTGTCGAGCACGGCGGGCTTGTCATTGGCGTGCCCCGGATCGACGGCAGCGAAAATCCTCGGAACGCTGGCCCAGCGGAACGGCTTGGTGAGCAATAGCGAGACCGGACAGGCACGGATCAGGTGCCAATCCGTATTCGTGATGAACGTCCGCTGCGCAAATGAGTGATGGTGCGTGTCCTTCACGATGAGATCTGCAGTCGTCCGCTTCGCGCGGTCAATGAGCGCGACATGCAGCGGGTCGCCACATTCGACCTCGGTCGTGACATCCAAGCCTCGCTCGCGCAGCGGTCTCGCCAGTTCCTCGATCATCGACTTGAGGTCGATGACAAATGGCTCCTGCGCTGCGTGACTGCGCGTATGCGCCGCGATTCGCACCTCGCGCGCTGCCTTGGTATCGCAGACGTAGAGCTCCAGTCGAGCATCAAGTTGCTGCGCCAGCAATGCTCCCTTCTCAACGGCTGGGTGCTGTTCTGCCGTGGGGTCGACGATGACCAGGATGTTGCGAATCGGATTCATGCTGCTTTCTTCATTCGCGCAAGGTGCCATCGTCGAGCAGCTTGGTGCGATCCCGAACCGGGCCGCGCAGCCGTGATAGGTAGTCGGCGACGGCGGTCATCTCTTCCGTATCCAAACTGTCGATGAATCGCACCAGGTCTGCGTCGACGTTCAAACGGTGTGCCGCAGCCAGACTGCGCATCTGCCGCACGAGGTACGAGTAGTGCTGGTTGCGCAGGGATGGGATAAAGCCATCGTCATCGCCGCGCGCATCTTCCTCATGACAGGACGCGCATTGCTCCTGAAAGATCGCTTCGCCGAGTTCGACGCCGGTGCCGTCTGAGGTTTCGGGGAATCGCGCGAACGGCAGCTGACTCACGTAGCCGGCGAGATCGGACCACTCCTGCGGCTCGTTGATTTCAGCCTTCGACACCACGGCGTGCATCTCTTCGCCGCTTCGCTCCAGCTCAGTGAAATCGGCGAGTTGCTTGACCAGATACGCTGCACGCTGTCCGGCCAGCGCCGGAATCACATTGCGCGCATCGCCGATCGCGCCTGCACCGTGACAGCGCGCGCAATGGACCTCATAAAGACCCTTACCGCGCTTGATATTAGGGTCGAGCTGCAGCGCATTGCGGACGAGTTGATCTACTCGTGCGGGGGACGCGAGGATGCCCATACTCGAGAGCAGCGCCGCTGCAGCTACGACAAGGATGACCGTCTTCATGGACGGAGTGTCGACCTGCACCGCTCATGCAGGTATGGGGGGATCCGCCTAATAACCGCGTGAATTCCACGGTAAGCGTCCACAGGGCGGCGCCCTAGCATCCTGTCGCACGGATTGGAGGTCACGCATGCGCACGATGAAAGCAGCAGTATTCGTTTCGCCCGGCCGCATCGAGCTTCAGGAACGGCCCATTCCGGAGGTAGGTCCGCTCGATGCGCTGGTGCGCATCACGACGACAACGATTTGCGGCACGGACGTTCACATCCTCAAGGGCGAGTACCCCGTGCGCAGAGGGCTCATCGTCGGTCACGAACCGGTCGGCGTCATCGAGAAGCTCGGCTCTTCCGTTCAGGGCTATCGCGAGGGACAGCGAGTCATCGCGGGCGCAATCTGCCCGAGCGGTCACAGCAATGCGTCGCTGGATGGCGATCACGCCCAGGATGGCCCCGGAACCGCGCACGGCTGGAAACCGATCGGCGGTTGGAAATTCGGCAACACGATCGATGGCTGCCAGGCCGAATACGTCCTCGTGCCCGATGCGATGGCAAATCTTGCTCCGGTGCCGCACGGATTGACCGATGAGCAGGTCCTCATGTGCCCGGACATCATGTCCACAGGCTTCGGCGGCGCCGAGCGCGCCAACATCCGCATCGGCGACACCGTCGCGATATTCGCTCAGGGTCCCATTGGGCTATGTGCCACGGCAGGTGCGAAACTGCGCGGGGCAACGAGAATCATAGGCGTGGACGCCGTGCCGGAACGGCTGCAAATGGCGCAGCGCATGGGTGCCGACCACGTCGTCAACTTTCGGACCTCAGACCCGGTTGAGGAGATCATGAAGCTCACGCTCGGTACGCAGTCCACGTTCGAGGCCGCGCTTCGCGTGCTACGACCCGGCGGCACACTCTCGAGCCTCGGCGTGTATTCCAGCGATCTGAAGATCCCGCTGGGACCGTTCGCCGCCGGCCTTGGCGACCACGTCATCGTGACGACGTTGTGCCCGGGCGGCAAAGAGCGGATGAGACGATTGATGAATGTGGTCGCGTCCGGCCGAGTGGACCTCGCACCGATGGTGACCCATCGGTTCAAACTCGACGACATCAGGTCTGCGTACGCGCTGTTCTCACATCAGCGCGACGGCGTGCTCAAGGTAGCGCTTACGCCGTGACCTGCGTACTGCTGAGTTCCGCGATCGCTTCCACCAGAGCCACCGTATCCACGGGCTTGCTCAGAAAGCGGCAAGCGCCCACGGGCGTTTTGATGGTGCGCAAGACAGAGGGGAGATCGCCACTCAGGACGACACCTGGAACATCGTAGCCGACGCGCTCGCGCAGGCGGATCAGCATATCAAGGCCAGTGTTTTTCTCGTCCAGGTGGTAGTCCGCGATCACGACATCCCCGGGCTGCAGGCGCTCGAGCAGAATCTCGGCTTCGGCGAGCGTCGAAGCGCTGAGGGTCTCGTGACCTTCGAGCTTCAGGAACAGCTCCGTCGCCAGGCGCACGCCGTCGTTGTCCTCCACGAGGATCAATCGTGCTTTGCGAGCCGGCCCAGCCGTGCTCAGTGCGGCAGGGGCCGCAATACTGATCGCGGAGGCCGCCAGACGATACCGGCTTGGAATGCGCAGAGCGACCTTGGTGCCCTCACCGACGACGGAATGAATCTTCACGTTGAAGCCGAGCAGGCGAGCCACTTCCTTGACGATCGCAAGACCCAGGCCGACGCCCATGCGCTTGGTACCGTGGGTATCGACCTGGTAGTACTCGTCGAAGATGCGCTCGAGCTTGTCGACAGGGATCCCGATGCCTGAATCCTCGACCAGGACGACAAGGGCATCGCCCTCCTCCGTGCACCTGACACGGACCCAGCCGCGGTCTGTGTACTTCAGCGCGTTACCCAGCAGGTTCTGCAGCAATTGATAGAACAGCGTGCGATCCGTCGAGATCACAGCGGGTGACGAGCCGACTTCCAGCTCGATGTCCCGCGCCTTCGCTATCGAGCTGAACTCACCGCGCAACTCTTCGAAAATCTCCGCGACCTGCACTTCCGAGTTGCTCGGCTCGATCGCACCCGATTCGAGACGGCTGATGTCCAGCAGCGCGTTCAGCAGGCGAGTCATGCTTTCGATTGCCTGCCCCTGTTGCTGGAGTAGATCGCGTACCTCCGCGTCAGGGACGATCTTCGTCATCGCGGCGTTCAGCAGGCGAATCGTCTGCATTGGCTGACGCAGATCGTGGCTCGCGGTCGCCAGGAACCGGCTCTTTGCGCGGTTGGCCCTATCTGCTTCCTTGCGCGCCTGGATCAGCTCGTCGTTGATGAGCTGACGCTCGGTGGTGTCGCGAATGGCGGCCGCCACGAACAGCTTCTCGCCTATACGGAACGGCGCGAGCCGTATGCCCGCGGGAAATTCGCTGCCATCTGCCCGCAAAGCAAACAGATCGGCGATGCGCGCCCCCATCTCCCGATTGTTCGGATTGCGCATGTACCCGGCCGTATGCTTGCCGTGGTGGGCGCGCAGCCGCTGCGGAATCAACGTGTCAATCGGCTTGCCGATGAGCGCATCCGGTGGATAACCGAAGAGCTCCCGGACGGTCTCGTTGGCAAAGCGGATGCGATCGCGATCGTCCACGACGATCAGGGCGTCGGGGGAAAAGCGAAGCAAGTGCTCCGTGATGTCGCTCAGCTCGTCCATCGGCAGCAAGACCCGCTTGGAGGCTGCACTTAGGCCTCTCTCACGGGTTAGTAGTATACGCCTTGCGTTAGGAGCGATGCTTTGCGCCGGTCATAGACCTCGTGGCTTGGCATTCATGGGGGGCGTGCGCACGTAAGATGGCGCACCGCTTTTAAATTCGTCTCTACGGGGCGGGCACGAGTCGTTCAGGGGAAGCCTCAGGTGCCCCACCCTGCCGCTTACGGCATGCTTGCAGCCGTGCCAGGTGTGGCATGACATCGGCGGGGACGCAGGAACCGCAGTGACAGAGCCGACGAGGATGACGCAAACACCGGAACAGACCGCCCTGCTGCTGGAGCGATTGCTGCAGATCGCCCGCATTTCTGCGCTCGAGGAAATGGCCAGTGGGATCGCCCACGAGCTCAACCAGCCGATCGGCGCAATCACGACGTTCGCGCAGGCTGCGCAACGAATGCTGAACCGGCCGGACCCCATGATCCAGCCGACGTCGGAGGTCCTGCACCACATCAGCCAGGAAGCGCTGAATGCCGGGCAAGGAATCCGGCGCATCCGCAGCCTATTCAACGGGCACGCGCACGGGTATGTCGAATCTCAGATCGGCGAGGTGGTTGGTGAGCTCATGCCGATCTTTGAGATGATGGCGCGGCCGCGCGCTGCGAAGCTCGCGCTCTCCATCCAACCGGACCTACCTAATGTCTCCATCGACCGGCTGCGCATCCAGCACGTGCTGTTTGCCTTGATGCAAAATGCGTTGGAAGCCCCGACGCGTGCCGGTGAAGCGGCTGAGGTTCGTATTGATATCACCGGCGATCGATATGGCGTTCAGGTCGCGGTCACAGATCGCGGTGCAGGCGTACCGGAGCAGGCGCGCCAAAAACTGTTTCATCCCTTCTATACGACCAAGACGCATGGCACAGGCCTGGGGCTCGCCTCCAGCCGGGCCATTGCCGAAATGCACCAGGGCTCGATAAATTTTGAGAACGTTGAAGGTGGCGGTGCGCGCTTTTTGTTGCGCTTGCCAGCCACCCCACCCGATGGGGAGATCGCGCGATGACTCAGCCGAAGGACACCAAGCGCAAGCCTGTCGTCTACATCGTGGATGACGACGACGGGATGCGGCGTGCGCTCACGGTTCTGATCACGACCGTGGGCTACCAGCCGGTGGCCTTTGCGAAGGCGAGTGAGTTCCTGGCCAAGCACGATCCGGGCCAGCCGAGCTGCCTGGTGCTCGACGTGCGCATGCCGGAGATGAGCGGCCTGGAGGTGCAACAGTACCTCAACAAGGCAGGTTCGATGCTGCCGGTCATCCTGGTCTCCGGGCACGGCGACATCCCGATGGCGGTGCAGGCAATGAAGGATGGCGCCTTCGACTTTCTGCAGAAGCCCTTCCGCGATCAGGAACTGCTCGACCGGATCAATGGCGCCCTCAAGCTGGACGCGCAGAACCGCGAAAGTGTCGACCGCCTCGCCGATCTCAAGGCTCGCGAGCAATCGCTGACGCCGCGTGAGCGCGAGGTGCTCGTGCTTGTGGTTGACGGGAAAGCCAACAAGGTGATCGCGATCGATCTCGGTTTGAGTGAGCGTACGGTCGAGATCCACCGCGCCAACGTGATGGAGAAGATGGGTGCGCGGTCAGTGGCGCACCTCGTCAAGATGCATCTGATGCTCGGTGGCGAAACCTAGCAGTCGCAACATCCAAAACCGTGAAAATGGCGGTGACCGCGAACACTTCGCTCCACTGGAGCGACAGCGGAGTTGCGAACAGACCCAACGGCACGAGCGCTTCGCCAATCTGATCGATGCCCAGATATTCCGTGCCCGGTTTCAGGTGCATACGGCGCTTCACCGCACTCGATGTCGCATCCGCCAGCAGTGACGCGCA
This sequence comes from Steroidobacteraceae bacterium, assembly GCA_035275145.1. GTDB lineage: Bacteria > Pseudomonadota > Gammaproteobacteria > Steroidobacterales > Steroidobacteraceae > Steroidobacter. The sequence goes on along the minus strand of DATENH010000044.1, from coordinate 59,521 downwards.
CGCGAAGCCCGCACCGATGACCGGCATCACGTCGAGTACCAAACTGACAGCCGCACCGGCTGCAATGCCCGATAGCAGGCCCCGCCAAGTCTTGTGACTGCCGAACAAGCGCTCGCCATCCGCGAGCACGCAGCCGAAGTCAAGCGGCGCAGCCCATCGACCCCGGGAAAGTCTTGCCACGACAACCGGAACTGCATTCGCAGCAACCAACAGTACAAGTGCGCGGAATTCATCGAACACGGCGCACATTACGACGTGATTCGCTCCCTGGCCTCCAGACTTTCCAGTAGCCGCTCCGGACCACCCCGCATTGAGCCCGCGCCTAGAACGCGGATGCTTACAGGGGTGCTTCGCATTACTGGAGCGAAACGATGGCATCAGACTATATCCGCTGGTTCGGCGAGCTGCGCAGTCAGGATACGCCGCTGGTCGGAGGCAAGAATTCATCCCTGGGTGAGCTCTATTCGGCCCTGTCTGCCGAAGGTGTGCACGTACCCAACGGCTTTGCCGTCATTGCGCAGGCTTATCGTGACTCCCTCAGCGAAGCCGGAGCATGGAACGAGCTCCATGCGCTCCTCGACACGGTGGACAAGGGCAAGATAGCGGAGCTCTCCGAGCGCGCCTCCCGCGCACGCGACATCGTGTATTCCGCTACTGCCACGCCGCGACTGCAGGCAGAGATCGCAGCGGGCTATCGCGAGCTTGAGAATCAGTATGGACCGGGCGTAGCCGTGGCTGTACGCAGCTCGGCGACAGCCGAGGATCTACCGACCGCCAGCTTTGCCGGCCAGCATGAGAGCTATCTGCACATCTGCGGCGAGGACGAGCTGTTCGAAGCCTGCCGGCGCTGCTTCGCCTCGCTCTTTACCGAGCGAGCGATAGCCTATCGCATCGACAACGGCTTCGACCATTTCAAGGTCGCGCTGTCCGTCGGCGTGATGAAAATGGTCCGTTCTGATCTCGCCGCAAGCGGTGTGATCTTCACGCTCGATACCGAATCGGGCTTTCGCGATGTCGTGTTCGTAACGGGAGCGTACGGGCTCGGCGAAAATATTGTGCAAGGAACCGTCGATCCGGACGAGTTCTACGTCCACAAGCCGACCTTCCGCAAGGGCTGCCGTGCGATTGTGCGCCGTACGCTCGGAGCCAAGCAGATGCGCATGGTGTATGCGCACGGCCGTGGGATGCACACCACGCGCAACATCGCCACACGCGCGGCAGAGCGCGCTCGCTTCTGCATTGGCGATGAGGATGTGCTCACGCTGGCGGACTATGCCATCCGCATCGAAGACCACTACTCCCGCATTGCGGGACATCCCATGCCGATGGATATCGAATGGGCGAAGGATGGCGAAGACGGCGGGCTGTACATCATTCAAGCGCGACCTGAAACGGTTGCCTCACGCCGGTCAGCGCAAGCGCTCGAAACCTTCACCTTGAAGGGCTCCGGCCCCGTGCTCGTCAGCGGCCGAGCCGTGGGCGAGAAGATCGCCTCAGGCACTGTGCGCGTCGTGCGTGACAAGCAAGACCTGGAATCCTTCGAACCCGGTTGTGTGCTCGTTGCGGACACCACGACACCGGATTGGGAACCGGTGATGAAGACTGCCGCGGCGGTGGTGACGAATCGCGGCGGTCGTACTTGCCACGCGGCCATCGTCGCACGCGAGCTTGGCGTGCCTGCCGTGGTCGGTGCTCCAGGCGCCACCGAAAAGGTGGTCGCCGGCTCGACGGTCACCATCTCATGTGCTGAAGGTGACGCGGGCCGCGTGTACGAGGGCAAGTTGCCCTTTGACGTTACGCGCATAGCAGCCAACAATCTGGCGCGTCCGCGCACCTCGATCATGGTCAATCTTGGCAATCCGGATCTCGCGTTCAGAACGGCCATGCTGCCGAATGACGGCGTCGGACTTGCACGCATGGAGTTCATCATCAGTGAGCACATCGGCATTCATCCGATGGCTTTGGCGGCGCCAGAGCGGATTACGAGCTCAAAGACGCGCGCCGCGATCGCACGCCTGACCCGTAACTACCAGCGCTCGGCAGATTTCTTCATCGAGAAGCTTGCCGAGGGTGTCGGTACGATCGCTGCGGCCTTCTACCCCAAGCCCGTCATCGTCCGGCTGTCGGATTTCAAGACCAACGAGTATGCACAACTGCTCGGGGGCGCGGTGTTCGAGCCCAAAGAGGCGAACCCCATGCTCGGCTTTCGCGGAGCATCGCGGTATGCGCATCCGGCGTACGCCGCGGGCTTCGCGCTCGAATGCGCCGCTCTAAAACGCGTTCGCGATGTCATGGGACTCACCAACCTGTGTGTCATGGTGCCCTTCTGCCGGCGCGTCGAGGAGGCGCGGCAGGTCATCGCTGCGCTGGCAGCGAATGGTCTGGTACGGGGCCAGAACGGACTCGAGATCTACGTGATGTGCGAGATCCCGAACAACGTCATTCAGATCGATGCCTTCGCCGCATTGTTCGATGGCTTCTCCATCGGATCCAACGATCTCACCCAGCTCACGCTCGGTGTGGACCGCGATTCTGAGATCGTCGCCTTCGACTTCGACGAGCGCGATCCGGGAATGCTCGAGATGCTGCGCCTTGCTGTCGCGGGAGCAAAACGCAACAAGCGGCACGTCGGCATCTGCGGCGAGGCGCCGGCGAATTATCCGGAGGTCGCACGCTTTCTGGTGCAGCAAGGCATCGATTCCATCAGCGTGAACCCAGCCAGCGTGCTACGGACCATGACGGTCCTGAGCGCCGCAGAGAACGAGAGCCAGCCTGATCGTATTCTTCAAGTCGGCTGAGTGAGCAGCAGCTCCGCCGAGCCGCCGGCCTTCACACCGGCGGCATTGGCCTCATCGGTATCGAGATGCAACTCGAGGCGAAAGTCCGGCCGTATGCGCACTTCGACATCACCGAAGACCAGGTCTCGACCTTCGCTGTCGATCCTGACTTGCACGACCTGGCCGGCCTGGACACCAAGGCAGGTCGCATCCTTGGCATTCATATGAATGTGCCGGCGGGCGCTGATAACGCCGTTCTGCAGCACTCGTTGACCCGCAGGTCCGACCACGGTGATGCCAGGCGTGCCGTCGAGGTCTCCGGAAATGCGCACGGGGGCTTCGATGCCGAGAGCATGTTCGTCCGTACGCGAGAGCTCGATCTGATCGTGCTGACGCGGCGGTCCCATCACTCTCACGTGGTCGAGGTGACCTCTGGGCCCGACGAGCGTGACGCTCTCTTGAGCGGCAAATTGACCCGTTTGCGACAGCCACCTACGCGGACGTAACTGATAGCCCAGCCCGAAGACCTGCTCGATCGTCGCTTGAGACAGATGCGCGTGCCGCGCCGACACGGCGATCGGAATGCGCTTCGCCATTCAGTCGGCCCGCTCCCGCCACTCCTGCCGCTGCTCGCTCTTGATCGAGCCCGCGATATCGCACATGAGTCCGGTGATGACATCGATGGCATCGTCGATGGCCATGATGCCGATCAGGCAGCCGCGCACGTCCACGACCGGCACGCGTCGAATGCCCGCAGCCCTCATGGCCTGGAGCATATCTCCGAGCTCGTCGGAATCGTTCGCGATCAGCGGCTGACGCGTCATGACATCGTTGACCGTAACCGCATGAGGATCGACGTCGCGGGCCATGACTCCCAGGACGAGATCGCGATCCGTCAAGACGCCGACCGGCCGCATCAGCTCGTCGCCTTCCCGATAAACGATCAGGAACCCGACGTGCTCGGCCCTCATCATCTTCGCCGCCTCGGCTGCGTCTGCATTGGAGGCAATCGCGACAACCGCGCGTTTGCAGTATTCGCCGACTTTCATGAAATGCTCCCAGCTTTGCTCATTTGTACTGGCTTGGTCAGGCTCGGCTGCTCCGCTGCCGCAATCTGGGCTTCTGCCGCGAACCAGTCTTCCAGCTCGTGACCGGGCTCGAAGCCGCGCTTCTCGGCAATGAAGTACGCTGCGAGCGCAACCCTCACCTCATGGTCCGCAATGCGAGCTTCGACCTCCGCTGCGGCAAGCTGCGCCACATCAGGATCGCCTTGCGGGGCGGCGATGGCCCCGTTGCCGAGTGTCTCAGCCGGTCGCCGGCGCGCCTGTTGCGCCGGCTTTTGTGTTCGAACGCTCATGCTACGAGTCTCCTGCCGTTCGTAGGTCACTTGACTTCGATCGCGATCTTCTTGGGCGCTTCCGCTTTCGTCTTCGGAATACGCACCTTCAGAACACCATCCTTCGCCTCGGCCTGGATGGCCTTGGCGTCGATGTTGTCGGGGAGGGAGAAGCTGCGCGAGAACGTACCGTAGAAGCTCTCGACTCGAATCTCGTTGGCCTCCTTCTGCTCCTTCTCCTGACGCCGCTCGCCTGAAATCGTGATGACGCCGTTGTCGAGCGTGATCGTCACGTCTTCCTTCTTGACCTCCGGCAGCTCCGCCTTGATCAGGTACTCCTTGTCGGTCTCGGTGATGTCCGCGACCGGCGACCACGCGAAGCCTTCACCGCCGTTGCGGCGCAACGCGCGCGAGAAGGATGGCGAATACTGGCGAAAGATCTCTTCCATCTCACGGAAGGGTTCCCAGCGCGTAATGTTCATTTGGATCTCCTGTGTTTGCTGCCAACTGCCAGCGCAGTGTTCACGCTTGCCTGGGCAGCGACCATGCGGGGATGGCCGTAAACCTTAGGTGGTTCATGCGAGACTCTCTGTCACATCTCCATGGCCGGCGCGGCCGCGGTCTTCTTTTCACTCGGGATCTCGGTGAGCGTTGCTTCGGTGAGAAGCAGAACGCTCGCAACCGATACGGCATTCTCCAATGCCACGCGCATGACCTTGGTCGGATCGACGATGCCCGCCTCGAAGAGGTCCACATAGCGATTGCGCGCCGCATCGAAGCCAACGTTCGGCGCAGCGTCGAGCATCTTGCTGACGACCACGCCGCCATCGACCGCCGAATTCACCGCAATCTGCCGAGTCGGTGACTCGAGAGCGCGCTTGAGAATCTGCACGCCCGTGCGTTCATCGCCTTCGCACTCCGTCTCCGCGCGCCCCACCGGCCCGATGCAGCGAAGCAACGACAACCCGCCGCCGGCGACAATGCCTTCCGCCACTGCGGCCTTGGTCGCGCTGATCGCATCGTCCAAAGCATCCTTCTTGGCCTTCATCTCCGACTCGGCCGGTGCACCCACACGAATCACCGCAACGCCGCCCGCGAGTTTCGCGAGACGCTCGCGCAGTTTCTCCTTGTCGTAGTCGCTCGTTGCCTTGTCGATTTCTCGGCGAATCTGTCCCATGCGGGCCTCGATCTCCTTGCGTTGGCCCGCACCACCGATGATCGTGGTCGTGTCCTTGTCGACGACGACCCGCTTGGCACGGCCGAGTTGCTCGAGCGTTGTGTCTTCCAGCTTGAAGCCGAGCTCGTCAGAGATCACCTGGCCCCCGCTGAGCACCGCCATGTCCTGCAGCATCTCTTTGCGGCGGTCGCCGAAACCGGGAGCCTTCACGGCTGCGCTCTTGAGCACGCCACGGATCTGATTGACGATCAACGTGGCAAGGGCCTCGCCTTCCACGTCTTCTGCCACGACCAGCAGCGGCTTGCCATGCTTGGCAATCTGCTCGAGCAGCGTGATCAGGTCCTTCATGATGTTGATCTTGCGGTCGGTGAGCAGGATGACGGCGTCCTCGAGCACTGCCTCCATCTTCTCGGTATCCGTGACGAAGTACGGCGACATGTAGCCGCGATCGAACTGCATGCCCTCGACCACTTCCAGCGTCGTTTCCGTAGTCTTCGACTCTTCGACCGTGATGACGCCCTCGCCGCCCACTTTCTCCATTGCATCCGCGACAAGCTCGCCAATGGTCTCGTCGTTGTGCGCCGAGATTGTCGCGACTTGCGCCTTTTCCTTGCGGCTGACCACAGCCTTCGACTGTGCCTTGAGTGCATCGACTGCGGCCTTCAGCCCGCGGTCCAGGCCGCGCTTCAGATCGATGGCACTTGCGCCTGCCGTGACGTTTCGCAGTCCTTCGGAGTAGATGGCGTGAGCGAGGATGGTCGCGGTGCTCGTACCATCGCCGACGAGCTCGCCGGTCTTTTCCGCGGCCTGACGCAACATCTGCGCGCCGAGATTCTCCTCGGGATCGACGAGATCGAACTCCTTGGCGATGGTGACACCGTCGTTGCACACGACCGGTGCGCCCCACGACTTCTGGATCAGGACCGACTTCGACTTCGGCCCGAGCGTGATCCGCACCGCATCGGCGAGTTGAGTGGCGCCGCGGAGGATCTTCTCGCGCGCGGCCGATTGGAAGGTGACTTGCTTGTGCGCCATACCGGCAGCGCTCCTGGGGCCATTCTGTGGTTCGATTGTGCCGACCCGCCGGCCGGCTGCCTTTACGGGGAACGTGAATGGTCTTCCGGGTTTCCCCGTGGTCCCGGACCCAGCTCGGACCCGGATACTCCGCCCGTGGTGTTCCCCCTCGTACTATTGGGCCTGTTCACAGCGATCTGGCTGGCGTTGGCGATCTCTCCGGTTAGCCGATCGGACTGGCTACTCGAGAATTTGCTGGTGCTGACGGCCGTCCCCGCGCTGGTCGCGACCGCTCGCCGCATGCGCTTTTCCGATGCGGCCTATTCGTGCCTCTTCATCTTCTTCGTGCTGCACATCGTGGGCGCTCACTACACATATTCCCTGGTTCCCTACGATCGCTGGTGGACCGCCCTCACCGGGCATTCACTGAATAGCGTTTTCGGCTGGCAGCGCAACCACTACGATCGGCTGGTGCACTTTCTTTATGGCGTCCTCATGCTGCCCGCGGCCAAGGAGCTTTTCGAACGGTACGCGCCGCCGCGCGGAGCATGGCGCTGGCTCATGCCAGTGTTCTTTCTGATGTCGCATTCCGTGATCTACGAGATGGTCGAGTGGATCGCCGCGATCAGCGTCGCGCCAGATCTCGGAACTGCGTATCTCGGGACGCAGGGCGATCAGTGGGACGCACAACAGGACATGGCTCTTGCGACTGCAGGGGCCGCACTCTCGATGCTCATCCTTCGCTTCACCTATGCGCGCTCCCACCGTGCTCGCTAGCATCCTGACGACAATCGCTCTAGTGGCGAGTGCGGCTGCAGCAACCGCGCCTGAGCCGCTGCTTTGGTTCCGAACCGGACATCTGACCCCGCAGGCTGCTCAGGTGCTCGATGCGCTGCATCGCGCGGATGCATTCGGTCTCGAGCCAGCGGATTACGAGTTGGATGCGCCGCCCGGCGACGAGCGCGGGCAATCTGAGTTCGACGCTGCGCTGTCGCAAGCAACGGCTCGCTTCGTCAGAGATCTTCACAGCGGACGAATCGATCCGCGTAGCGTCGGATTCCACTTGCCCGCCGCGACGGCGCGTGATCTCGACATTGCGAGCGCTGTGCGTGAGCTTGCGACCAGCCCCGATGTTGCAGCTACGCTCGATACGCTCGAGCCGCGACCTATCCCCTACTGGCGACTCAAGGGTGCGCTCGCAAAGTACCGGCGCCTGGTTCGGGACATCCCCTCCGTTCAGCTTCCGCCTCTTCCCAGTCACTCGGTCGGGGCCGGCAGCGAGTATTCGGGTGCCCCGCAGTTACGACATTTTCTGAGGGCAGTGGGTGACCTTGACGTTGACGACTCGTCCGCTGACGTCGATTCACTGAGCATGGACGCTTCGCTGGTGGCCGCAATCAGACACTTTCAACGCAGACACGGGATCGATGACGACGGCGTCATCGGCAGGCAAACGTTCGCATCGCTGACTACGCCACTGACGCGCCGCATTGAGCAGATCGAGCTCTCGATGGAGCGCTGGCGGTGGCTCAGCGCAATCGAACGGCCGAACATCGTCGTCAACATTCCGCAGTTCAGGTTGATCGCGCTACCGCGCGAACAGCACGCATTGGAAGAACCGCTGGAGATGCGGGCCATCGTCGGCCAGACGGCCACACGGACGCGCACCCCGGTGTTCACGAGCGCAATCACACAGGTGGTGTTTCAGCCCTATTGGGACGTTCCATCCGGCATCCTGCATCGTGAAATCCTGCCGCACTTGCGTGCAAACCCATCGCTCCTCGATCGCTATGAGATGGAGATCGTCCAGGGAGAAGGCGACGACGCACGCGTCGTCTCAGGGACTCGCGACGCAATCGAGCGCCTCGCGGTCGGAAAGCTCCGGTTGCGTCAGCGCCCCGGGGCCCTGAACGCCCTCGGACCAGTGAAGTTCGTCATGCCAAATCCGTACAGCGTTTATCTGCACGCTACGCCGGAGCGTGCTCTGTTCGAGCGCTCCCAGCGCACCTTCAGCCATGGCTGTATTCGCGTGAGCGAGCCCGCGGCGCTCGCAGAGTACGTGTTGCGCAACGCAGCTGGCACATGGGATGCGCAGGCAATCGACGCTGCGATGTGCGGCAAGGAGACCCTACGGATCCAGCTTCTCGAGCCGGTGCGCGTCGTGGTCTTCTACAGCACAGCAATGGCGACGAAATCCGAAGGCATCCTGTTCTTCGATGATGTGTACGGGCTCGATCGTAAGCTGCAGGAAGCACTGGACGCGCGGCGCACACAGCAATAGACGTTCAGGTCGGCGGATGCGCCTGCAGTCCGCGGCGAACGATTGATTGCCACGCCTCTTCCGCGGTGTCAGCAAATTCAAGAAGAGCCCGGTGTTCGGCCTCGACCATGTCAGTCTCGATCAGCGCCTCGAAATTGACGACCTGGCGCCAGTAGGCGCGGTCGAACAGCACGATCGGAAGCGGCGGCGCCTTGCGCGTCTGCTGCAATGTGAGCATCTCGAAGAGCTCATCGAACGTGCCGAAGCCGCCGGGAAAGATCGCGAGCGCATTGGCTCGCATCGCCAGGTGCATCTTGCGCATGGCGAAATAGTGAAAGCGGAAGGTGAGCTCAGGTGTCGTGTATGGGTTGGGACGCTGCTCGGTGGGCAATGTGATGTTGAAACCGATCGTCGGCGCCCCCGCTTCGCTGGCACCGCGGTTGGCCGCCTCCATCAGCCCAGGCCCGCCACCCGTTGCCACGACGTTGTCGCGCCACTCACCGTCTGACTTCAGCGCGCCGCCACGCAGCGAGGCGATACGACCGAACTCGCGCGCCGCCGCGTACCAGGACTGCTGGCGTTTTTGGAGAGCGGACAACTCCACACCCACCCTCTCCGGCGCGGGCACACGCGAGCTGCCGAAAACGATGATCGTGGAACGGATATGCCAATCCCGCAGAATGAGCTCCGCCTTCGCGTATTCGAGCGCGAAGCGCATCGGGCGCATTTCGTCGCGAAGCAGAAATTCGGTGTCCTCAACCGGCAGCAGATAGCTGCGCGAGCTCATTTGTGCGCGCGAGTCCTCTGGGGGCAGTGATGTCATCGGAGCTTGACTACGCCGCTGCCTGACCCAGGTTGCGGACGTTCTTCAACCAATCTTCGCACTGCGCGCGGGTCAGGCTGCCTGCGCTGCCGATGATCGTCGAGCGGACGTGCCGGAAGCCGACGAACTTGAGAATGTTCCGCTGCAGGCTGCGCAAGCTGTGGGCCCGGAAGTACCAACGGTAAATGAAGGCCGGCATCCCCATGGTGACCACGACGCGTGCGCTCTTGCCGCTCATGAACTTCACGCGCCACCGGCCGAGCTGCTTCGTGCTGAATGCAAAGCCGGGCCGCATCATCTGTTCGAACAGCGCCTTGAGCATCGCTGGCATGGAGCCGAGCCAGAGCGGATACAGGATGACTACATGCGTGGCCCACTCCATCAGGTGCTGCACCTGGCGCACCGCCTCGACCGGCTGCTCCTCCTCGTAGTCGCTCTGCGAGCGCAGCAGCGGAAAATTCAGATCCGCGAGCCGCACGACCTTGACCTCGTGTCCCGCCTGCTGCGCACCTTGACGATAGGCGTCTGCCAGCGCGTGAACGAGGCGCTTGGCGCAAGGATCCGGATGCCCGTCGATGATGAGGATGTTCGATTTCAAGGCGCTCTGCTCAGTGATTTCTCACGGGCTGACCCCCTGCGGGCGTCAGCGTGCGATCAGGCAGGCGCGAGGCGTAGTCGGCGATCGCAGTGAGCTGATCGAATGGCAGCTTCTCCAGTACTTCGATCACTTCGATGGGCACGCTGTAGCGATGCCCAACGGCCAGTCGGCGCGACTGCATCAGAAGGTAGGAGTAGTGCTGGTGCTGCAACGATGGCGTTGCGTGTTTTTCGTTGCCTTCGCCGTTGGCTCCGTGACAGAACGCGCACAAGCCAGCGTAGTAACGGTTGCCCGCTGCGAGATCTTTCCCATCGCCGACTTCCGGTCGCGGGTTGGGCGGGAGCCTGCGTAGATAGGTCGCCAGATCGCTCAGTGCCTGGGCGCTCGATAATCGCTTGAGAGCGACGACGCGATGCATTTCCGGCTCCGTTCGATCGCCCTCGGCCAGATCCACCAACTGCTTGATGATGTAGATCGGCAATTGCCCCGCGAGCGCAGGCGTGACCGGCTCGCCGCCGCCGTATGCCTCGTGGCCATGACAGTTGGCGCAAAGGTCTTTGTATAGAGACTCGCCATTGGAGACATCGCCGCGCAGTTCCAATGCGCGTTCGATGAGCGCGTTCGCCCGCTCTGTCTGGGCAGCGGCCGAGTGGGTCGCGAAAACCAGCACCGCCGCCACAATTGCGATCGTCAGCCACAGCCAGAACGAATGCCACCAGCGGCGTGGTGGCTCAGCTCGCCCGAGTCGGGCCTCAAACGTCTTGGCTCGTTGTTGCATCAGCTTGCCCTGTTCGTGGTGCCAAGCGTGCCGGTCCCGCGCACTGCATGCATCAAGGGGTTTCCATGGGAGGGTTTCGGGATCCCCGGCGGGCCAGGACCCGCGATTCGGCGTACACATTGCCTGTCTCTTCGAGGGGTACGCATGAAGATCGCATCCGCGCTCGCACTGATGGCCGCCATTGCGGCATCTCAAGCTCAGGCGCAGCAGCAGCCGCAGTGGATCCTGCGCGCCGGCGCACATCCGGTGCAGCCGAAGCCGCACAATCATGAGCAGCTGCAGGTCGGCGATGGGACAGCGATCACGTTCGCCGCCACCTACATGCTCGATAGCCATTGGGGGCTCGAGGCCTTCGCAGCACTGCCGGTCGAGCACGAGATCGCTTTGAAAGGGAGCGGTTTGGTTGCCAACATTCACCAGCTGCCCGCGACCCTCAGTCTTCAGTATCACTTCCCGGACCCGAACGGGCGTATTCGCGGCTTTCTCGGCGCCGGAATCAATCGTACGACCTTCTTCGATGAGAGCACCGGCGGTGCCTGGCAAGGCAGCGAGCTGCACCTCGCTGAGTCATGGGGACCTGCTTTGCAGGCGGGCCTGGACTTCGACATCGGGCAGCGCTGGTTCATCAGCATCGATGCACGCTGGTTCGACATCGATACCAGCACGCAGCTGAGCGGCGCGAATCTTGGCACTGTCGAAATCGATCCCTATGCAGTCGGCATGACAATCGGGAGGCGATGGCCGTGAACGGGTTTGCCGATCGCGCGTCGGCTGGATCTGCTCTGGCGGCTGAGCTGAGTGGCTATCGTGACCGCGAGGACGTCCTGGTGCTTGGCCTGCCACGCGGCGGCGTGCCCGTGGCCGCGGAAGTCGCAGACGCTCTGCATGCCCCGCTGGATCTGGTGCTCGTGCGCAAGCTCGGCGCACCAGGACAGCCGGAGCTCGCGATCGGCGCCATTGCTTCCGGCGGAGTCATCGTCATCAACGAGAACATCCTGTCGGCGGCAGCGAGCGCTGCGGAAGTACAGTCCGAGATCGCGCGTCAGCGCGCCGAGCTGAACCGCCGAGACAGCCTGTACCGAAACGGTCGACTTCCCCTGGGCGTCGCCGGTCGTCGCGTCATCCTCGTCGACGACGGCGCGGCAACCGGCGCAACGATGCTCGCAGCGATCCGCGCCGTACGCAAACAGAACGCGAAGCGCGTGGTGGTCGCTATTCCCGTCGCCTCGATCGAAGCTCTTGCCACGCTGCGCGAAGAAGCCGACGAAGTCATCTGCCTGCTGGCACCGCCAACCTTTCTTTCAGTTGGCGACTGGTATCGACACTTCGAGCAGACCACGGATGCTGAAGTTTGCGCCTTACTGTCCCGCGCCCGCACGCGTTGCCAGCACATAGCGGCGCCTGCGCGCGCTTCGTCGTGAATCCCTCAACCAGGAGTAACAACCATGAAGAGTGATAGTGAGCTGCTTGCTGACGTCGAGGCCGAGCTCGACTGGGACCCGAGTTTCGACGATCGCGGCGTCGTGATCGCGGTGAAGGACGGCGTCGTAACACTGGCCGGCGCAGTGCATTCCTACGCGGACAAGTGGTCAGCCGAGAACGCTGCGAAGAGCGTCGCTGGCGTGCGAGCCGTGGCCAATGACATCGAGGTCAAGCTCAAGGCCGATGCACAGCGCACGGACCGCGAGATCGCCGAAGCCGCCGTTACCGCACTCAAGTCGAACGTCACGGTTCCTGCGCAGGACATAAAGATCATCGTCAATGACGGCTGCGTGACACTCGAAGGCAAGGTCGCGATGTGGTACCAGAGGAACGCCGCGGAAACCGCCGTGCGCAATCTATGGGGCGTACGCGCAGTGCGTAACCACATCGAGATCAAGACCAAGATCTACGCCGGCGACATTCGCGGCAAGATCCGCCAGAGCTTCAAGCGGCATGCCGATACGGATGCCGACAAGATCCAGATCTCGGTTGCCGACCGTACTGTCACGCTGAATGGGACGGTCAGCACTTGGCGGGAGCGTGAGGATGCCGAATCGGCGGCCTGGGCTGCACCGGGCGTTGCGCACGTCAAGAACCTGTTATCGGTGCACGTCTGACCGAACGCCTCAGGCTGCGTCTGCCCGGCCTTCGGATTCCTCGGGCCGGGCAGTCAGCAGTCTGGTCAGGACTTCACGTTCCACCGTCTCCTGACGCAGCAATGTGGCCGCCAACGCATCGAGTTCCTTCCTGCACTGCGTGAGAGTGGCTGCGACCCGGGTCTCTGCTTCGCTCAGCAAGCGTTGGATCTCGGCATCGATCCGCTGCCCGGTTTCATCGCTGAACTCGTGTCGCACGGGAGCACCCAGATCGCCCAGATAGGCGGATCCGGCGCGGACCTCCAAAACGGCGGCGCCCAGCACGTCACTCATGCCGTATTGCGTGATCATGTGCCGCACGAGGTCCGTTGCGCGCTGCAAGTCGTCCTGTGCACCGGTGCTCACCTCGCCATACACGAGCTTCTCCGCCGCTCGACCACCCAACAGCACGTCGAGACGATCGAGCAGCTCGCTGCGCTTCATGAGATAGCGATCCTCGGTCGGCAATTGTTGCGTGAAACCGAGCGACCCGATGCCGCGCGGGATGATCGACACACGGGCGACCTTGTCCGTCGTTGTACGCAGCTCGGCGATCAAGGCATGGCCAGCCTCGTGGTATGCAACGGTCTCCTTCTCCTTCGCGTTCATGACGCGATTCTTCTTCTCCATGCCGACGACCGAACGGTCGATCGCCGCATCGAAGTCGAGCATGTCGACTGCGGGCTTGTTCTCGCGAGCAGCGTGCAGCGCCGCCTCGTTCACGATGTTGGCCAGGTCCGCACCCGCGAACCCGGCGGTCTTGGCAGCCACGGCCGCAAGATCCACATCGGGTGCAAGCGTCAAGCGCTTCGCATGCAGGCGCAGAATGCGGTCGCGTCCGCGCACGTCCGGACGATCGATCGCGACATGGCGATCGAAGCGGCCGGGCCGCAGCAGCGCCGGATCGAGAATTTCCGGCCGATTGGTCGCCGCCATGATGATGACACCTTTGTTGGTAGCGAATCCGTCCATTTCGACCAGCAGCTGGTTCAGTGTCTGCTCCCGTTCCTCGTGACTGAGACCGCCCACACCTCGCGCCCGGCCGAGCGCGTCGAGCTCATCGATGAAGATGATGCACGGCGCGAGTTCTTCGGCCTGATGAAACAGGTCGCGAACCCGAGCGGCGCCCACGCCGACGAACATCTCGACGAACTCCGAGCCGCTGATCAGCAGAAATGGAACGTTGGCCTCGCCCGCGACGGCCTTCGCCAGCAGGGTCTTGCCGGTACCTGGCGCGCCTACGATCAGGATGCCCTTCGGAATGTGGCCGCCGAGACGGGTGTAGCGATCAGGCTTGCGCAGGAACTCGACCACTTCCATGAGCTCGGCCTTCGCCTCGTCGATGCCTTCGACATCCGAGAAGCGCACATCGATATTCTTCTGTACGAGGAGCCTCGCATTGCTCTTGCCTGCGCCGAACAGGTCGCCTGCGCCGCGGACGGACAGCCTGCCGAGCATGAGCCACCAGATCGCGGCCAGGAACAGCACCGGCGCGATCCAGGAAAGAACGGTCGTCACCCAGTTGCGCTCGTCCATCCCCGTGTAGCGCACCTTCGCGCGTTCGAGCTGAATCAGCAGCTGCCCGTCCTCGACGCGGAACGTGCGGAAGCTCAGCGACTGCTTCTTGTATCGCCTCGCCATCGCGTCTCGCGTTGGTTGCGGCAGTGTATCGAGAACCGCCGTTCGGTCGGCGTGACCTGCGATCGTCGTGGATCCGAGCTGCACGTCCTCGACGTAACCTGCCTGGACGAGCTGTCTGAAGACGCTGTAGTCGATGAGGATCCCAGTCGATGTCAGCGCCTGGAAGTACATGTTGACGACCAGCGCGATCAGCACTGCAACGATCAGGTAGTGGATCGTGATCGAGAACTTCGGTCGCGTGCTCACGATAACGCTCGCTGCGCACTTCAGTGTGCGATCTTGTCGACTTCCGCTGCGAGCGCGTGCTCCAGGTCCGAGACCTTGGCCGGCGTGTACGCCACATGCTCGAGGGTTCGCAGCGTATCGGGCACCGTCGCCAGCTGTTCCTTGCAGTATCCACGAATCTCGTGCAGCGGCGGCGAGTGCGCCATCCTCCTCCCGTTGCACATGACTCGATGAAGTAACGCACTCCCCTCGTTCACTTCATGTGCGCAGCAGAGGACGTCGCGCGCGATGTAGCCCTGCGGATCGTATTGCCGATACACCTGACGCTCGCCCGGCCAGGTCTCTTTCCACTGCGAGCGCTTCCGGCAAAACCGGCCCGCATACTGCTGCAGTTTGTAGGCGCAGTCGAGCGACGGGGCATCCTCGGAGACTGCGAGCTTGGTGCCTACACAGTAGGTGTCGATGGGCACCTGCTCCGCCTCCAGTGCGGCGATTGCATACTCATCGAGCGATGAGCTAGCCACGATCTGGATTTCCCTTTCACCGTGGCTGTCCAGGATATCGCGCACTCGGCGCGCCTCGACCGAGAGATCACCGCTGTCGATGCGCACGGCCTTGACGATGGTGCCCGAGGTGCGCAGCTGCTTGGCGACTTGCGCCGCTCGTCTGGCGCCGCGAGCAATGTCGTAAGTATCGATGAGAAGCACGACGTTTTGCGGATGACAGGTCGCGAAATTGCTGAAAGCCATGACTTCAATCTCATGCGCCTGCACGAATGAATGAGCCATGGTGCCTGCCGGCGGAATGCCGAACTGTCGTGCAGCCTCGAGGGTCGCGGTGGCGTCGAAACCAGCGATATAGCTTGCGCGACTGCACAGAATCCCGGCTTCCGCGCCGTGCGCGCGGCGCATTCCGAAGTCGACCAGCTGTTTGCTGGGCGCCGCCAGGCGGCAGCGAGCTGCCTTTGATGCAACGAGGATCTGATACTGCAGCAGGTTGACGATGCGGCTCTCCACGAGCTGCGCCTGAGGCAGAGGCGCAACGACCCGCAGAACGGGCTCGCTGCCGAAGAACACGGTACCCTCACGCAGCGCATAAACTTCGCCGGTGAAACGAAAGTCACGCAGGTGCGCAAGAAACTCCGGCGAGAAACGCTTTAGAGACGCGAGCCACTCGATGTCGTCATCGCTGAAGCGTAGGTTCTCCAGATAGTCCAGCACCTGCTCTAGCCCCGCTGCGACCAGGAAGTTCCGCGCATGTGGCAGCCGGCGCACGGAGAACTCGAACACCGCCCGCTCGTTCATGACCAATCGGTAGTACGCATCGAGCATGGTCAGCTGATACAGATCGGTTAGCAGTGGCGGGGCGGTAACTGCACCGCCGGCGATCGTGTTCATCTTGTTCACGACCCCTCTGGATGGTCTCGAACCAGCAGCACCGGTACCGGAGACTGGCGCAGCACGAGCTCAGCGTCGCTACCCATCGCGAGCCGTTTGAGTCCGCGCCGGCCATGGGTGCCGAGAACAATCAAGTTGGCACCCCATGCTGTTGCCTGCTTGACGATCTCGTCCGCCGCGCGTCCGCCGAGCGTTTCGACGAGCTTCGGCTCGCACGGCACGTCGGCGCGGCGAACGACGCTCACTGCCTGCTCGAGGACCTTGGCACCGGAATCGCGCAGCGACACGAGAATTGGTTCGTAGTACACAGTCGGTACGTACTCGGCGGCAATGACGAGCTCATTCACGACGTGAACGAGCAGCAGCCGGCCCCGCATCACCTTCGCCAGCTTGATCGCTTCGTCCAATCCGCGCAGCGAGGTGGAACTGCCATCCACGGCAACCAGGATTTTCTCGTACATGACCGCACTCCTCTATGACTCGCCTTGGCGAGTGCAGGTCATGCTAGTGAGCAGGATGCACTGCGCTAACCGGGGATTCCCCGCAAACGGCACGCGTTTCCCCGCGGACATCCGCTGGCAGCTCGCGATCGATGGTGATGAGGTGTTGCGCTGGCTCCAAGGCAACAGCAAAGCCCAGACTGTGGGCCAGCCCAATCATCGGCGCGTTCTCCGGCAGCACGATGCCGGTTATCCTGCGCACGCCGTGTGACTGCGCGAACCGCAGCAGTTGCGTGATGAGAAGGCGTGCAACGCCGTTTCGTTGCCATTCATCAGCCACGCTGACCGCCAGCTCAGCCACGCCCGGCTCGGCCGTTTCCCCATAGCGGGCGATACCGATGAACTGCTCGCCGCTGCATGTCGGGACCGTCGCGACGAATGCCATGCGCCTCGAATAGTCGATGTCCATGAGCTGGTCGACCAGATGTCGCGGCAGGACCTTGAAGGGCGTCATCAGACGGAAATAGCGCGACTGATCGGACAAGCCATTGATGAAGGCGATTTCTCTTTCGCGGTCGTCGGGCCGCAACGGCCGGATACAGATCTGCACGCCAGCGCGAGTCAGAGCACGGGTCGTCCATCGCTCCAGCAGCTCGGCCGAAGGTACGCCGGCCATGATGACTCATCCCCCGAGCAGTGGGGTACGGCTGCACAGACTGGAATTACTTCGCATAGGCCTAGGCCTTGACGGCAGAACGCTTCACTCGCGATTTGAACCCGGCAGGCTTGACGACGAACACGTCGCAGTCGACGTGATCGATCACACGCTCAGCCGTGCTACCAATGACCGGCCGCGCTAGCAGGCTCCGCGAGACCGCGCCCATGACCAGAAGATCCGCCTTACGGCTGCGCGCCTCCGCTGGGATGACGTTGTGCGCCGCGCCTTCGCGTAGTGCGCAATCACCGCCGCCGACTCCATACTTGTCAGCGAGTCTTGCCACGGTCGCCGTGGTCGTTGCAATGAATTCGCGCGTCCGCTCAGGAGCAAGCGGCAGCCGGATTGGCTCCATCATCATGCCGGGCACTGAGCTCGCCGGCGTCTCGTACGCATGAACCAAAGATACTCGAGCGCCCAGCTGAGCTTCGATGCTGCGCGCCGACTGCAACAACCGGTCGTCCAGCTTGGCCGGCTTTGCGTGAGTGTGGCGCGGATCGACCGCAACCAGCACCTGCAACCGCCTCGGCAGCTCGGCGGAGCGCACGAACCACAGCGGGCACGGGCACTCGCGCATCAGCTGCCAATCGGTATTAACCAACACCAGCCGCGCGAGCTTTCCTTCTCTGTGCGAATCGGCGATCAGCAGGTCGGGCCTGGTCTTCTGCACCTGCCGAACGATGGCCTCATAGATCGGATAGTCCCAACGCACGATGTGCTGCGTGTTGTGCGGTAGCCGCGCCCGCGCCGCAATGTCTCGCAATCGCAGCTCGCGCTGACGAATGGCGGAGGCAATGATCTGTTCCCGCGAGTCCAAGGGAACGTCGTTGACCGGCTGCGGTACCATGAACGCGTTGAACAGCACGACGCGCGCGCCGCAGCGCTTGGCGATCGCAGCAGCCTTCTCTGCCGCGATCTGCTTGCCGGCGAACGGGTTCGCGACGACGACCAGAATCGTCTTCCAGCGTGCGGTCCGAGATCTACGCGCCATGCTCTACTCCACCTGGATACTGCGCAGGTAACCGACGAGGCGATCGATCATGGAATCGACGATCGCGCGCTCCTGGGCATCATTGATTGAGGAGTTGTCGTACAACTGCCATCCCCAGACAGGCATATCGCGAGCACCGTGGGCGCGCCGGTCCCAACGACCGTCGATCGTTCGGCGGATGTCCTCAATTGGAAACTCTCCGCCTTCTCGTCTGGTCATGTGCGTGAGATCCGGAACACCAATCTTGATCAGTGACGAGACTGGCCCGTCGCCATGTCCGCTGATGCCATGACAGCTCGAGCACAATTGTTGGTAGATCTCCATGCCGGACATCTGTTCAGGCTTGCGCTCCGGCGTACTGGTGCAGGCACCCACCAGCAAGAGCGCAACGCTGACGAGAACTGCGTGCTTCATACGCGCGCTTCCGAGGCAACTGCCAGATCGAGAAAGGTGGCCGCCCGTGTCGGCCCACCCGCGGCAGGCTCGGGGCGGAAGCGGCTGATGGTCTCGACCACACGCTTCGGCGTGCCGAGATCGCTCCAGCCGCAGGCGGGCACAGTCATGACCCGCAGCAGCTCGGGCGAGCGCTGCAGGATGTCCCGCGAAAAATCGAGTGCGGGAAGCCGCTCGTAGAGTTGCGCCAAACTGGCGCGACGCATGCTCGAATTCATCGAGCTCACGATGTGCCGCATCTCGCCTACGAGATCCGGACAGCGAGCCTCGAATGCACGCAGCAGCGCTCGGGCATTGGCCGCGAAGATGAAGGAGTTCCACACGCCCCCGCGCGCGATCAACGCGCGCGCCGTGGAAACATTCGGCTTCTCCACGAACTCGCTGACTGCCCGGATGCCTGCCTCGTCAGCTCCCTCGGCGACGATGTAACCGAGTTCCGGATCGGGTTCGTCGGGCGTGATGCCCAGCAGAATCACATGGCTGCGATCCTGTTGCACTTCCAGCATGGCGGCACGCAAGCTCATTGCCAGGACATCTTCGTTCCGTACGTAGTGATCGGAAGGCAGTACCAGCAACGTTGCCTCCGGATCGCGATGCACGATGTGTAGGAGCGGCAGGAGGATGCCTGTCGCAGTACCGCGGTTGCGGGGCTGCGCAATCAAGTTGGATTCGGGGATGCCCAGCTGCATCGGCTGCCACCAGCGGCGGTGATAGTCGGCCACGATCGCGCAGGTGCGCTGCGGGTCGGCCACGATGCGTGCACGACGGAGCGCATCGTGGAGCAGGGATGGCTCCCCGCCGAACGAGCAGAACTGCTTCGGAATTGCCACGCCCGAGGCCGTCATCGTCAGGGCCTGGAGCCGACTGCCCTCACCTGCCGCGAGCACCAGGGCCCAGTTGTGCCCCGCGTCCCAATGCGTCTCCCAGCGATCATGTGATTGCATGCAGAACTCTCCGACAGTCGTAGCTGCGAGAAGAGCCTGACAGACCGAAGTGTGCAGCGCAGTCGTGAGAGTTCCCGGTCGATTACGTGATTGACCGGAGCGCCGGCTGAGCAACTCGCCTAGTGCCTAGTCCGCAGCCTCTCTCGGGTTTTCCGCCAGGCAGCGACCGCGGCCTTCACTAGACTCGTTCTCTCTCGACAACGAAGGTGAATCGTGAGGGCGGGGAACGAAGAACAATCGACTCTGGCACGTGGGGCTGGTTGGGCGCTCGTAGCCTTGGGCGTCTTGGTCATGATGGGCTGGTTCGCACACATACCGGCGCTGGTCCAGCTGCGCCCGGGGTGGGCTTCCATGAAGCTGAACACCGCCGTGTGCTTCGCTGCCTTCGGTGCAGCGACACTCGCGTTGGCAAGCGGTCGTCGTCGAACCGCGTCGATCTGCTGCTTGGCGGTCGCAGCCATCGCGGCAGCAACCGAGAGCCAGTATGTGCTTGCGGTCGATTTGCGGATCGACGAGCTGCTCGCCGACGCGTTCCTGGTCGAGCCGAACGTCCCACCAGGCCGGATGTCGCCGATCACCGCCGCGCTTTTCATCCTCGCCTCGGGGAGCTTGGGTTTATTGACGACGCCAGAGTCGGACGAGCGCACGACTGTTGCAGGGGTGCTTGCATCGGTCATTGCCGGCGTTGCTCTCTCTGCTTTGATCGGCCACCTGACGAGAACTCCCACCGCCTACAGTTGGACAGCCGCGACGAGCGTCGCCGTGCACACGGCGGCGGGCTTCCTCTTGGTTGCGGCGGCAATCGGCGCGCATGCGGCCCGTCGCGCCGCTCGACCGCCGGACTGGTTGCCCTGGGCCGCATTCATCGGCGGCATGGCGTGCACGCTCGCTCTCGGCGGCGCGCTGTTCTATGAGCTTCGCGACTCGCCCCAATCCCTGGTCCCAGAGCTCGTGCTGGCAGTGGGCGCGACGCTGTCCATGTCGGTCGCATTCTCGGTACGGGCGCGGCTGGGAATCGGCGAGCAACGCGATCTGCTCGCAGCTTCGTTGCAGCGGACGCAAGAGGCGCTCGCGGAACGCGCCCGTCTCGCCGCAATCGTCGAATCCTCGAACGAAGCGATCATGAGCCTGGAACTGGACACGACGATCGTGACGTTCAATCGGGCGGCAGAGCGCTTGTACGGATACTCGGCTCAAGAAATCCGTGGGCGATCGATCCGGACGCTGGTGCCTCCGCAGCGTCTGGCGGAGTTTGCCGAGCGCATCGAGAAGACGGTGCTACGTGGCGACTCCGTGCACGGCCTGCGGACGCAGCGGCGGCACCGCAACGGCAAGCTGATCGATGTCGAACTGGACATCGCCCCGCTGCTGGGTGCCGACGGCAAGCCTGTCGGGGCGTTGAGCATCACGCGCGACATCGGCGAACGTCTGGCCGCCGAGCGCCTCGTGCATGGGGTGCTGGAGGCAGCGCCGGACGCAATGATTGTCGTCGATGAGAGCGGCAGCATCGCGCTCGCCAACACAATGGCTGTGCTCATGTTTGGATACACGAAAGAAGGGCTCGTCGGAGCCGGCATCGACCAACTGATACCCGAATCTTCTCGCGCAGCCCATGCGGCCTATCGGCAGTCGTACATCGAGCAACCCCGTGCACGAGCGATGGGCGACGGCCGCGAGCTGTTGGGCTTGCGACGCGACGGCTCGGTCTTTCCGGTGGAGATTTCACTCAACGCGCTCGAGTCCGGCGGCCGAATGCTCGTCGTGAGCTCGGTGCGTGACATCACGGCACGTCGCGCCGCCGACCAGCGGCTGCAAGCCTCGCTGCAGGAAAAGGAGCTGCTGCTCAAGGAGATTCATCACCGTGTGAAGAACAACCTTCAGGTCGTAGCCAGCATGCTGACCCTGCAGGCGGAGCTGGCGTCCGATGCCGACGCCAAGAGCATGCTGGAGGCTTGCCGGCAACGCGTGGCCAGCATGGCTCTGGTACACGAGAAGCTCTACGGAGCCGCCGATCTGCGGCGGATGGACTTGCGAGAGCTGATCCGCGACATCGCCGCGATGCTCATTGGCGGTTGCGGCGGTATCAGTCTGCAGATGCAACCGCGCGGCGAGCCAATCGTGGTCGACATCGAAACGGCGTTTCCAGTGAGTCTCATCGCCAACGAGCTGATCACGAATGCCATCAAACACGCCTTCGCTGGCCGGAACCACGGCACGATAACTATTGACGTCGACAGGTCTGCGAGCGGTCGCGCACGCCTGCAGGTGGCCGACGACGGCGTCGGTGGAGTTACCCCGCAGACATTCGAAAGCTCCGGCAACCTGGGGTCGACCATCGTACGCAGGCTCGTGCGCCAGATTGGCGGCGCGCTCGCTGTCGAGGCCGGACCCGGCGCACGCATCTCCATAACCTTCCCTTTGTCGAGGACAGCTGCATGACCGCCGCCAACATACTGATCGTCGAGGATGAAGGCCTGGTTGCCGAAGAAATTGCTCTGCGCGTGCGCCAGATGGGTCATCGCGTCGCGGCGATCGTCGATAGTGCCGCGGACGCATTCGCATTCGTCACGGCAGTACGGCCCGACATGGCGTTGCTGGATATCAATATCAAAGGCCAGATCAGCGGCATCGAAGTCGCGCGGCGCTTTCGTCGCCAATTCGACGTCCCCGTCGTGTTCCTGACGGCACATGCGGACACGACCACCCTCAAAGACGCAACCGATACCGAGCCGTTCGGATACATAGTCAAGCCGTTCGATCAGCGCGTCCTGACGGCTACGCTGGAAACTGCGCTGCGGCGGCGACGCGCGGAGGAGAAGCTCTCCAAGATGGAGCACTGGCTGTCGGCGACAATGACCAGCATCGGCGATGGAGTCATCGCGACCGATCGCGAGTATCACGTGAGCTTCATCAATCCCGTCGCGGAGCGGTTGTGTGGCTGGCCGAACGGCTCGGCCCTCGGTCGGCCGGTAGCAGAGGTGTACCGAATTCACGGCCCACGCTGTTCCAGGCTGGACGAGAAGATCGAGGAGGCCATCCGCGACAGCCTCGCCATCAATCTCGACCAGTGTGAGCTGCAAACGCCGGACGGCAACGCGCTGCCGATCGACGACACGCTGTCCCCCATTCGCGACGATGCCGGTCGCATCGGCGGCATCGTCATCGTGTTTCGCGACGCGCGCGAGCGCAAGCGCCACGAGCAGGAGCTGCTGCGCCTGAACTCCGAGCTCGACGAACAGGTGCGGCGCCGTACCGCGCAATTGCAGGCGGCGAACAGCGAGCTGGCTTCGTTCTCGTACAGCATTGCGCACGACCTGCGCGCGCCATTGCGGGCCGTGAACGCATTCGCCACTTTGCTGCTGCAGGAGCACGGCAAGGCGCTGGATGCAGAGGGTCAGCGGCTGCTCGACATCGTGATCCGTAATGCCTCGCGAATGGCGCGCATGATCGACGACTATCTCAAGTTGTCCGGACTCAGCCACGTAGAGCTCACGCGCAAGTCAATCGACATGAATGCACTTGCTCGTGAGGCCTGGTCGCTGGTGACCGATGGCCTCGAACGACTGCCCGAGCTGGAGCTGGGCGATCTGCCCGCGGCGCAGGGCGACGAGAATCTGATTCGCCAGGTCTGGGTCAACCTGTTGGCGAATGCAGTCAAGTTCACACGGTCGGTCGAGCATCCGCGGATATGGGTGACCGGCAGCATCAACGAACAGACAGCACGTTATGCGATCGAAGACAACGGCGTCGGTTTCGATCCCGCGCACGCATCCAAGCTGTTCCACGTGTTCGAGCGGCTGCATACTCAGCAGGAATTCGAAGGCAACGGCGTCGGCTTGTGCATCGTGCAGCGTATCCTGCACCGTCACGAAGGCGACATCAGTCTCGAAGGTCGCCTCGGGCGCGGAGTGCGTGTGAATTTCTGGTTGCGCCGAGGCCTGTCATGATGCTGTTTGCACCAGCCTTGTCCGCGGTCTTGGCGAGCAAGGTCGCGGAATCGCTTGGCATCCGGCTCGCCACCAGCGAAGAGCGGGAGTTCGACGGCGGCGAACACAAGATGCGCTCACTCGAGGATGTACGAGGCGAGCACGCGTTCGTCATCCACAGTCTGTGCGGCAATGACGCGGCATCGGCGAATGATCGGTTATGCCGTCTGTTGTTCTTGGCCGGCGGGCTCAAGGATGCAGGCGCATCGCGCGTGACGACAGTCGTTCCGTATCTCCCGTATGCTCGCAAGGACCGTCGGACGCAACCGCGCGACCCGGTCACGACACGTTACGTCGCTGCCATGTTCGAGGCGGTCGGCGTCGACTGCGTCGTCGTACTCGACATCCACAACGACGCCGCATTTGATAACGCCTTCCGAATTCAGACCGTGCGACTCGAAGCGGCGGAGACGTTCGCCGCAGCCGTGGCGGGCGGCATTGGCGAGCAACGCGTCGTCGTTGCCTCACCTGATATCGGTGGCATCAAGCGTGCGCAGAAGTTTCGCGAGACACTCAGCCGCCTGCTGGTTCGCGAGGTCGACTTTGCGTTCGTGGAGAAGCGCCGCACCCAAGGCGTCGTGTCGGGCGAGGCCCTCGTGGGATCGGTCGAAGATGCCGAGATCGTCTTCTACGACGACATGATTGTTTCGGGTACGACCCTCGTCCGGGCCGTGAACGTGGCGCGGCGTGCTGGAGCGCGCCAGATCCGCGTCGCCGCGCCGCACGCTGCGTTTGCGCCGGCCGCCGCGCAGCTGTTTCAGTCGGACGGACCCGACACGGTGCTGGTTAGCGATTCGATCCCGTTGCGCCCCGAGTTCATGCCGTTCCTGCAGGGCCGGCTGCAAGTCTGCTCCATCGCGCCGCTGATTGCGAAGACGATCGGTGAGCTGGCCTAGACGACCTGCAGAGCGTAGCTCTCTGCCGTTGTCAGATACGAATGCGCAAGCTCACGCCAGGGTGCAACGGCCATGACAGCAGGATCGAGCAGATGCCACGCAACGACCTTGGCTCTCACCATCGCACGCCTGCTGCGATAGAAGTTCAGCAACTGCTCGCTCACGGGGTCGCGAGAAGCACGACAGTATCCTTCGAGCACGTACGCAGCTGCCTGAGCGCTGCCGAGCCGCTCGCACTCGATCCATAGGTACGAAAGCTCCTCGGCAGGATCGAGCGTGCGCAGATCCTTCGAGAATTCCAGAGCATCGATGACGCAGGGCGGATCGGTCAGGCAGATGTGCTCCGGCTTGAGGTCACCATGCGCTTCTACGATTCGGCCGGCGCGAGCGCGCTCACGCAGCTCATCTTCGAGGCGTGCGGCCGCAGCCCACATCGCAGCCAGCGCGGCCTGCACGTGGTGATCGTCGAGCTCGAGCTCGGATGCGAATAGCGCGTGCCGGTCGCAGCGGATCTGCTCGGCAATGCGCTCGACATACTGATCCGGATCGAATGTCGCACGCGGCTGTCGTCGATAGAACTGGGCGAGCCAGAGCCCGAGAGCAGAGAGTTGTGCCGGGGACGCTGTCGCGGACGCGAGAGCGCGATCGAGCATCAGCGCAGCCGGCAGGCGCCGCATGCGTACCAGCCAGTCAACGATCGTTCCTTCTCCGCCGACGCGCAATCGGCCATCGGCCGCCTGGATCAGCGGCACGACACCGAGGTAGATATCCGTTGCCAGCGCGCGGTTCAGCCGCACCTCGTCCTCGCAGCTCTGGCGTCGTGCCTCGAGCGAAAGCAAGTCGCTGAGCGGATTACCGCTCGGCTTCTTCAGCTTGTACGCGTAGTCTCCCGCCAGGAAGACCCATGCAAAGTGAGTCTCTATCGCTGCCACGGAGGGCGTAGGATCTGGATAAACTGCCGGCGACTCCAGCGCGCAGACCTTGCGTGCCAGCTCGGTTGCTGCAGTGTCGTCCGCCACTACTTGCGCCGGACTACTCATCGGACCTTGCGTGCGACGGCTGCCATCGCCGGTTCCAGCCGCTTCTTCAGATCCGCAACACTCGAGTGCGCCAGATCCAGGCGCACCTCCGCGGCCACACGTTTGCGAATGCTTGCGGGCAGGCTCTTGCGCAAGCTCGCAAGCATCCGCGGCGCTGCGACCAGTACGATTCCGTCGCCCTGGCGCGAGTCGATGAGCTCGCGCAGCGAAGGCCCGATCTGCTTCAGCCAGACCTGCATCGCATGCTGCATAGGGCTCGACTTCGGCTCATACGCTTGGTGCCGGCCGGCGGAGCTATTGATCACGCGGCCGGGACGATCACTGACGAGATCGCGCTCGTGACGTCCCGCGTCCGGATTTCGCAGGACCGCCACTTCCGCCGGCGAGCCGGCACGACCCGATGTTTCGAAGACGCGAATCGAGCGCGCATCGGCGACCAGTGCGTGGATCATGGCGAAATCTCCAGGGGCGGCAGATTGAGAATCACACGGGGACGCGCAGTCACTGGTGTCTTGAAGCCGCGCGGCTTGACGACCAGCACATCGCACTCGAGCTGATCTACGAGCCGCTCGGCAGTATGACCGATGAAGATGCGCCGCACTGCGCTGCGCGAGACGGCTCCCATGACCACCAGTGATGCGCGATACTTTCGAGCGATGCGCGGCAACACCAGCACAGGATCGCCGGCGGCGACGATGCGATTGGTCTCGGGGATCCTGGTGCGCTCTGCCAGTCGCCGCAGCTCATCGCGCAGCATGGTTTCGTACTGTGCGCGCTCCCGATCGGAGAGGACCCAGTAGGCTTCGATCGAGCCGTCGATGACCGGCGGCTGCCGCGGAAAGTTGTACGCATGGCACATCAGTACGCGCTTCGGCTGTCCGGCAATCTGCAATGACTGCTCCAGAATCGCGCGATCGAGCGAAGCTGGCTTGGCATGTGCATGCAACGGATCGACCGCGGCCACCACGGACCCGGCACGCGTTGTGCGCGTGGTCTTGCTCAACCACACCGGACAGGGGCAATTGCGAATGAGATCCCAATCGGTGTTGCTCAGGAACGGGCGCGCCAATCGACTGTGTCGAACGGACTCCACCACCACCAACTGTGGGCGATGCTTCAGCACCAGCCGGATGAGCCCTTCAGCGGCAGGATAGTCCCAAGTTACTGTCGCGCGTGTTTGCACGCCGCGCAGCTGCGGGCTCGCAGCGAGCTTCAGCAGACGCTTCTTGCAGTCAGCGACGATCTCCTGTGCCGCCTGCCGCAAGTTCGCACGGCGGCTCACGGCAGGTGCGTATGGAAGCGCAATGACGTGTACCAGGTCCAGCCCGCATTTGCGCTGCCGCGCGAGCGCAGCCGCCTTCCGCAGCAGTGCATTCGAGCGCCGATCCAATGCCTGCACGCCGACCATGACGGAATTGCGTTGTGTTCGCTTCATGCGAGCTGTTTATCACGCGTACCGGAGCCGGACTTCCGGACATCCCCGGGTCGGCTAGCGACTATCGCTTAGCGACGTCGATTCGGAGCAACCAACCGAAGGTCACGACCAGTGACACTGCTGCAGCAATCGTCATCAGTATTGCGCTGACAGGAGGAGGATCGAACCGGAACGCGGCTGCGGTGCCGGGTACACCGATCGCTATGATCAAAGCGACGCTCGCCAAGCCGACAATCGACCAGTAGATGCGGTTCGGCTTGACGAAGATCGTCGTGAGTGCCTCGCTGCGCGACCGGCTGACGAAGATCAGCGCCAGGTTTGCGGCCACGATGGCGACGAACGCGAGCGCACGTGACTCGCCCTCGCTCAACGTTTGCAGTGCGAGCCCGTAGACAGTCACGCTGAGGACCAGCGCGACCAACCCCAATGTCACACTGCGCTTCAGCATCGCGGATGTGAATAGACGCTCGTCGGGAGGCCGTGGCTTGCGCTTCATGATGTCCGCGGCTTCCGCATCCGCCTCGAAGACGAAGGCGCATGCCGGATCGATGACGAATTCCAGGAACAGGACATGCAGTGGAAAGAACAGCAGCGGCCATCCGAACAACGCTGGCAGTAATCCGAGCCCGGCAATGGGCACGTGCACTGCCACGAGGTAGCTCATCGCGTGACGGATGTTGCTGTAGATGCGTCTACCCAGACGCACCGCGGCGACGAGCGATCCGAAGTCATCTCTTACGAGTACGAGGGCTGCGGCCTCGCGAGCGACGTCAGTACCTCGGGCACCCATCGCCACGCCGACATGCGCAGCCCGGAGTGCGGGTGCATCGTTGACACCATCGCCAGTCATCGCGACGATCTGACCGTTCGCCTTCAGCGCTCGGACCAGCCGCAACTTGTGCTCCGGGCTGGTCCGCGCATAGATATTGACGTCTCGAGCGCGCCGCGCGAGTTCTTCATCCGTCAGCATCTGCAACTCAGCCCCCGTCAGCACGCCGGCACGCGTGTCGAACCCAGCTTGTGTCGCAATCGCCAGCGCCGTTCCGGGATGATCGCCGGTGATCATCACGACTCGGATGCCCGCTTGCGTGCACTCCGACAGCGCACCAGGCACGTCGCTGCGTAGCGGATCCGCAAGCCCGATGAGCCCGAGCAGCTCCAGTCGAAAGCCATGCGGCGTTTCCGGAAAGACGTTGCCTGAGTACTTGCCGCGAGCGACGGCCAGTACCCGCAGTCCGTCAGCCGCATAACCGGCGACGCGTTGAAGCAGTTCGTCCCGCGCGGCGGAGTCCACGCTACACAAGCCCATCACGGCCTCCGGAGCGCCTTTTGTCGCAACCTCGAAGTGGGCCGCGCCCGGCTCTCGCCAAACGTGCGTCACCGCGAGCAGATCAGCAGTCAGGTCGTACTCCTTCGCCAGGTCCATGCCATCGAGTCGTGCGGCTTCCTCTGGAATCGAGCGGCGTGCCTCCTCGTGAATGGCGCGCTCCATCGGATCGAACGGATTGCGCTCACAGGCCGCAAGCGCGGTTGCGAGAATGCTGATGGCCTCGTCTCCTAGTGGAGTGCTGGCTCGACGCAGATCGATTCGCTCGTTAGGCGCATCGATCAATGCCATCCTCATCTGGTTCTGCGTAAGCGTGCCGGTCTTGTCGACGGCCAGGACGGTTACGGCGCCCATGGACTCCACTGCCGGCATTCGTCGCGTCAGAACGCCGGCTCGTGAGATGCGCCAAGCCCCCATGGCGAGAAATACGGTAAGCACGACCGGAAACTCTTCCGGCAGGATACCCATTGCCAATGTGATGCCGGCGAGCACGCCGCCCAGCCAGTCAGAGCGCATGATCGCGAAGGTCACAGCCACTGCAATGCAGATCGACAGCGCTGCAGCCGCAACCCAGCGGACGATGCGGCGCACTTCGCGAACCAGTGGCGTCGTCTCAGCTTCAAGCGTCGTCAGCGCATGCCCGATCTTGCCGATTTCGGTGCGTACCCCGGTCGCTCGCACCTTTGCACAACCGAAGCCGCGCACCACCAGAGTCCCGGAATAGATCCAGGCAGCAGCGCTCGTATCGTCGGAAGACGACGGGCTCTTTTCGACCGGCAATGACTCGCCGGTGAGTATCGATTCGTCGACGCTCAATGCGGTGGCAGTGAGCAGGACCCCGTCGGCTGCCACGCGATCGCCTTCACGCAGCAACAGCACGTCGTCGACAACAACGTCGCGACCCGCGACGCGCTGTTCCACACCGTCACGGATGACGAGCGCCCGAGGGCTGGATAGGTCACGCAACGCGGCGAGTGCGCTTTCCGTGCGCCGCTGCTGGAGGACTGTGATGGCTATGACGATGACGATCGATCCAGCAAGGATCAACGCCTCGCGCGTATCGCCGAGCACGACATAAATGGCTGCTGCAGCGATCAGCAGCAGAAACATCGGCTCGGTCAACACTTCGCGAGTGATCCGGAGCAGATTTCGCGGCTTCTGGCCAGGGAGCTCGTTGAAGCCGTGCGCCTGCAACCGAGCTTGTGCTTCGGCCGTGCTCAATCCGCGGATGGTGTCCGCGCTCAAGTTCTAGACCGCCTTACGCTGCGGCTCCTCGTTGAAGCCCTTCACGATTTCGATGCGCAACTCGCGACTGCCTCGCAGCGAGCTCGCCACGAGACAACCCTTCTCTGCCTTCTCGAGTGCACGCTCGCAAAGTAGCGTGGAGCTACCCGCGGGGACGGTAAGCGTGGCGTGCACTACGACGCGCGTGAATTGCAGGATGCCCTCGACGCGCTCCAGTGTTCCATCGACGTGGCAGTCCAGATGAGTCCACGACAGTCGCGCTGCGCGGGCTACTGCCCGGAACGACAGGATGAAGCAACTTGCGATTGCGCCCGCAAGCAAATATTCGGGTGACCATCGATCGCCCGGTCCGTCGAACTCCGCTGGAGCAGCGCTCAGCAACGGCGGCACGCCCGCGGCGGAAAGCTTGACGCTCCCCTGCTCTGCGCCTGCGGCAGCGACCGAGTACACGTGCGGAAGTGCTTGCATTGCATTCTCCTGATGACCTAGCGCAAATACGCTTCGGTCGCGTAACGACGCATCATGCGATGGCTATTGAAATACGATGCATTGATGCTGATCGCACCCTTCATGACGCGCAGCCAGCCGCTGCGATCGTTCCGGTAGAGCGGCAGGACTATGCCCTCCAACTTCTCGTAGAGTGCACGCGCGTCGCCATCGAGCGCCCGTGTGCTCTCGATCGCCCAGCCCGTCTGTCCCTCGATGCAGCCCTCGAGCCACCAGCCGTCGAGCATGGACAAATGCGGCACGCCGTTGAACGCAGCCTTCATACCGCTGGTACCGGATGCTTCGAGCGGGGGCAGCGGCGTGTTGAGCCAGATGTCGGTGCCAGCAACCAGCAGCCTCGCGAGATCGAAATCGTAGTTCGGCAGATAGACGATGCGGAGCGCACCGTTGAGGCTCCGCGCGTGCGCATGCACCTGCTCGATGAGCCGTTTGCCGCTTTCGTCGTGTGGATGAGCCTTACCCGCCAACACGATCTGCAACGGCTGGCGACGCGCGATGGCCTGCAAGCGCTGAGGATCGGCAAACAACAAATCCGGGCGCTTGTAGCCTGTCATGCGGCGCGCGAACCCGAGCGTCGGCATCTGCTCGTCGAAGGTCACTCCGGTAATCGCCCGGATGCGCTCGATGAGTATCTGCTTTGCCTTGACATGCGCACCCCACAAGGTCGCATCGGGTATCGCGCGATCGACGCGCACCAGCAGCTCCGGCTCGTGACACCAGCCGGGGACGTAGCGGTCATAGAGCTCGCGAACGCTTGGGCACACCCACGTGAACGGATGCACGCCGTTCGTGATCGCGTGCATCTGGTAACCTGGAAACATCCCGCGCGAGACTTCCGCATGTCGCTCGGCGACGCCATTGACGTACTCACTCAGGTTCAGGCCGAGGCGAGTCATGTTCAGATCGGACTCACCGGCCAGGTGCTTCAGCGTCGCGGCA
The DNA here is from genome assembly GCA_035275145.1 of Steroidobacteraceae bacterium. Taxonomy (GTDB): domain Bacteria; phylum Pseudomonadota; class Gammaproteobacteria; order Steroidobacterales; family Steroidobacteraceae; genus Steroidobacter. The sequence continues at coordinate 28,460 of DATENH010000044.1, read as the reverse complement.
TCGATGAGCTCCTCGTGCTCGGGCCCCTGGAGAATGCGGGCGACGAGGTCATAGGAGAAGCGGTCGTGACCAGCATCGACGGGCGTGTGCGTCGTGAAGCGACACAGCTCGCGCACACGCGGAATGTCATAGCGCGATTCGCCGGGCCGCACGTCTTCGGGCAAATAGGAATGACGCCGCAGCAGTTCGAGGCCAAGCAGCGCAGAGTGGCCTTCGTTCATGTGGTAGTGACGGATCCGAAAACCGAGCGCGTGCAATAGCCGCACGCCGCCGATGCCGAGGACGATCTCCTGCTTTAGCCGATACGCATCATCGCCGCCATATAGACGATGCGTGATCTCACGATCCTCGGGTGCATTCTCCGGCAAGTCAGTATCGAGCAGCAGCACCGGCTCGCGGCCGCCGAGGTGGCTCTCGATCACGTACAGCCATGCGCTCACCCAGACTGTACGTCCTTCGATCGGCACCGCCACTTTCGCCTGCAGCGAGCGGGCCCAGCGTGCGGGATCCCACGGATCGGCCTGCTCGTGTTGTCGACCGAGACTGTCGATTTCCTGCCGGAAGTACCCGGCGCGACTGACGAGGCTCACTGCTACTAAAGGCAGACGCAGGTCTGCGGCGGAGCGCAGCGTGTCGCCGGCGAGCATACCGAGACCGCCCGCGTACGTTGGGATCTCGCTGCGTAGCGCGATCTCCATCGAGAAGTACGCGATGCGCGGCTCGTAGATGAATTCGTCCGTCATGGCAGCGCGACGATGCACGTCCCGCCGTAGGAAATCGAATCGGGGAACTACCGCGCAACTGCGGGAAATTCCGGAGGGAATCGATGCGCGCGCTGGTCCGTGCCACGTGGTACACCCTAATCACTCATGGGATTTCCGGGTGGTGCGTCCGACGCATTTCGTTACGCTGCTGCCCACGACGATAACGACAGGGAGCAGGCCATGGGTAAGCGCAGATTCGCCACGATCTCCGCCGCTGTCACGCGGCCCGAGCCCCAAAACACATGGATGCGGGACTTGCAACTCCGGACGATCGCAGTCGATACCACGCGCTGGCAGAGCACCCGACAGCCGACGCTGTGGTGTGCGTTCAGTGCGCCTGCGCGTACTCCCGGCTAAAGTGGGTCGGCGCGAATCGTGGCTGGAATTCCGGCAGCTCATCGAGGTGGATGCGATAGATCTTCTGCCCTCTAACCGGAAACGCCGGCTGCCACGTTTCCCCGCCCTTGATGCTGATGTCGTGGATGCCCAGGCGCGCCATGTCTTCGAGCGAGAAGTCCCATCCCAGGTAGTAGCCCTCGCCCTTGAGGAGCTCGTGCTCGTACAGGTGGCCCAGCGTCGTGATGCGCTGATCCACGCCCAGTCTGCGGAAAAAGTACGTTTCTCGTGCGACGATGGACCTCAGCGACTGCTGTAGCTGCTGCAGCAGATCGCCGCGGGAATGCTTCTGCAGGAGTTCTCTCCTCTCCTCTTCCGACATATCGCCCAATGTCTGCTCGAGCACCTGGGCGAGCTCGTCCTGCGTGATCGGTTCAGTCACACCGCCGTGCCACATGAGCGAGGCATGCGCGGACAGCAGACGCGAGCGACCCGCCGGAAAGACGTAGTTCGCACAGCTCGAGAAACAGTACGTGTCGATCTGCACCTGCAAGCCGTTCTCGAACAGCCAGGTGCCCAGCTCGATCCCGGCATCTGCACTCCCACCCTGGCTTTCGATCAGCAGCGCCTCCGGCTTCGGATCGGCGGTCTCGTACAGCTCGAACACGCCGGCATTCGCCTCGTGCGTGATGAGACCGCTGTATTCGATACGGTCTTCGGTAAGACGCACTTTCGTGACGATGTTCGTCACGTCGAACGCTGGCGTGTCGGCTGCGCACTGGGCACCCGCGGCGGCGGCCAGCGCTAGCAACACAAGCTGCGACAGAGTCTTCAATCCGACCTCCACCATTCCATGAACTCGCGCGGGTCGATCAGGCCGTCATGGTCGGTGTCCACTTCCCGAAAACCGATCTCCAGATCCTGTTTCGACATACCGGCTTCGAGGTCGACGAGCCTCTGCTCGAACTCCGCGAAATCGATGCGGCCGTCTTGATCCTGATCCGCTGTCACGAATGCTTCCCGCAACTCGCGTGCACTCAGCGGGTGACGCAACGACTTCCGCTGTGCCATGGGTACGCTCCTCAACGAGAACGATGCTTTCTTTCTAGCACGGTGAGCGCGGACTGCCGCCCCGGAATGCCCCGCATGAGTTACGGCTACCGCTTAGTGCGCACGCTACGGTAAACGACCTAGCCGGCTCGCAGAATTCCGCATGCAGGGCCTGCTTGCCGCGATCAGAGTCATGGCGTGTCAATTCAAGGAGCGTGTACGGATCTGGAAAGGCTGTATCCGATTTCCTCGAGCAGCATAGCGGATCACGGAAGCTGAGTTGCACAAGAGCGCGGCAGACTAGACCGTGGCCGGCGTACGTTCAGGCGTGTGCGGCGGCGAGCTGCCGGTCGACGTAGGCAATGGTGGAGCCGAGACTCGAGAGTTCCCGGTAGTCGGTTTGCGGCACCTCGATGCCGAATGTCCGGTGCAGGCCGATCGCGAAGTTCAGCGTGTCCATCGAATCGAAGTCGAACTGGTCGCGGAACGGGACGTCACGCTGTAGCTGCTGTGGATCGACGTCGGCTGCGATGCTGAGGAAAATCTGTAGCACACGCTGGTCCAGTTCGCTGGCGTTCATAACTTCTCCGGGCTCTGCAAGCTGTCGTGCACGTGCCTGAGGAATCGCGCGCCAGCGCGACCATCGGTGACCCGATGATCTGCCGCAAGCGTGATCGTCATTACTCGCGCCGGCTGTACGAGGCCGTCGACGATCCATGGCCGCTCGACTATGGAGCCGCACCCGACGATCGCCACCTGCGGCGGATAGATCACCGGCACGAGCAGGTCCACGCCCTCCTCCGCGAGACTGGTGATCGTGATCGTCGACAGTGCGAGCTCCGCGGCGCGCATATGTCCGGAGCGCACGCGGGTAGTCAGATCGCGCAGTTCGCTCATGATGACGGCCAAGGGCTTGCGGTCCGCATTGAGAATCGCGGGCGCGACCAAGCGGCCTCCGCGCATCGCGATAGCCATGCCTGCGTGTACGTCCGCAGCGGCCTGGAACTGTTCGTCCTTGTAGAAGCCATTGAACTCCGGCATGGCGCGTGCAGCGAGCGCGACCGCCTTGAGTACCAGCGCCGACGGCAATAGTCGCTCCTCGATTGCGACGGCCGCGTTGTGCTGGTCGAGCCAACCCTGTGCGCGGCTGAAGCAGCATTCGATCGACAAGTAGTAATGCGGAATCTCGTGTTTCGAGCGCGTCATCGCTTTGGCGATGATGCGTCGCATGTCGTGGACCTGATCCTCACTCGGGGAGTTCGCTCGCTTCGCATTCGCACGGCCGGCTTTGCTGACGTCATCAAGCGTGATCACGCCCCCTGGACCGGTGCCACGAAGCGAATCGACGTTCAGTCCAAGCGCGTGGGCTCGAACGCGCGCCGCGGGCGAGATTCTCTGGTGCCTGGCAGCCGGAGGTTGTACGGCGGCGTGCACCGTGACTTGCGGAGCTCCGACCGTCTCAGGACTCGAGGCAGGGGCCGGTGGCGCGGGCACCTCAGACGACGCTTCGCCATTCTTCAATTGAGCCAGCACGGTGCCAACGGGTACATGCGTGCCCGGTTCAACCAGGAGCTTCTCGATCGTGCCGGTGGCGAAGATCTCGACATCGATCACGCCCTTGTCGGTCTCGACCAGCGCCACGACGTCGCCGCGCTTCACAGCGTCGCCAGGATGCACTTTCCAGGCGACTAGAGTGCCCGCCTCCATGTCCGGACCAAGCGAGGGCATGCGGAATTCATTGGCCATGGTTGAACATGCTCGCGACGGCCGCAACGATCTGCGCTACCTGAGGCAGGGCCGCTTCCTCCATGTGCTTGGCATACGGCACAGGCACTTCGACACTGCACACACGCTGCACCGGTGCGTCCAGATCATAGAACGCCTGCTCCATCACACGCGCAGAGATCTCCGCGGCGATTCCGACGCTGCGCCATCCTTCATCGACAATCACGGCACGCCGCGTCCGCTGCACCGATTCGATTACTGTCTTCGCATCGAGCGGACGCAGGACGCGCAAGTCGATGACCTCAGCCTCGATACCATGCATGGCAAGCTGATCCGCGGCTGTGAGGCATTTGAACAGAGAGGCGCCATAGGTAATGAGGCTCACATCGCGGCCCGGCCTGCGGATCGCGGCGTGTTCCAGATCTGCGCTGGCGGCCGCCGCGGTGAGCTCACCTTGCGAGTTGTAGAGATTCATGTGCTCGAAGATGATCACCGGATCGCGACAAGCGAGCGCGGCGGCCAGCATGCCGGCAGCATCGTCGATCGTGGCGGGCGCCGCGATCCGCAGTCCTGGAATGTGGCTGTACCAACCTTCGAGGCTGTGGGAGTGTTGCGCGGCGACTTGCCGGCCGGCTCCCGTTGCCATGCGAATCACGAGCGGCACTGGGAACTGGCCGCCCGACATGTGACACAGCGTCGCCGCAGTGTTCAGGATCTGGTCGAGCGCCAGCAGGCTGAAATTGACCGTCATGATCTCCACGATCGGTCGCAGCCCTCCGAGCGCTGCGCCGATGCCGGCGCCGACGAACGCGGATTCCGAGAGCGGCGTATCGCGGATACGCGCCTCGCCGAATTCCTCCAGCAATCCTTTGGTGACCGCGAAGCACCCGCCGTAGCGGCCGATGTCCTCGCCCATGAGGAAGACACGCGGATCGCGCAGCAATGCCTGTCGCAGGCCGTCGCGCACGGCGTCGCGGTAGGTCGTGCGTCGAGTGATAGCCTCCGCTGCGCTCACAGCGTCTCCTCCGCGTAGACGAAACGCTGCAGCTCTTCGACGGGCTCGATCGTCGCTTGCTCTGCAAACTGCACGGCATCGTCGACCTCAGCGTTGGCCGAACTCTGCAGACGCTGGAAATCGTCTTCCGTCATCAGTCCCGCCTCCTTCAACCGACTGGTGAGCCTGATGAGCGGACCGCGCTCCTCCCACCCCTTCACTTCATCCTTGCTGCGATAGAGCTGCGGGTCGTACATGGAGTGGGCGCGAAACCGATAGGTTCGCGCCTCCAGGAACGCCGGGGTTCGCTGCGCGCGAACATCGCGCACGAGCTGATTAGCCACAGTCTCTACCGCGAGCACGTCCATGCCGTCGATCGATTCGCCGCGCATGCAGTAGCCTGCCACCTTCGCGAGCAGGCTCGTCTGGACCTCCGAGCGAGCCCATGCCGTTCCCATCGCGTAGTAGTTGTTCTCGCAGACGAACAAGACGGGCAGGCTCCATAGCGCTGCGAGGTTCATTGATTCGTGAAACTCGCCTTCCGCGACCGCACCTTCACCGAAGAAACACACGGCGATTGCCTTGCGGTCGTGGAGCTTTTCGGCAAGACCCAGGCCGATCGCCAGCGGCAGCGATCCGCCGACGATTGCGTTGCCGCCATAGAAGCGCGTAGCTGCATCGAAGATGTGCATCGAGCCGCCGCGGCCGCGACAGCATCCAGCCTCCTTGCCCAGCAGCTCCGCCATGAGCGTGCGCATGCCGATGCCGCGCGCAAGCGCATGACCATGCTCGCGATAGGTTCCGGCGATCGCGTCTACTGGCTGCAATGACTGCATCACCCCGACTGCGACGGCTTCCTCGCCATTGTAGAGGTGCAGAAAGCCGCGGATCTTGCCGGCACTGTAGAGTTCGGCACAGCGATCCTCGAAGCACCGGATGCGCAGCATCTGCGACAGGAGATGCAAGCCATGCTCGCGGGTGACGACAGGCGGTGGCATCGCGGTCATGCGGCGGGCTCCAGCGTTGACAGATCGCCTTCGGGAAGACCGAGCGCACGCGCCTTCAGCAGACGTCGCATGATCTTGCCGCTGCGCGTGCGTGGCAGCGACGCCGTGAATTCGATTTCACGCGGCGCAATTGCGGCTCCGAGCAGACGCCGGCCTTGCGCGAGAATGGATCGACGCAATTCCTCGGTCGGCTGGGGTGCGCCGGGCTTGAGCTCGACCACAGCGCGCACCACCTGGCCCGCCACCGGATCCGGCAAGCCGATCACAGCTGCCTGCAGCACGGCAGGATGCGTGTTCAACGCGCATTCCACTTCGAACGGGCTGATCAAGTGCCCAGCTGACTTGATGACATCGTCGCTGCGACCGATGAACCAGAAGTAGCCGCTCCCATCGCGGCGACCCTCATCCCCGGAGAAGTACCAGCCATCGGCAAAGCTGGCGCGGTAGCGTTGCTCGTCATTGAGATAGGACTTGAACAGCGACGGCCATGTCGGACGCAGCACGATCTCGCCGACTTGGTCCGGGCCGAGCAGCTCGACTGCGCCGCTCTCGCGACGCCGCGCGATGGCGATCTCTACACCAGGCATGGCGCGCCCCATCGAGCCCGGGCGCACGGGCTCGGGGCCGAAGTTGGCGATCATGATTGCCCCGGTCTCGGTCTGCCACCACGTGTCATGCACCGGCAGCCCGAAAGCCTCGACGCCCCAACTGACGGCTTCCGGATTCAGAGGCTCCCCAACGCTCGCAATCAATCGCAGCGACGGATAGCTGTGCTTCCTGACCGGATCGAGGCCCGCCTTCATCAGCATGCGGATGGCGGTCGGTGCCGTGTACCAGACAGAGACCCGTTGTTCGGCGAGCAGCGTGTACCAGCGCTCGACGTCCAGCTCTTCACGATCGACGACGATGGTCACGGAGCACGTCAGGGGCGCGATGACCCCATACGAGATCCCAGTCACCCAGCCAGGATCGGCCGTGCACCAGAACACATCGTAAGGATGCAGATCGAGCGCAAGTCGGGCGCTTGCATGGTGGGCGATGACTGCGCGATGCGCGTGCACGACCCCCTTGGGCTTACCGGTCGTGCCGCTGGTAAAATGCAGCAGCGCAGCGTCGTCGGGATCCATCGGCACGGTCTCGAAAGCGTCAAACTCGGCCGCGAGCGCGGCTTTGAAATCGATCGTACCGGCGGGCAACGGCGCATCTGGATCGTCGCGAATCACCAGCACGAGTTGCAGGCCGGGCAATTGCGGCCGGATGGTCGCGACTTTGCGCTCGTAAAGCCGCGTGGTCGTGACCAGGACACTTGCACCTGACAACTCCAGACGCGAGCGAATCGGCTCCGGTCCGAACGCGGAGAACAGCGGTGAGAAGACGTGGCCGCCTTTGAGTGTGCCGAGCACGGTTGCAAACAGCTCCGGGCAGCGTCCGAGCAGAGTCGTGACGACGCTGCCGCGTTTGACGCCGTGGCGACGCATGAGATTCGCGAAGCAATTCGCCTGCTGCAGCAGCCGACCATATGTCAGCTCGCAGACATCCATACGGGAATCGACGAAACGCAGCGCGACTTTGTCCGGATGCAGTTCCGCCGGACGATCGATCGCGATCATCGCAATGTTCATCCGGTCGTCGGCGCGCTCGAACAGCTCGGCGCGCAACCGGTCCCAGGAGAACGTTTGTGGTTGCGTCATGCCGGTACTCTCTTCCCGCAGCGCGCGGGCTCCCATGCGGAATACCGCGGAGACTCTCCGGGAAGCCTCTTAGTCGCCTACCAGTGCAGGCCGTGCAAGAGCTTGGCGAACGCCACGGCGTCCTCGGTCGGCGCTTCAGAGTCCGAAGTGAGGCCGCGCGCCGCTGCGGAATCGGGGAACATGTGGAAGGAGACGTTGTTGATCACGTCGGCGAGCTTCGGCGCGAGCAGCTCCAGGCCCCGCGCGAACATGCCGAGGCGCGTTGCGACTCGCGGTGGCTTGTGGACGATCGCATCGGCGATCAATCCGGCGGCCTCATTCGGTGACATCGCAGGCAGCTTCGCATAAGCCTGGGTCGGTGCGATCATCGGAGTGCGGACCAGCGGCATGTTGATAACCGTGAAGTGCACGCCCTGATCGCGATACTCCGAAGCGGCACAGCGCGCGAAAGCTTCGATGGCGGCTTTGGAGGCGACGTAGGCCGAAAAGCGCGGCGCGTTGCTCAGGACGCCAATCGAGGAGATGACGATGACGTGCCCGCTGTGCTGCGCCGTCATCTGCGGCAGGAACGCCAGGGTCAGTCGAACCGCAGCGAAATAGTTCAACTGCATCAAGCGCTCGTAGTCGTGCAGACGATCGCAGGAGATGGCGATGGAGCGCCGGATCGAGTGGCCGGCGTTGTTGATCAGGATGTCGACGCCGCCGTGCGTCGCGAGAATCTGTTGCACCAGTGCTCCGCTGGCCCGCTCGTCCGTGATGTCGCACGCATAGGTATAGACAGTCCCGCCGTGCGCTCGGATCTCCGCCGCGACGGTATCGAGCTTCTGCGCGTCCCGCGCCGCGATGATCACCTGAGCCCCAGCCTCGGCAACCCGTAGCGCGGTGGCGCGGCCGATGCCAGAGCTGCCGCCGGTAATCAGCACGCGCTTGCCCGCGACTGCGCCGCGCAGGCTGCGATCGAGCGACAGGTCCGGATCCAGATGTCGCTCCCAGTAGTCCCATACGCGCCAGGCGTACTCCTCGAGTCGCGGCAAGCGAATGTCGCTCGCCTGTAACAGTGTCTGGGCTCGTGTGCTGTCGAACAGCGTCGGCATGTCGAGGAACTGGAGTACGCTGCGCGGCACTTGCAGGTCTGCCAGCAGTTCATCACCAACAGCGTGCAGCGGCCCGAGGTGACGCAATGCGCCACTCACTGCCTGCGGCACGAATCGCAACAATTCGGAATCGAGCCGCAGACCCATCGCCGGCGCATGGCCGGCGCGCGCAAACAGATTGAGAACCTCGCCGGCGTGGCGCGGCTGGGGGTCGGTCAGATGAAAGCATCGCCCGTCCTGGTCCTTCGCCCGCGAGAGATGAACCATCGCGGCGGCGACGTAGTCGACGGGCACGAGGTTCACGTAGCCACCCTCGAGGCCGATGGTCGGCAGCCACGCAGGCACATTGCGTCGCAGGATCTGCAATGCCTTGAAGAAATAGTACGGCCCGTCGACCTTCGTGATATGGCCGCTGCGCGAATCGCCGACGATCATGCCGGGGCGATAGATTCGCCATGGCACACCGCGCTGCTTGCGCACGAGCGCCTCGGCATCGTGTTTGGTTCGGAAGTACGGATGGTCCAGCCCAAGTGCCTCTTCGAACATGTCCTCCGTGAAGGTGCCCGAATAAGTGCCTGCGGCAGCGATCGAGCTGCAGTGATGGAAACAACTGGCACCTAGCTCCTGTGCGAGCTCCAGCGCATGACGCGTACCTGCGACGTTTGCCTGCTGCAGTGCCTCGTCGCCAGCCTCGATGTCATACAACGCTGCGAGATGGAAGAAGTGCGTCACGCGGCCACGCAGCCATGAACGGTCCGCGGCCGATACGCCCAGTCCCGGCGCACTCAGATCTCCGTCGATGGCGATGACACTTTCGGAGCCCGCGCCCCACCATTGTCTCAGTTGCTCCAGCTTCGTCTGCGACGCGCCGCGGAGCAGCAGGAATATGGAGCCGTCGGCGCCGCGCGCGAGCAGCTCCCGCACGAGATAGCGGCCCAGAAATCCGGTTGCACCGGTGATGAAGCAGCTCATGGCGGCGAGGCTGCGCGTCTGCGTGCCGCCCCTGTATCGGGACAACCGCGTAACGACTGCGGGACAGGCACGCTTCACACGCTCAGCGATTCGGCTTTCCATGCCGGCATGTCCGGCGAACCGATGAGCGGGATCGATCTTGCATGGCTCCGCATGGAGCGTGCGACCAATCCCATGACGATCGTCGCCGTGTTGATCCTCGAAGGGCGCGTAAAGCACGTGCAGCTCCGCTCGTTGCTGGCCGAGCGTTTGCTGCGCTTCGATCGCTTTCGCGAGCTCCCGGTCCATGACGCGCTCGGGACACGCTGGGCCAGGGATCAGCACTTCGATCTCGATGTGCATCTGCGAGTGTTGCGACTGCCGCCTCGGGCCGGACAGCGTCAGCTCGAGCAGGCGGCGAGCAAGCTCGCGAGCGCTCAACTCAACCCCCGTCATCCGTTGTGGCAGATCCATTTGATCGAGCGCTACGGTAAGGGCAGCGCCCTGATCGCGCGCTTTCATCATTGCTACGCGGACGGCATTGCACTGATGCGCGTGCTGCTCTCATTGGCGGATGCGACCCCAGTACCGGTTGCTGCCGCAGCCTCAACGGCTCAGGCGACGCGCGGAAACTCACACGATGGCCTGCTCTCGCTGGTGTCGCCGCTGACGAATCTGATCGGCTCGGCGATGTCCGCCGTGCAGCGTGCCGGCCAGGGCACCGCAGATCTGGTGAGCGCTTCGTTGCGCACACTCGCGCATCCTGACCAGGCTGCCGCGCTGGCCCGACAAGGGGCGACAGCGTTGCGCGAGTTCGCAGACATCGCATTGTTGCCGGAAGATCCGCCGACGCCGCTGAAAGGCAAGCTCGGCTCGCACAAGCAGGTGGCATGGGCTCAGCCGCTATCGTTCATGGAAGTGAGGGCCGTCGCTCACGCGTTGGACTGCACGATCAATGACGTGCTGCTTGCAAGCGTGGCTGGTGCGCTCGGATCGCACCTGGCTAAGCGCGGAGTCAGCACCGATGGGCTCACGATCCGCGCCCTGGTTCCGGTCAATCTGCGACCCGCCGATGAGCAGCCACAGCTCGGCAATCAATTCGGGTTGGTGTTCGCCAATCTGCCGATCGGCGAGCGAAATCCTCTCGCGCGAGTATATGCGGTCCATCAAGACATGCAGAGGTTGAAGCAGTCGTCGCAAGCGTTGGTGGCGCTGTGGCTTCTGACTGCAATGGGTCTGTTGCCGGGCGTGGTCGAAGAGCGAGCAATCGAGCTCTTCACGGCCAAAGGTAGCGTCGTCGTATCCAATGTGCCCGGGCCGCGCGAGCCGTTGTACCTGGCCGGCGCACGGATCGCTCAGCAGTTCTTCTGGGTACCGCAGGCGGGCGACATCGGCGTTGGGATCAGCCTGCTGACGTATGACGGCAGCGTGCATTTCGGGCTCATTGCCGACCGCAACCTCATCTCGGATCCCAGCGATGTCGCGCGCCGCTTCGTCAACGAGTTCGAGCGGCTGCTACTGCACACGCTCGCAGGCCCGCTTGGCGCGCGTGCATCGTGAGCGCGAGCGGGAGCTGTCCGTAGGGCCTCACGGGTTTTCGCGATACCGCCGTGCGGTGCGGCGCTCGCAGACTGGGGCCGTTGCCATGCATCGCTGCACGCGCAACGCGACAACGATCTATTTCTTCTTTGGAGGGCGAATCATGGCTGTACGCAAAAAGGGCAAGCGCGCGCCGGCGAAAGCTCGTAGCGCGATGTCGAACGTGATCGGGATGGGACATCAGGTGTGGCTCGCTGGACTCGGCGCCCTGGTGCGTGCGCAACGCGAAGGACCGAAGCTGTTCGAGAGCCTGGTCGAGGAAGGTGGTGCCATCGAGCAGCGCCAACGCAGCAACGTGAAGCACCTGGCGCAGGGCGCGTTGAAAGAGCTGCGGGAGGCGGTCGATACGCGCACGGCCCAGGCACGCGGCAAGGCGAATGAAGCACTGGACAATCTGGAACAAGTGTTCCAGACCCGTGTGCAGAAAGCTTTGCAGCAGCTCGGCATGCCGACTTCCCAGGAAATCGGTGCACTGTCGCGCAAGGTGAACGAGCTCAACCGCTCGGTGAAGGCATTGGCACAGACCAAGCCTTCCGCAGCGCCGAAGAGAGCGACGCCGCCCGCGACACACGCCGAGGAACCGGTGTTCTGAGCGCCGACCATGCTGACCGTGGAACCCGCCGCCAGGAGCGGACGCAGCCAGCGGCGCATTGCGCTGGCGCTCGCTGGCGGCGGACCTTTGGGCGCGTTCTATCAGCTCGGCTGTTTGCACGCACTCTCAGAGTGCACTGAAGGCCTCGATCTCGAGCAGCTCGACGCGTACGTCGGAGTGAGCTCGGGCGCCATCATCGCGGCTGGCCTGGCCAACCGCATTGCGACGCACGAGATGGTGCGGCTGTTCTTCGTCGAGGACGGAGCCGGAACTCATCCGCTGACACCTGGCGCCCTCATGCGTCCCGCCGTCGGTGAATATCTCGATCGCGCCTTGCGCCTGCCGAAACTCGCTGCCGACGTGATCAAGCGCCTGGCGCGCGATCCACTTGGGCAGAATTGGGCCGGGTTGCTGAGTCCGCTGTTGCAGGCGATTCCAACCGGCGTGTTCGACAACCGGCCGTTCGAGCAATACCTGCGCGCGCTGTTGACCAGCGACGGCCGCAGCAACGACTTCCGTAAGCTGCCCGCGATGCTACGCATCGTAGCAACGGACTTGAACAGCGGCACCGAAGTGCGCTTCGGCGAGCCAGGCTACGAGCGCGTGCCAATTTCGGAAGCCATTCGCGCGAGCACTGCGCTTCCGGGCTTGTACACGCCAGTGCAACTGGGCGGTCACACCTACGTGGACGGCGCGCTGCTCCGGACCGTGCACGCATCGCTGGTGCTCGACCAGGGCGCCGACCTGGTCATCTCCGTCAATCCACTGGTCACGTTCGACGCGACGCATCCACGCGCGCATGGCCCTCGCAATCTCGCGCAAGGGGGTTTGACGGCCGTCATGAACCAGACCTTTCGTGCGCTGATCCAGTCACGGATGCAGATCGGCATGGCGACCTATCGCCAGCGATACCCGCACAGCGACCGCCTGCTGTTCGAGCCGGATCGTGACGACGAAGTCATGTTCTTCACCAACGTATTCCGCTATGCCGAGCGACGGCGCCTCGCGAATCATGCGTACCAACAGACTCGCCGCGATCTGCTGCAGCACGCGGACGCACTCGCGCCACTCCTGAGGAGGCACGAAATAGCACTGCGATTCGATCGCCTCAACGACGCCAAGCGCACGTTTGACAGCTGCGTGACAGGCGCGCGCTTCGGCACAGTAACCACCTCGGATCTGAACAACACGCTCGATCACCTGTCGCGGTGGATCGCAGCGCAATGAGGGCTCGCGTATGGAAAAGATCTGGTTGCGGCACTACCCGCCTGGTACGCCGGCTGAAGTGACCCTTGATCCTGCCATCTCGCTCGTCGACGTGCTGCGTCGAAGTTGCGAGCGATTCGGGAGCGCGCCTGCGTTTCACAACCTGGGCACGACGCTGACGTTCGACGAAGTCCACCAGCGCTCGCACGACTTTGCCGCTGGCCTGAGTGCGCTCGGGTTGCGCAAAGGCGAACGGATCGCGCTCATGATGCCGAACCTGCTGCAGTATCCGATTGCAATGTTCGGCGCGCTGCGCGCTGGATTGGTGGTCGTCAACACCAATCCGCTCTATACGCCGCGCGAGCTGGAGCATCAGCTGCGCGACTGCGGCGCCGTAGCCATCGTGGTGCTCGCGAACTTCGCGCACGTCGTCGAGAAAGTCATCGCGCGCACGGAGTTGCGGCACGTCATCGTTACGCAGGTCGGCGATCTGCTGCGTTTTCCGAAGGGCGCGATCGTCAATTGGGCTGCGCGACGCATCAAGCACATGGTTCCCCCGTATCGGCTTCCCGCAGCGCTATCGTTCCGTCAAGTGCTCGGATCGGGGGCGCGCGCGTCATTCACTGCTCCGACGATCGACGGCAACGATCTGGCGTTCCTGCAATACACGGGCGGCACTACTGGCGTTGCCAAAGGCGCAATGCTCACGCATCGCAACCTGGTCGCGAACCTGGAACAGGTTTCGGCACTGTGGCGCGGCATCATCGAGGATGGCAACGAAATCGCGATCACGCCGCTGCCGCTCTATCACGTGTTCTGCATGACCTGCAATTGCCTGACGTTCTTCAAGCACGGCTGCCTGAACGTGCTGATTACGAACCCGCGCGACCTGCCAGCGTTCATTGACGAGCTCGCGCGCTGGCCATTCACGTTCATCTCTGGCGTGAACACCCTGTACAACGCGTTGCTGAATCATCCGGCCTTCGCGCGGCTCGACTTTTCGCGCCTGAAGCTCGGCGTGGCCGGCGGCATGGCCCTGCATCCGAGCGTGGCTGAGCGCTGGCGCGCCCTTACAGGCCGCGACCTCATCGAGGGCTATGGGCTCACCGAGTCTTCGCCAGTGGTCGCCTGCAATCTGCCCGGCGCATCGCGCATCGGCACGGTTGGCGTGCCGCTGCCCTCGACTGAGGTGTCGATCCGCGACGAGCACGGCGAGCTGCCGCTCGGCAGCGAGGGCGAGCTGTGTGTGCGCGGCCCGCAGGTAATGCGCGGTTATTGGCAGATGCCGGACGAGACTGCCCACACCCTGGACGCCGAAGGCTGGTTGCATACCGGCGATATCGCGCGGATCGAGGACGACGGCTTCGTGCGCATTGTCGATCGCAAGAAGGACATGATCATCGTGTCGGGCTTCAAAGTCTTCCCGAACGAAGTCGAGACTGTGCTGGCGACGCACTCCGCCGTAGTGGAAGCCGGCTGCGTCGGTGTTCCTGACGACCGCTCCGGTCAAGCAGTCAAAGCGTTCATCGTCGCTCGTGAGACCGTCACCGTGGAGCAGGTTCGGGAGTTCTGCCGCGAGCACATGACGGCGTACAAAGTGCCGAAGTACGTCGAATTCCGCTCGACTCTGCCCAAGACTCCGATCGGCAAGATCCTGCGCCGTGCGCTGACCGAAGTGCCTGCCGGTAACGCTCATGACAATGTCGGCACTGGAACTCATTGATCGAATCGCGCTGACTCGCGATGTCGTCGCCCGCGATCAGCACAGGCTCGCTGGTCTCCAGGCGCTGCAGTTCTGGCAGTCGCAACGTCTGGAACGAACATACGCGGACTATGCTGCCGAGCCGCGCTATCGCGCTGCTATCGAATTCTTCATGCAGGACCTGTATGGCCCACATGACTTCGCGCGGCGTGATCGCGATCTGCGCAAAGTGCTGTATCAATGGGAAAGGCTCCTGCCGGAGCGCGCGCTGCAGGCACTCGTCCATGCGCTCGAGCTCGAAGCACTCAGTCTAGCGCTGGACATCGCGACCGCAGACGCACTCGGCGAAGCGGCGTTGACTGCGGAAGCATACGCAATTGCGTATCGACACGCCGGCCGGCGCTCCGATCGACAGCGACAGATCTGGCTGACGGTCGCTGCAGGCCGCGCGCTCGACTCGCTGATCGAGCAGCCGGCGATCGGCATCGGATTGCGAGCAGCCCGACTGCCGGCGCGCGTGCTCGGCGTCGCAACGCTCCAAGCCTTTCTCGAACGCGGCTACAAGGCGTTCAAGAGAATGGCCGGGGCCGGCGAGCTGCTGCAGGCAATCGAGCAACGCGAAACGACGATCATGCATCGCCTGTTTGCCGGCAGCAGCGACCCCTATCGCCTCGACGCGCCCAGACGGACCTCATCGGCTCGATGACGGACCTGCACGTGGCCACAACCTCATACGACTTCATAATCGTCGGCGCAGGTTCCGCTGGCTGTGTGCTCGCGAACCGGCTATCCGCGGATCCGTGGACGCGCGTGCTCTTGCTGGAAGCTGGCGGGCGAGATGTGCATCCGTTCATCCACATGCCGGCCGGCATCGCACGTCTCGTCCACAATCCTCGCATCAACTGGCACTACTCGACGCAGCCCGAGCCCGCACTCAACGGCCGGTCGCTGTACTGGCCACGCGGCAGAGTGCTGGGCGGCTCAAGCTCCATCAACGCAATGTGCTACGTGCGCGGACAGCCGGAGGACTACGACGGCTGGGCGCGCGATGGTGCCACGGGCTGGAGCTACCGCGATGTCCTGCCCTACTTCCGCAAATCCGAGCGACAACAGCGAGGTATATCCCAGTATCACGGTGCCGACGGCCCGCTGGCGGTAGAGGACCTGCGCAGCCGCAATCCGCTGAGCGATACGTTCGTTGCCGCCGGCGTACACGTGGGCCTGCAGCGAAACCATGACTTCAACGGCGAGAGACAGGAGGGGGTCGGTCACTATCAAGTCACCCAGCAGGCTGGCCGTCGCTGCAGCGCTGCCGTCGCCTATCTCGGACCGACCAAGAATCGCCCGAACCTGCAAATCGAAACGCATGGTCTCGTCGAACGCTTGCTGATCGAGGGTGGGCGCGCAGTCGGCGTGGAGTACGGCCGCCACGGACAGCGTCATACGGTCCGCTGCGAAGGTGAGGTCCTGCTGTGCGGCGGCGCCATCAATTCACCGCAGCTGCTCATGCTGTCGGGCGTCGGACCGGCCGCTCATCTACGTGAGCTGGGCATTCCCAACGTGCTCGACTTGCCGGGCGTCGGCGGCAATCTGCACGACCATCTCGACATCTGCACTCTGTACAAGAGCACTCGCGCAATCACATACGATTTCAATCCGATCCAGGAGCTCGGCGTGGCGCTGCGCTACTGGTTGCAACACCGCGGGCCGGGAGTGTCGAACGTTGCCGAAGCTGGCGCCTTCGTGCGCAGCTCGCAGGCACGTGACGGCCGGCCCGACATCCAACTGCATTTCGTTCCTGCGCAGCTCGACGATCACGGACGCCATCGCCTGCCGGGTCATGGTTTCACGCTGCACGCTTGCGGTCTGCAGCCGTTGAGCCGCGGCCGGATCCGTTTGCAGTCTGACGACCCTGCTGACGCACCGCTGATCTTCGCCAACTACCTGCAACATCCGCGCGACTTATCCGTAATGCTGGAAGCCGCGCAACTGAGCCGGCGCATCCTGCAAGCACCGCCCTTCGATGCATATCGCGGTGTCGAGGTGTTTCCCGGCTCGCAAGTCACGACTGACGCGGAGCTGATCGACTTCATTCGCCGCAAGGCAGAGACGATCTATCACCCCGTCGGCACGTGCCGGATGGGCAACGATAGCGAGGCCGTCGTCGACGCAGCCGCACGCGTCCACGGCATCGCGAGCTTGCGCGTGGTGGACGCTTCGATCATGCCGACGATCGTCAGCGGCAACACCAATGCGCCGACGATGATGATTGCAGAGAAAGTGGCGGACCTGATCCTCGGTTTGCCAGGACCGCGTAATGAGTCTCACGATTTCCGTATGGAGCGCGAGGCTGAAGAGTGGTCGAGTTCACATCGACAAACGACGTGAAAGCGGAGACCCGACCATGAACACGCGCGCGACTACTCTTTGCACGGTTCTGATTGCCGGCGCGATCAGCCCACTCGTTGCCCACGGATCTGGTTTTGCGTTGCTGGAGCAGAGCGCCAGCAGGCTCAGCACGGCATTCGCCGGCAGCGGAGTGAACACAGACGATGCCACCTCGATGTTCTTCAATCCCGCAGGACTCGGTCGGCTCGAGCAGGCTCAGCTCATCGCATTGACGAGCGGTATCGAGATCTCATCCGAGTTTCGCAGCACCGGCTCGACTGCAGCCTTCGGCCAGCCGCTGGGCGGCTCCGGTGGTGACGCGGGCGACTGGAACGTCGTGCCTGGTGCCTACCTCGCGGTTCCGTTGGGCGATCGATTCAACATCGGCCTGGGCATCAATGCGCCCTTCGGCCTCAAGCTCGTCTACGACGATGGCTGGGTCGGGCGCTTCCAGGCGCTGCGCTCGGAAATCCAGACACTCAACGTCAATCCCTCACTTGCAATGCGCGTCAACGACCGTCTCTCAATCGGTGCGGGCTTCAGCTACCAGCGCCTGCAAGCCGAACTCACCAATGCCGTGAACTATTCCGCGGTCGTAGCGCAAGGCGTGCAACAACTGGTCGCGCGAGGACAGCTGCCGGCAGCTGCGGCTCCAGGCATCATCGCAGCGAATGCGGGACTCGAGGGCGACGCCCGCGTCCGAGGCGATGACACCGGCTGGGGCTTCAATGTCGGCATGCTGTTCGACCTTTCGGACACGACCCGCATCGGGCTTTCGTACAGATCGACCATCGACTACGACGTGGGCGGCACGATTACATTCACGCCGCCGTCTACAATCTCGAATCCGGTCGGCGCTGGCATCGTGTCCGCGGCCTCCGCAGCCGGTGCGCCGCTGTCGTCTGGGCCGGTTTCAGTCGCCCTTAAGGTACCGGACTCTGCGCTGCTGTCGGTGCAGCAGCGAGTGGGTCAACATCTCACTCTGCTGGGCGATGTAGCGTGGACTGGCTGGAGCACTGTGCAAGAGCTGCGCGTCGTCCGGGACTCGGGCGTGACAGTCTCGGAAACTCCGGAGCGCTGGCGCGACGCTTTCCGCTACGCACTGGGTGCGAGCTATGTCATGAATCCGCACCTGACGCTGCGTGCCGGCGCCGCCTATGACAACACACCTGTGCCAGACGCGACTCGCACACCTCGATTGCCGGACTCTGACCGTATCTGGGTCACCACTGGCGCGCGCTGGGAACCAACCGACGCATTGCTCGTGGATTTCGGCTACGCGCATCTGTTCAGCAAGACGGTGCCGCTGAACCAGAACGCAGGCAGCACGGCTGCATCCGGCCTGCTCGTCGGTGAGCAGGAATCCGACATCGATATCGTGAGCGCGCAGCTCGTGTATCGATTCTAGGGAACCCCGCTTAGGCGCTCTCGGGAAGACGCGGGTCCTGGGCGCCACCACTCGGCGTACGCTCTGAGCCATGAAACGCGTTGCAGTAATGACGAGCGGCGGAGATGCACCCGGCATGAATGCCGCGATCCGCGCCGTGGTACGAAGCGGTGTGCTGCGCGGCTTTGACATGCATGGGGTGCGCAACGGCTACGCAGGACTCATCGCGGGCGAGTTCGTACCGCTCGGACCTCGCGACGTCGGCGGCATCATTCACGAAGGCGGCACCATGCTGGGGACCAGCCGTTGCCCCGAATTCAAGGTCAGTGCGGGTCAGGACGAAGCTTTGGAGCAGCTCTGCCGTCGCGACATTCATGCGCTGGTCGTCATCGGCGGCAACGGATCGCAAGCCGGCGCCCAGGTACTCGCTCGACGCGGCATGGCCATCGTCGGTATTGCATCGACGATCGACAACGATCTGTACGGCACTGACATCAGCATCGGCGCAACGACTGCGCTCGATACTGCCCTGGAGGCCATTGATCGCCTGCGCGTGACAGCCGCATCACACCACCGCGCGTTCCTGGTAGAGGTCATGGGTCGCCATTCCGGCTATCTCGCGACGATTGCTGCGATCGCCGGCGGTGCCGAGGCTATCGTGGTACCGGAAGTCGAAGCGACTCCGGAGGCCATCGCACATCAGCTACAAGCGTCGCGCGATCGTGGCAAGAGCCATGCAATCGTAGTCGTCGCCGAAGGCGCGACCCATGGCGTAGACGAGTTGTCACGCTACTTTCAGGAGCATCAGGCGCGACTGCGGCTGGACTTGCGCGTCACGCGGCTCGGTCACGTGCAACGCGGCGGTGCACCTGGCGTATACGACCGCATGCTGGCGACGCGTTTCGGATGTGCCGCCATCGAACACGTGGCGAACGGCCAGAGCGGCGTTCTTGTCGGGCTGCGCAGCGGCGCGGTTGCAGCGACTCCACTCGCCGAAGTCGCCGGCCGCACAGCTCCGCTGGACCTGCAACTGCTCGACATCGCCAACGCATTGACAACCTAGAGGTGAACTCTTATGCAACTGAAAGACCTTTGTGTGCTCGACGTGGCCTTCTGCACGCGGGACATCACGATCAGCGCCGCGGCGCGACTCATGCGCGAGCATCACACCGGCGACCTGGTCGTCATCGACAACGCTGACGAAGAGCGCGAGCCCGTTGGCATCGTCACAGACCGTGACATCGTCGTGGAAGTGCTTGCACGAGGCCGTGACCCGGCCAAGACGACGGTGGGCGACGTGATGTCCAAACAACTCGTCATTGCCTCTGGATCCGAGGATGCCTCGCAGGCGTTGCAGCGCATGGTGGCCCACGGCGTGCGTCGCATTCCCATCGTGGATGACGAGCAGTACGTGATGGGCATCGTCACACTGGATGACATGCTGCGGGTACATGCCGAGCAGGCAACCAACCTCGCTCATGTCGTAAGCAAGGAGCAGTCGCGCGAGCAGCGCGCCCGCCGCTGACAGGAGGGTTCGATCATGCAGCAGCAACGACAATTCGATTGTGCGGACAGCGAGCTCGATATCCGGGAGTTGTTGCGTCCCGAGGCCTACGGGCATCCCGTGGAAGCCATCGAGCTGCGCGAGACGCATATCTCGTGGGTGCTGCGGACCGGAACCTTTGCCTACAAAATCAAGAAGCCTGTAAAGCTGGATTTCATCGACACGTCAACGCTGCAGCGGCGGCGGTTCCTGTGCCTGGAAGAGCTGCGCCTGAATCGACGCCTGGCGCCGGAGCTGTACGTAGATGTCGTGCCGATTACGCGTTCGCAGGGACACCTGCTCGTCGGCGGCAATGGTCCGATCGTCGATTACGCCGTGCGCATGCATCAATTTGCCGCAGCGGATGAGTTGCCGGCTCTATTGGAGGATGAAGAAGTCAACCTCGAGGAAATAGCAGCACTCGGCACAACTCTGGCGCAGTTCCACCTGCAAGCACCTGTGGCCCCACCGAACCGCGCGCCGGAGAAAACGCAGCAGATGTACGACTCCGTGCTCGGCAACCTCGCGCAACTGCTTACCCACTTGGACTCGCCACAGCCAGCGGCGCAACTCGGCCGCCTCGTCGACTGGACGCATGACCGCGCCGACACGCTCGAGCCGATATTCCAGCTGCGCGAGCAGAGCGGATTCGTACGCGAATGCCATGGCGACCTGCATGCCGCCAACATCGTGCGGCTCAAGGGCCGCCTGGTGCCCTTCGACTGCATTGAATTCGATCCAGGTCTGCGCTGGATAGACGTTATGAGTGACGTCGCATTCCTGGTCATGGATCTAGCGAGCCATGGCCGGACCGATCTCTCTTTCGCGCTCCTCAACCGCTATCTGGAAGTGACAGGCGACTACGACGGCCTACGCGTGCTGCCCTTCTACGCAGTTTACCGCGCGCTGGTACGCGCAAAGGTCGACGCCCTGATGGTCGAGAGAGTCCCCACCCGAGCCGCGGAATTCCGCGACCGGCTTCAGAGGCGGCTCAAAGCCGCTCAGACGTGGACTGCGCCTGAGCGCCCAATGCTGATACTCATGCACGGCGCATCCGGTTCGGGAAAGTCCTGGCTCAGTGGACATCTGGCACCCACGCTGCGCGCAGTGCGCGTCCGCTCGGACCTTGAACGCAAGCGGATTGCGGGCCTCGAGCCGACGACCACTGCCAGTGCGCGCGTCCGCGAAGGCATCTACTCGCCGGCCTTCAGTCATCGAACGTACAGCCGCCTGGCGGATTGCGCTGAGAGCTGCCTGCGGTCTGGGCTCAGCGTCATCGTCGATGCAGCATTTCTCGAATCGGCGGACCGCCGCCAGTTCTTGAGCTTGGCGGCACGCCTGCAGGTGCTCTGCGTAATCGTCTCGTGCGAGGCAGATCCCATCAGGCTCGCGCAGCGCGTGGACGACCGCGCGAAAGAGCACAAGGACGCTTCCGATGCGACGCTGTCCGTGCTCGATGCGCAGCTGCGCGAAATCCAGCCGTTCGAGGCGGCGGAAGAACCCTGCGTCATCCACGTCGATACTGAAGAGCCAGGCGTGGTGCCGCGAGTTATTGACCAGATTAGCGCCCGGGTGCTGGCGGGTTGAGCGCTTCTCGCAAGCTGTCTCGCTTCTTCTGATAGCCGCGAGCATCGCCATATTCCGCGAAGGCGTCATATCGTGCGTGCGGCACGCGGGGCGGCTGTGCATGCTTGATCGCGCACCAGTACTGCTCTGTGCGCGCTGCCACTTCCCGTACATACGCAATGACGCCGTTCGCGTACGAGCAATAGGCGCAGTTGAACCTTTCCAGGAGGCTCAGATAAGGAAGGCGAGCTCTATCGAACAACATGTAGTCTGAACGCAGAACGAAGGGCACGAACATCGAGTAGATCAAAGCCGCCGTGAGGGTGATCAGGATGGGCGAAGGTCGGGTCAGCTCGTCCTCGGCTGCGCCAAGCGTCGCCGGTTGCGCCGTCTGTACCGGGTGCGAATCGGTCATGGTCCAAAGCTCCGCCGAAGGTTGCGGCATCCACATTGTCGCAACGCGGGCTCGCAGCAAATCAGGGCTGGTACCGAAGTAGCCCGGGGATGTTCCTATTCCGATCGTGTCACCTGAGCGGCACCATGCCTCTCATGCAAACACCACTGCGGATCACCTTCAGACACATGCACTCCTCGCCCGCCGTCGAGGCACGTGTACGAGAACTCGTCGAGCGTCTGGAACGCTTCTACGATCGGATCACGGGCTGTCACGTAGTCGTCGAAGCTCCGCCGGCACATCGCAACAAGGGCGCACCGTTCGAGGTAAAGATCGACCTCACCGTGCCCGGTGGCGAAATCGCCGTGCGAAGCGAACGCGCGGAACAGGAGGCACACATGGACGTGTACGTGGCACTGCGCGACGCCTTCGATAGCGCGCGTCGACGTTTGCAAGCTTACTCAGGCGATTCTCGTGCCAGCCGGCGCGACTCGACCGCGTAGCTACTGAGCCCGATCAGCACGGGACACGAACGAGTCGATCACGTCCATCAGCTCCTGATGATGGCCGACCCACAAGTGCCCGCCTTGCTTATAACCGATGAATCCTGCACCCGGTATGTGTTGCGCCGTGTACTGCGCACCGGCGAACGTACCGTAGAGATCGTCGCGCACGCTGACGACGAGGGTGGGTGCTCGTATCGACTCGAGATCGTACCGAGACAGTGAGCTCGCAATCAGAGCATCATTGCGCAAGCCCGCTGTACGGCTGCTGAGCGGCAGAATGCTGTGGAGAACCTCGTCGACCCTCCCCTGCTCGCTCGAGCTTGCGCCGGCGAGGACCGCCGGAGGCGTGCCGAGCACCCGCTCGATCAGCGCTTTGCGTGCGAGGTGCAATGCCAGCCAGAACAATGCATCCGAGCCGACCATCGAGCGCAGGATCAGCTCGGACAGCCGCGAAGGCCGCGACGCAGAGTCGGGCGCGTCATCCGGCTTCCAGGTCAGAGGCACAAGTAGAACCAGTGCACTGCAACGCTGCGGGTGACGAATCGCGAACTGCATGGCCGACGGGGCGCCCGCGGACGCTCCGATCACGATCGTCCGGTCGATCTGCAACGCATCCAGCAAGCTTGCATGCGCATCGGCTTGCGTACGTGGTGAAGCATCCTCTGGCAGCGGCGTGCGCAGGTAGCCGAAGCGGGACATTGCGGTAACGCGGAATCCGCTGTCGGCCAGAGGGCGAGCGAAGAGCAGGCCTTGATCGTATCCACCACCGGCACCGTGCACCACCAACAACGGCTTGCCTTGTCCGAATTGCGAATACTCGACGGGACCGTAAGCCGTCGTTGCCAGGAGGCTCCCGGCGCTGACGCGCAATCTTGCCGTCTCGATGTCACGTTGGAACGCCCTGTAGCTCACGCTGGTGAGCACACCGAGAGCGGCGCCCACAACTGCGCGAGATGTCTTGCTTACCATGGCTACTCAGCGGTTGAACTGTCGTTCAAGCTGGCGCGAATTCGTTGCAGGAGGTGCAACGCGTTGCGATAGCGCCGCTCGGCATGATCGGTCGCTACTGCGCTCGCTGTCGACGCTCGCAACCTCGCGAGCTGCAGGCCAACGCGCGCGGCGACGAAGTGTGCTGTTTCCAGCTCCCAACCGCCGCGTGGCTGATTCGTGTCGAGCTGATCGACCGGAACACCGGCCCAGATTGCGCCGCCGATTTGCATTGTCGATTCCTCTTGTTCCTGACGCGTCTGATGCTCCGCCATCACGATGCGACACAGAATCAGAGGAACCGCGTGACGACGCCGTGGCAGCCGCAATGGCGGTGATCCCCGCCACGGGCCCCTGGAATTACATAACCGGAGAGTCATCGCCACACATATATATGTGTGGTGCTTGCCAGAAGGCTGGGTCATCAGCGCCGCGGTTCGTCATCCTTGGCCCGGCCGCGAACCAGGAGGACAGGGACAGACGAAGATCGCAGCACGAGCTCTGCGTCACTGCCGAGAGCGAGCCGGCGCAATCCACGACGGCCATGTGTTCCCATCACGATCAGGTCGGCTCTGCACTGCTTCGCCTGCTCCACGATGAGGTCGGCCGCTCGGCCGCCGATCGTTTCTATCAGCACAGCATTGGGCTCGAGCGCATGCTCACGCACCGTGCGTTCAGCTTTTCCGAGAACCTCCCTGCCGCGCGCTTTCAGGGCATCGACGAACTGTTCGATGTACCGGGCCGGTATATCCACGCCCCATGGGACCAGCTCATCGAGGACGTGAACCAGATGCAGCTTGGACCCGTCGCTCTTCGCGATCTTGATCGCCTCGGCCAGCCCGAGCATCGAGGGTTCACTGCCGTCGACGGGCACGAGTAGTTGCTTGTACATGAGCACTGCTCCTGAAGCGAGTTGAGCTACAGCATGTGCTTTCTGGCGCAAACGAAAATCAGGGGTGGTACCGAACGACCACGCGGATGTTCCTAGTCCTTCGCGAGCTCCACCTCATCGCGATACTCCGGAACGCTCGCTGTCCAGTTCAGTTCTGACTGGATCCGCTGGCGCAGGGCGTCGCTCGCACTCGACTCGCCGTGCGTGACGAAAACTTGCCGAGGCGCAGTCTGCAACTGGCGCAACCACGCGATCACTTCGTCGGCATCCGCATGCGCGGAGGCGGACTGGAGCTGGCACACTTCCGCGCGGACTGGAAACGTCTCACCGTGAATGCGCAGCTCTCGTGCGCCGGCGACCAGACTCGCACCACGCGTTCCGCCGGCCTGGAACCCTGAAAAGAGGATCGTATTGCGCGCGTCGGTAACGAACATCTTGAGGTGATGCACCACTCGTCCGCCGGTGGCCATACCGCTCGCCGCAAGGATGATCGCGGGCTCGCGGATGCGATCGAGCGACTTCGATTCTTCGGCTGTGCGGACGAGCCGTGCGGTTCGCCCGATGCTTGCCGCATCGGATGGCGAGAAGCGGTGCTCTGCAGCGTGCCGAGTCAGCAGTTCGGTCGCGTCGATCGCCATCGGGCTGTCCAGGTACACGGGAATGTCCGGAATGGCTCGCGCCGCCTTCAAACGCGCAATGAGAAGCAGGAGCAGTTGCGCCCGACCCACCGCAAATGTCGGTATCACGACGATGCCACGACGCTCACAGGTACGACGAATCACATCCCGAAGCTCATTCTGCGAATCCAGCGCCGGATGCTTGCGATCGCCGTAGGTCGACTCGACGACGACATAGTCAGCACTCGGCGGCGGCTCAGGCGCGCTCATCAGCGGGTCCGCAGGTCGGCCGAGGTCGCCAGAGAAAAGCACGGACGTGCTCGCGGATTCGATGCGGATGCTCCCGGCGCCGAGCAGGTGTCCAGCGCGGCTGTAGTGCACGCGAATGTCTGGCACAGGCTCGAAGACCTCTTCGAACCAGATCGGCTCGAAATGCTTCAGGCACTCGGTAGCGTCTCGTTCCGTGTAAAGCGGTAGCGCCGGCGAGTGCTTGGAGAAGCCGTGTCGATTCGCGAACTCCGCCTGCTCCTCCTGAAGATGCCCGCTGTCGGGCAGCAGAATCCGGCACAGATCAATCGTGGGTGGCGTTGCGTAGATTGGGCCCCTGAACCCCTGCTTGACGAGTAGCGGCAGATAGCCGCTGTGATCCAGGTGTGCGTGCGTCAGCACGACCGCATTCAACGTCGACAGATCGAAGAGCGGCCGCGCCCAGTTCTTCAATCGCAGGTGCTTGTAGCCCTGAAACAAGCCGCAATCCACCAACATCCAACCCGTTTCGCATCTCAGCAGGTAACGCGATCCGGTCACGGTTTGGGTCGCTCCCAGGAATGTCAGCTGCATGCTTCTCTCCGGTAGAACCACCGCTTCACGAGCTCTGTGCACACGACGTAGAGCGCCGTGATTACAACCACAGTTGTGGTAAGGGTCCAAGGCACAGGCACAAATCCAAACACCGACATGAACGGCAGGTACGGGACGAGCGGCGTCAACGCTGCGAGCGCCAGCGTTGAAGTGAGCAGCAACGTACCGGGTCGGCTGCGGAAGAACGGCCGTCTGGTGCGAACGACGAGTGCGATCGCAAGCTCCGTGAGCAGAGATTCGACGAACCACGTCGTCTGGAACTCGGCCGGCGTGGCCTGAAATGTCCAGAGCAGCAAGCCGAACGTCAGGAAGTCGAACGCCGAGCTCACCAGGCCGAACTCGACCATGTAGCGGCCGATGAAGCCCGTGTCCCAGCGTCGCGGCTGATCGATCAGCTCCGGATCGACGCTGTCGTCGGCAATGCCGAGCGCCGGGATATCGGAGATGAAATTGTTGAGCAGGATCTGTCCTGCAGTGAGCGGCAGGAACGGCAGGAACAGCGACGCCGCCGCCATGCTGACCATGTTGCCCAGATTCGCGCTCGTAGTCGTCAGCACGTACTTGAGTGTGTTGGCGAACGTGCGCCGCCCTTCTTCGATGCCGCGCCGGATCACGTCCAGATCCTGCTGTACGAGCACGAAATCGGCCGCCTCGCGTGCGACGTCGACCGCACGTTCGACGGAAATGCTGGTATCGGCGGCGTGCATCGCCGGTGCATCGTTGACGCCGTCGCCCAGGAAGCCGACGACGTGCCCCATCTTCTTGAGCGATAGAATGATGCGCTCCTTCTGATTGGGATCGACCTCGACGAACAGATCCGTGCGCTCCGCTTCGCGCCAGAGCGCTTCATCGTGCAGCTCGTCGAGTTGCGCACCGGTCAAGACTCGCGCGGTGCCAAGCCCGACCAGACCCGCGACGTGCTCAGCGACCAGACGACTGTCGCCGGTAATCAGCTTCACTGACACTCCAAGCTTGCCCAGGTCGGCGATGGCGCGCGGCACCCCTTGCTTCGGGCGGTCGAGAAAGGTCAGGAATCCAGCGAAACGCAAAGCGGACTCGTCCGTGCGATCGTAGCTTTCCTGCTTGGGTAGCGATTTGGTTGCCACCGCGAGCACGCGAATGCCGGCTCCGCTCCACTCAGCAAAGCGAGCCTCGAGTCCGGCACGCGCTTGATCGTCCAGCGGCGCACCATTGAGCAGCGTCGTGCATGCATCGAGGACCGTACGAAATGCGCCCTTGCTGATGAGTTGAACGCTGCCCTCGCGCTCCACAACAACACTGACACGCTTGCGCACGAAGTCGAACGGTATCTCTGCAAGCTTCGTGACGGCAGCGAGCGCGGGCTTGAACGACTCCAGGATGGCGTCGTCCAGCGGACTGGCCAGGCCAGATTCGAACGTCGCGTTCAAAGCGCCTAGTTCGACGATCTCGCGCGAGGGTGCTCCATCGGAGTCATAACCGCCGTCGAGCCTGACGACACCTTCGGTCAGGGTTCCTGTCTTGTCCGTGCACAGCACGTCGATGCTGCCGAGATTCTCGATAGCATTCAGCCGGCGAACGAGCACGCCGTGGCGTGCCATCATTTCTGCGCCGCGCGCGAGGTTGACGCTCAAAATGGCCGGCAAGAGTTCTGGACTCAAACCGACGGCCAACGCAACTGCGAACAACAGCGTCTCGACGACCGGTCGAGCCGCGAGCATGTGCGCGACGAACACGAGCAAGACCATTACGAGCATGGCGCTCGTGAGCATGTAGCCGAAGCGTCGTGTCCCACGGTCGAACTCTGTCACGGGCGGGCGCAGCGTCAGCCGCTGCGCGATCGTGCCGAACATCGTTCCCGAGCCAGTTCGAACCGCAACACAACGCAGCGTGCCGCTACGGATGTTCGTCCCCAGATAGACGCAGTTCGAGCGTTGCGGGAGCGGAGTGTCGGCAGGCAAGAGTGCAGGCGCTTTCTCCACAGGAAAGCTTTCACCGGTGAGCACTGCCTCACTGGCGTAGCAATCCGTCGCATCGAGGAGAAGACTGTCCGCAGGCACGAGGCTTCCTGCAGACAGCAACACGATGTCTCCAGGCACGACGTCTTCGGCGGGCACGGAAAGCTTCGCGCCATCGCGAACCACTGTCGTGCGCACCTTCACACGCTCACGTAGTGCCGCCGCTGCTGCCCGGGCGCTATATTCCCGCCGATAGCCAATGAACGCGCTCGCGCACAGGATCGTGAGCACGATTACTGCATTGGTCATCTCGCCTGTTGCCGCTGCGACGATCGCAGCGAAAACGAGCAGCAACTGCAGTGGACTGGCAACCTGGCGTACCAGAACGTCGATGCGGGACAGTCGTCCTTCGTCACTCAACCGATTCGGGCCGTACTTGCGCAGGCGCTCTGCGGCATCGGCCGAACTCAACCCCTGCGCCGTGCTTCCGAGCTCCCGCAACAGGCTTTCAGCCGTTCGAGCCCAGTAGTTGTCGACGAAGCTTGCCGCCGCGTGACGCGAGCCAGCGCTAAACAGGCGGCGCGACAGCCACATTCCGGGAATCATCGGCAGCCAGAAGCTCAGTCCTCGGAACAAGAGCGTCGCGGAGAGTGCGACCGGCAATGAAATGC
>DATENH010000043.1:0-2797 GCA_035275145.1 Steroidobacteraceae bacterium | reverse complement strand
GACGCGATAGATGGTGACTTGCGTGATGTTGTCCGATTGCAGGGCGACCGCCACCGGCACGTCGGCGCGCGCGATCCAATCCTTGAGCGTCGCCATCTGCTTCTGCAGTAGCGGACCGGGGTTCGCGATGTTCGCTGCACGCGCCAGCGTGTCGCGCGCGGCTGCACGCACCGGCTGGCTGAAGAGACGCTCGGGTTGCGTCAGGTACAACTCGAGTTGCTCATTGAGCGCAGCACGCGGCGTCGTTCTCGCGATTCCTTCCTGGGCAGCGGCCACCGTCGAGTCGAGCTCGGCGACCGCACGATATTCCTTGAGCGCATCGGCCCAACGCTCCTGCCCTTCCTGCTCCTTCGCCACGCCGAGCTTCACCGAGATGTCGCCAGTGCGCTGCTCCTGCTCGATCTGCTTGAGCGCCGTCGGGATCTCCGGAGCGTTCGGGCGCACGCGCCGCGCCGCCTCGAACGCCGAGCGTGCACCTGCGTAGTCGGTCTTCGCGAGCGCCGCGTAGCCTCGCGCCATCGTGCTCGCGAACGCGTCCGAGGCGAACTTCGCTTCGATGCGCGCGATGCCGTCGGCGGCACGCGGCGCTTCGGCGTCGAGTGCGAGCGCCTTGCGAAACTGCTCGACGGCGCCGACCGGATTCGATTCCTTTTCCATGCGCTCGGCGCTGGCGACGAGGTTCAGCACTTCGTCGAGCGTGTTGGCGCGCTTCAACCCGTGCTCGGCGACTTTGTTGCCGGGCTCGATCTTCGCTGCCAGAACGAACGCGGTCTTGGCATCGGCGGAGCGTCCTTCCTGCAAGGCAGTGGCGCCGGCCTTGAGCTGCTCGGGCAGCACCACGCCAGCGCGCTTCTCCAGCGTGGTCAGCAGAGGCTCGATCGCGGTGAAGTGCTCGAGCGCAGTCACGTATTCGCGCGCTTCGTAGTCCTTGTCGCCCGCGGCGAGCTCGTCGTTCGCACGTTTGAATTGCTCGCCGCCCCACTGCTCGGCGGCCCGCGCCGCGAGCTTCTTCAATCGCTCCTCGATCGGTCCGCGGCGATCGTCGGCATCCTGCTTGGCGCGCGCGAGCGCGGCGAAGTCCACTTCCTTCTTCGGCTCCTCCGCGGGTTTCGCCGGCACCGGCGAGACGGCCTGCTTGTAACGCGCCGGCTCCTGGCCGCCGTTGCCTACCCAGCGCGGCAATGCGAAGAACACGAAGGCGATCGCGGCGATGCCGGCGACGATCGACGCCGCGCCTAGACCGCGACGAAATCCCTGTCGCCGCAGCTCTTCCGCATTCGTACCTTGCGGTGCCGAGCGCTGCCATTCGCCGCGCAACGGCTCGCCCTGCGCAGACCCACGCATGCGCGGCGGCTCGACTCGGATCGGAGCGGGATTCGGCGTTGACTCGTTCACGGGTTCGACCGATGTGACCGGCGGTGCAGCCAGTATGGCAGCCAGCTCGCGCTCGGTGCTTTGCATGTCGGCGGGTCTGTCGGCCGGAGACTCGGCGAGCAGCCGCGCGACCAGCTGCGCGAGCGGTGCAGGCACCGTTGCTGGCAATGCAGCGAGGGTGCCATTCCCGTAAGACGGCGGATAGCCGGAAAGCAACTCGTAGAGCATTGCCCCGAACCCGTAGATGTCATCCGCCGGACTCGCCGCGGCGCCAGCCGCCTGCTGCGGGCTCATGCTGTACGGTGAGCCGCGCCCGGCATTGGCAGCGGGCTTCGCGGCAGTCACCAGAGCCATGCCGAAGTCCGCGAGGCGAGGTGTGCCATCGGACGCGAGCAGCACATTTGAAGGCTTCACGTCGCGATGGACGATGCCGGCCCGATGCGCGTGCTCCAGCGCGGCCGCGATCGGCAGCGCCGCGTGCAAAAGAATCTCCCGATAGCCGCGACCGCGCAGCTGCGAAAGGTCGCCGCCCGACGCGTACTCCATCGCGATCCAGGTGTGACGGCCGGTGCGATGCACGCCGTCGACCTTCAATATGTTCGGATGCTCGAGTGTCCGAACATGCTCGGACTCGCGTTGCAGGGCTGCGATGGCGGCCACGTCCTGCATCAGATCGTCGCGCAGGATCTTCAGCGCGACGAAGCAGCCGCGCTCGCGATCCTGCGCAAGCCAGACTTCGCCGCTGCCGCCTGTCCCCAGACGTCGGACGAGAACGAATCTCGCAGACAGTTCCTGCCCGCTCTCCAGCATGATGCGATGTGTCGTGTCGAAAGAAATCGGTGGCGCTTTACCCGCCGCTGTTCGGGGCGGCGGGCGCAGCCGGCGGAGCCGCTGCAGGCGTCTGGACCGGCAGACCGGTCTCGTTCTCGTAGAGTTCCTTCAACAGTCGCCGCCACTCGTGGTACTGCTCTTCGGCCGTGCCTTTGAGCTGCAGAGTGCGCCCTTCGACCTCGACGACCATCGGCTGGACCTCGGCCTGGAAGGATTCCCCGAGCTGCTTCAGCGATTCGGAGTGCATCTTCACTTCCGCACCCTTGTCGAAGCCGCTCTTGATTGCATACGCGCCGCCAAAAATCGCACC
Source organism: Steroidobacteraceae bacterium (assembly GCA_035275145.1). Classification (GTDB taxonomy): domain Bacteria; phylum Pseudomonadota; class Gammaproteobacteria; order Steroidobacterales; family Steroidobacteraceae; genus Steroidobacter. The sequence continues at coordinate 282 of DATENH010000043.1, read as the reverse complement.
GGTGGCCGCGGCCTGCCCGGCATAAGTGTTCGCTTCGGAGCCGACCACCAGGCCGCCGACGATCGCCGCGGCGCCAAGGAGCTTGCGCGTCAGCGCCGAGCGCTTCGCTTCGTCTTCGGCCTCGAGCTCGGCGTAGCTGTAGCGACGCCAGTTGGTGTACGGCTCGGACATGTTCTCGGCGAACAGCGAGTAGTGCTCGTTGACCGTGTCGATCAACGCGTAATCGCGCTCGCGGATGCGATCCATGCGCACCAGCAGCGGATCGTCGTCCGCGGGCAGGCG
>DATENH010000042.1:0-5092 GCA_035275145.1 Steroidobacteraceae bacterium | reverse complement strand
CTCCGTGTGCGGCGTGCCGCTGCCCGACTGGCGCCACAAGCTGCGAGCGAGCTGGCTGACGCCGTGGGGCCTGGATCTGTCGCTCACCTGGCGTCACATCAACGAGGTCGATGTCGACGGTACCAACCCGGACACCGGCGCGCCGCCCATCGCAGCCACCGATGCGAAGCTGGGTGCGCGCGAGTACTTCGACTTGTCCGCCGCCTACAGCTTCAGCGACCTCGGGGTGTTCAGCAATCTGACGGCGCGTCTCGGTATCAACAACATTACGGACAAGGACCCCCCGCTGCTCGGGGCGACCAACTGCGTCAACGTGTATTGCAACGGCAATACGTATCCGCAGGTGTACGACACGCTGGGGCGGTATGTCTTCATGGGGCTGACTGCAGACTTTTGAGAATCGATTGCGCACGTTTCGACGGCGGGCCTTGCGGCCCGCCGTATTTTTGCAGCTTGTGCAACATGCAGCGATTGACCTGACGGTTCCGCGCAGTACGCTTGAACCGGGAGGTCGCGATGCTGCTGTTTAGAAGGCTGCCGGTGCTGCGGGACCTGTTGCGCGAAGGCGATTACCGCCGGTCTTTCTACGCCGTCTGGGGCAAAGACAACGCGGTGATGTACGCCCCGGAGACGGATGCCGAGTACCACCCCTTCGAGCAGCGGCTCTCCATCAAGGCATGCTGGGGTGGCGAAGAGCGGTACTTCATCGACAACCGCACGCTCACTGTCGACGACGACAACTACCTCATCTTCAACGACCGGCGCACCTACGCGAGCGCGTTGCACAGTGCGCGACCGGTGCGCAGCTTCAGCGTCTTCTTCCGCCCCGGCTTCGCCGAGGAAGTGCTCGGCGGAATGCTGACGCCGGAGGATCGCATCCTGGAGCGCGGCAGCCAGGTCGAGAACAAATCGGTGGAGTTCGGCGAACACTTGCGGCCGCACGACAAGATCGTGACGCCCGTGCTGCGCTACATCGCGTTCCATGTCCATCAGGGTGTCGATGACGCAGCGTGGTACGAGGAGCAGCTGAGCTTCCTGCTGGAGCGCATGCTCAGCAGTCACCGCTCGACCAACAAGGCTGTTCAATCCCTGTCAGCGATCCGGCCGGGCAAGCGCCGCGAGTTGTATCGGCGCTTGTGCTGGGGCCGCGATTTCATTCAGAGCAACTATCGGCAGCAGATCACCATCGACGACATGGCGAATGCCGCGTGCCTGTCGAAGTACCACTTCATTCGCCTGTTCCATGCGCTCGAAGGCGAAACGCCGTACCGATATTTGCAGCAGAAACGCGTCGCGGCTGCACAGCGCTTGCTGTCGACGACCAAGCTGACTCACGTGGAAATCGCCGAACAGGTCGGCTTCGATCATCGCTCGACGATGTTCCGGCACATGCGCCGCCTGACTGGCTGCTCCGGCCGGCAGTGGCGCGGTCAGTCTTTGGCGCGGACTCGCGTGTAGTAGCCGTCGAACCACGGCTTCCAGGTCTTGCCGCCGTCGTCGGATTCGTGGAATTGCTGGCGCACGCGGCCATCGGGCAGCTTGTTCCACGTACCGCGCAGGATCGTGGTGCGATTCTGGCCGATGTACTGGGCGGGGCCTTCCATGACCATCGCGTCGCCCTGCATTCCGCCATCCATTTCGAGCACGACACCGAGCCCCGCCCAGCGCTGCTTCCAGCGCTTGGCGCCTGGATCGTAGTAGTTGAGACTTCGGCCGGTCGTGCCGTTGGCCCCGTGCCAGTCCTCGACCACGACGCAGCCGAGCTCCTCGATCGAGACATTGTTGTGGCCGGCGAGTTTGCCGTTCGCGTCGTGCACTTCCCATTCGCCGGCCCAGAAGTCGAACTCGCGGAACGGGCCGGTAGCGCAGGGGCCTTTGGGAGGTACCTCTGCAGTTGCGGACGTTTGCGAGAACACGGCGGTCATGGTGAGAAGGGCAGGAGCCCAACGCGAGGTCTTGTCCATTTGCGGAGGGTATGGCTGTGCGGTGCCGTGCACGTTGCAGATGTTGCAAGTTTGCTAACCTGGATTCCGATGAGAGCTGCCCTGTCAGGTCTGCTGCTTTGCTTCGCTCTGGGGCTGTGGTCCGCGCGCGCGACATCGCACTCCGAGGCGAGTCCGGTGGATGCGACTGCCGGCATCCTGGAGGCGTTTCGATCGCATCGCCTCGTCGCGATCAGTCATCACGACGACGAATCGCAGGCCTTTCTGCGTTCGTTGATCAGCGACGACAGGTTTGCCGCGACGGTCGAGGACATCGTCGTCGAGTTCGGCAACTCCAGATATCAGGACGTGATGGATCGATACCAGCGCGGCGAGCGAGTTGCGCCGCACGAGCTGGAGCGAGTGTGGCAGGACGTAACGGGGCCGAACGGCAGCTTCGACGTGCCGGCCGTCGAGCAGTTCTTTCGCGCGGTGCGGGACAAGAACCGATCGCTGCCCGAGCAGCGCCGGATGCGAGTCCTGTTGGGCGAGCCGCCGCTTGATTGGGCGAAGGTTCACAGCAAGGCCGACTACATCGATCAGCTGAAAGCTCTGGGAAATCGCGATGGATATGCCGCCGATCTCATACGCAGAGAGGTGCTGGGCAAAGGTCGTCGCGCACTCATCGTCTATGGGGCATTGCATTTCCAACGCAAGGTCGTTTGGGCGAACTACGGCTCGGAGTGGCCGGAGTCCGACACGCTCGTCATGCAATTGGAGTCGCAGGCGCCGCGAGCAGTCTTCACGATCTGGAGGGTGACGACTTCGATGCAGGTGCCGTCGTACTTCACCGCGTGGCGGCTGCCGAGCCTGGCGCAGCTGAAGAACACTGATCTGGGCGTGGCGGATTTCGGCCGCTACTTTGCTTGGGAAGGCGAGCGACGGGCAGTGCGGGACGGCAAGGCCGTCGTAATTCCACGCGAGGAATGGAGATCCATGCAGATGCAGGATCAGTTCGATGCCATCATCTATCTGGGGCCTGAAGCATCGTTCAAGGACTGGGTATTGCCAGAGGAGAAATGCGCCGATCGTGCCTACGTCGACATGCGGCTGCAGCGCATGGCGATGCTCGATTCGCCGAGGGCAGAGGCCGATCAGCTGAGAAAGCGCTGCGAGCTCTAGCGCTCGGCGCGGCGCTCGCCGGTGCGCTGGTTGACGTGCACGCGCCAGGAGTAGTTGTCCTCGGGAAGATCCTTGCACGCCGGATTGCGGAAGTGCTGAGTCAGTACGAGCCGCCACGCGCCCGACGTGTTGCCTGTCGTCATGTGCGGCGTCTTGCTGTGATGGAACGTCACCGTGCCCGCGTCGATCGGACAGACGACGACTTCGGCGTCCTGCGGAATGTCGCAGACGAGGAGGTCGCTCGCCATCTCCGGCGGATTGCGATGCTGTAGCAGTCGCTTGTGGCCGCCGCGGACGAAGTGCATGCAGCCGTTCTCCGGACGCACGGAATGAAAGGCAGTCCAGCAGGTGACGCCGCGGTCGCGGAGTGTGCGGCCCCAGTAGGCCTCGTCTTGATGCCACGGCGTCGGTGCCCCGGTGCCCGGCGGCTTGCCGAGGAATTGTTCGTACCAGAATTCCATGTCCTGATGCATCAGCAGCCCGCCGAAGCTGGCGGCCCAAGTGCGGAAGGCAGAGGTCACGAGCCAGGGGTAGTGCCGATCTACTGCGCTCTGCACGATGCGATACACGCGGTTCTCGTGCGACTCGCCTCTGCGCCAGTCCCAGTCGTTGGCCTTCGGATCGAGCGGACGCTCGATCATCTCGTGTCCCATTCGCACGAGCGCATCCAGCTCCTGGGGATCGATCGCGTTCTCGACGACGAGGAAGCCGTCTGCGTCGAAGCGACGCAACTGTTCGTCAGTGGGCACGGGATATGGCATGCCGAACAGCGTAGCGATGCCGGTGGTCACTGTGAACGCGGGCCAATCATCTTCAGACACAACGAAATCTAGCGTTTTCGCTGTAACACATCGGCGGCGTGTCCGTCCTTGAGTCATGAAGACACTGGCGATTGGGTCGCTCATGGCGTTCCTGGTGACGACCACAGCAGCAGCACCCGCGTTCGATCGCAGGGCTTGGCGCGAGGACTACGCTGCTCTCAAGCATGAGCTCGAACGCTCCTACTCACATCTGGCTTGGGCTGGGAGCCCGGCGAGTGGCGTCGATCCGCCGTCGCTTGATCGTCGCGCGCAGCTTGCTCTCGACGCTGCTCGATCCGATGCGGATGCAAGTGCAGCGCTCACTAGCTTCGTAGTGGGCTTTCATGATGGTCACCTCGCAATGGTGGTTACGCCGGAGCAGGCGGGTGCGATTGCCGAGCCGCCGCCGCGCGCCGTCGATACAGATGCGGATACCGCGTGCGCTGCGTTCGGCTATGGGCCTGTGACTCGCGTCGCGTTCTCGCTCCCGTTCGAATCCCTCGAGGGATTTGCGATGAAGTCCGACGGCATTTCGCAAGCCTTCCGTAGCGGCACGATCACCGTCGGCCAGCATCGATTCGGGCTGGTTCGGATTCCACGGTTCCGGCCCATTGAGTTCCCGACCGTCTGTGCGTCCGCCTGGTCAGCGCTGCATGCAAACGGCAGCGTGCCGACAGCCGCGGCGATTCAAGACGTAATCGATGCGGCTTGGCTGCGCGAGCTGGCCGAGCGTCTCGCAGCCTTGCGCGCTCAAGATGTCGATGGGGTTCTGGTCGACGTTGGGGGCAACGGCGGCGGTAGCGATGTGGGCGAATGGGCTCCGCGGCTGTTCACGTCGCGCGACGTGCATTCCGCGCCGCTGCTGATGCATGCGGGGCCGCTCGGTGTGAAGTACATGGACGAGCAGTTGCAGGGTCTGAACGATGCGCTCGCGGCGCACGCCGGCGATGCGAACATCGAAAAGGCATTGCGTCCGGCGATCGACGCGTTCGAGCGCCGGAAGCGCGATTCGGTGCAGCAGTCGTGCGACATGTCGTGGGTGTGGCGGGAGCAACGCCGCTTCGATCCCGCGAAGTGTTCCGGGCTGATCGATGCGGGCTTCGCGAGCGGAGCGGTGGATTACCTCGCGCCCGGCAGTCTTGCGCCCGACGCAGCCGCCGCTCTCTACTGGCCCAGCATTGCCGATCC